>CAZYNY010000076.1:0-14610 GCA_964648095.1 uncultured Nitrospirota bacterium | reverse complement strand
TCCTTATACTTGATATCGATAATCCTCCCAGGGATCTGCGAAGACAGGTTTACCTCTGTGGCCTCGATTATTGCCGCACCCTGGATTTCTGCCTTTTGCTCCTGGTGTCCGTTGAGGAAATACAGGCCGATACCCGCTATCGCCACAAATATTATTATGCCCCTCAATAAAAAGCTCTTCATTTTATCCCTTTGACATCCCTTCGAGAAAGATCTTTATGCTTAGGTTAAGGAATTTTCCGGGCTCAACATTAACCACCCTCTTGCCCGAGAGGATCTCCTGAAATATAAAGAACGATACCAGGCTCCCCATAAACTGCCTTGCGGCAAGAACCGGATCCCTCCTTTTTAACTCCCCTTGATCCATCCTTTTCTTTAAGAACCTACCCATGTTCTTCATCCCGTTTTCATAGATCATCTTCGGGAAGAAGATCTTTCCTTCCTTCTCGAAGAGGTGTGATTCGCCTATCATCAGCCTGAATATTTCCTTGCTCCTTGAGAGTCTTTCAAAAAAGGAATATCCGATTAACTTCAGGGCGTCATATATCGGAAGACCGTCTGGTATCTCCAGTATCTCGACTTTATTCTCCCTGTTTGATCTCTCGACGATCTCTTTTAGCAGATCCTCCTTGCCCTCGAAGTAGTGATAGATAAGTCCCTCGGTGATACCCACTGTCCTTGCGATAGTCCTTATGCTTGTGGCATGGTAACCCCTCTCCGAGAAAAGCCTCAGGCCTGCACTGAGGATCTCTTCCCTCCTCATTGCTGCCTTTTCCTGTCTTGGTCTTTTATCTGTATTCATGGTTAATTAAACGTTTACTCAATAAATATAGCATACTGTATAGCTTACTTCAAGCAGGGCGTATTGCAATACGCCCTGCTTGGGCCTTGCCGTGCATCCAGGCCATTGACAAAAAATCAGCCTTACGTGTATCTTAGTGCTGCTTAAATAACGATTTTGAGAAAATTATGACAGATACTAAGAAGATACTGGAAGGGATGCATCCATTTGAGATAAAGGTCCTGCGGGCCTTTATAAATAACCGGAGATTGCCGGAAGATAGGATCGGCGAGCTGACCGGACTTATGGAATCGCAGGTCTCTATGGCCATGGGCTGGCTCCAGGCAAAGGGAATAATAGAGCAGGTAGAAGAAAAGGTGACCGAGATGGTGGCCCTCACGGAGACCGGGATCTTATATGCCGATGAGAAGCTGCCTGAGATCAGGATACTTGATTGGGCAAAGAATGAGCCAGGCCCGACCATAGGGAAACTAAAAGAGACAGATTTGCTTGAACCTGAAGAGCTTAGCTCTGCCATAGGTGCATTAAGAGGGTCAGGTGCCATAAAGATTGGCCAGGGTGGGATAATTGAGATTGCTCAGAATGATCCCATCAAATTTCTAATGATCCAGGAGTTTATTAAAGAGCTTGATGGCAACAGAAGGGATAAAAGGGAATATCCAATTCCAAAAGATAAAATAAAAAATGAAGCTATCAGGTTGATCTACCTCGAAGAATATACCGCGAACAAGAGGGGAGGGGGGGAGAAGCCGTTTAAGATAATAGAGAAGAGGAGACGGATATACGCTATAAGCGGAGGCAAGGAAGATCTATTAAAAGATGTAGAGGGTCTTGTTGCCGCAGAAGAGGTCTCACAGCTTACCCCTTTGATGCTTAAGGACGGGTCATGGAGGGGAAAGAGTTTCAGGAAATACAATATATCGCTTAGGCCACCACGGCTCTGTATCGGAAGAAAACATCCCTACAGGGAGTTCCTAGACCAGGTAAAGTCAAGGCTTGTAGCAATGGGTTTTGTAGAGATGAGGGGACCCTTAGTTGAGAGTGAGTTCTGGAATATGGATGCACTCTATATGCCCCAGTTCCATCCGGCCAGGGAGATCCATGATGTCTATTTTGTAAAGAAACCTGGATATTCAAAAGAGATAGATGAGCCCTATCTTTCGCAGGTTGCCATGACACATAATGCCGGCTGGAAGACAGGTTCAAGGGGATGGGGATACAAATTTGATATGGAGAGGGCCAGGCGCCTGATATTGAGGAGTCAGGGAACAGCGGTGTCGGCCAGGACCCTGGCAGGAAAGCCGGGCATCCCGGGGAGATACTTTTCTATTGCGCGCTGCTTCAGGTATGACCAGGTAGATGCAACGCATGCGCCTGATTTCTATCAGGTAGAAGGGATTGTGTTGGGCGAGGAGATAAACTTCAGGATGCTGCTCGGCCTTCTGGAACTCTTCGCGGTCAAGATGGCGGGCGCAAAGGATGTCAGGTTCCTCCCGGCCTATTTCCCATTTACAGAGCCATCTGTTGAGCTTCATGTTAAGCACCCGGGCCTTGGGTGGATGGAGCTTGGTGGCGCCGGTCTTTTCAGGCCTGAGGTGACGATGCCCCTTGGCATAAGGGTCCCTGTGATTGCGTGGGGGCTTGGGTTGGACAGGATGGCGATGATATCGCTAGGGATTGAGGATATCAGGGATCTGTTTTCTACGGATCTCGATATGATCAGGACGAAGAGGGTTAGGATCTGATATGCCGACCATTACAGTTAAGAAGAGAGACCTTGACAGGCTTTGCGGGATCGAGATAAACGTTGATGATCTTGCGGTATACCTTGGCCTTGTAAAGGGGGAGATAAAAGGGTACGACCCCGGCCAGGACGACTTAAAGATAGAGTTAAATGACAGCAACAGGCCGGATCTTTGGTCCCCTGAAGGCATAGCAAGGCAGATAAAGGCAAGACTGACCGGGGCGCCCAAGGAATATTCCTTCTTTAATAAAAAGGCTAAATCGAAGGTATCAATAAATGTATCGGCGGGCATGAAGGATATAAGGCCATACATAGGCGGGTTTATTGTGCGCGGTGTATCGCTGGATGATGAGATGCTGACCCAGCTGATCCAGGTTCAGGAGAGGCTGTCCTCTATTTTTGGACGGAAGAGACAGGTAGTGTCAATAGGTATATATAACCTGGAAAAGATAGTATTCCCGCTTCATTATAAAGATGCAATGCCTGACGAAGTAAGGTTTGTCCCGCTAGGGTTTGAGGAGGAAATGGACCTTAATGAGATACTATCAAGACATCCTAAAGGGATAGAGTATGGAGGGATTTTAAGGGGACATGAAAGATATCCGGTCTTTGTCGATAATGAAGGGAAGGTCCTTTCGTTTCCGCCTATAATCAACAGCCGGGAGATCGGAGAGGTCAGGGTCGGCACAAGTGAACTATTTGTGGAGGCCACAGGCACGGACATCAGGATGATCCTGCTGACACTAAATATACTCGCGGCAAATCTGGATGACAGGGGTGCGGCTATTGAGCCTGTTCAGGTAAAATATTCTTTTGATACCACGGCAGGGAGGAGCCTTTCTATCCCTTATGATCTGTCAAAGGGGATGGAGGTCAGGCTTGAGGATTTTGAAAAGGTATTCGGTGACAGTCTTGACATGATGGAGATAGTCAGGGCCTTAACTGCATACGGATATACGGTCAGCGCCAGGGGGAAGAGGATGAAGGTTGCTGTTCCTCCCTACAGGGACGACATTATGCATACCGTTGATCTTGTAGAGGATTACGCTATAAGCAGGGGCTATTCTACTTTCAGACCCCTGATGCCCTCTACATTTTCCGTGGGGAGTCTATCAGAGATAGAATCCTTCTCTGACAGACTGAGGGGGTATATGGTAGGATTCGGGTTTCAGGAGGTGATTACAAATATACTATCATCCGGTGATGAGCAGCTCAGGAAGATGGAAATAGCCGATGGGAGATTGATTGAGATTGAGAATGCGATGTCTATGAGCTGCTCAGCGGTCCGAAATTCCATTATACCCTCTCTCCTTAAGGTTGAGTCATCAAGCTCCGGGGCCTTCTATCCCCATATGGTCTTTGAGCTGGGGGAGGTAGGAATATTAGATGAAAAAGAGATGATGGGGAGCCGCACAGAAAACAGGCTTACTGCCGTGATTGCCCATCCGCAGGCAAATTTCTCCGGTATACACTCACACCTTGATCTCCTTTTTTACTATACAGGCCGGGACTATCAACTCAGGCCGGCCGCCCATCCCTCATTCATGGAAGGCAGGGTAGGGCAGGTGATTGTTGAC
This sequence comes from uncultured Nitrospirota bacterium, assembly GCA_964648095.1. Classification (GTDB taxonomy): domain Bacteria; phylum Nitrospirota; class Nitrospiria; order JACRHA01; family JACRHA01; genus JACRHA01. Next base: position 10,488 of record CAZYNY010000076.1, on the reverse strand, counting down.
GGGGTGGAGATCGGGATTATAGGTGAGATACATCCCCAGGTATTGGAAAATTGGCAGATCAATATGCCCTGTTCTCTGTTTGAGATATCAGTCGAAGGATTATTATAGGGGCTTGCGTCGCCCCCTACAAAGACCAAATTAGGCAGGGACCGCAATCCTCTCCTTAGCCATCCCGGCCAATCTTGCAAAACCAGTGGGATCATTGATGGCCATATCTGCAAGGACCTTCCTGTTTATGGATATATTTAATTCCTTGAGACCATGTATCATCCTGCTGTATGACAGATCATTGATGGCTGCTGCTGCATTTATCCTTGTAATCCAGAGCTTCCGGAATTCCCTTTTCTTTGTCCTTCTGTCCCTGTAGGCATAACCTAATGCCTTGTCAACAGCCTCCGTGGCTGTCCTGAAGAGTTTACTCTTGGCGCCCCTGTAGCCCTTTGCCAGTTTGAGCACCCTCTTTCTGCGCTGTCTTGTCTTAAATCCACCTTTTGCCCTAGGCACTTTGATCCTCCTTATCTCAATTTGCCTTCATTCGGCTACCTGGTAAAAAGCAGGTTGAGGTCAAGGTTAAGGTTTAGGAACTTCTTAGCCTCAGCCTCAGCCTTCTTCGTGCCTCCTCCTCGCCGCCTTGGTATCCTGTTGAATGCGAATTGGTATTAATTATATGGCATTAATAACTTGATCTGTTTTGCTTTTGTAGGATCCGCTAATACAGGCCTTCCAAAGCTCATCTTTTTTGCTGCTGTTTTGCTTGTTAACAGATGACGTTTGCAGGCCTTTCTCATAACTACCTTTCCGCTTCCTGTAATCTTGAAACGCTTTGATGTTCCACTATGGGTCTTTAACTTGGGCATCTTTACCTCTTACAGATTATTAAGATTTTGGTGATATTACCATAATTATATTTCGTCCTTCAAGTCTTGGGGCATGTTCAATATTGCCTGCCTCTTTGATCTCCTCGGCCACCCGGGCTAATAGGGACTTTCCAATCTCTATATGCTCCATCTCCCTTCCTCTGAAGGTGAGGGTTATCTTTGTCTTTATCCCCTCATCAAGGAAACGTTTAATATTCTTTATCTTGAAGTCGAGATCATGTTGGTCTGTATGGGGCCTGAGCTTGATCTCCTTTAGCTGCGCCGATTTATGCTGAGCTTTACCGGTATGAAGTTTTTTGCTCTGCTCATACTTATATTTACCATAATCCAATATCTTGCATACAGGCGGCTGTGCTGTCGGGGCCACTTCGGCCAGATCAAGCCCATATTCCTCCGCCTTTTTTATGGCATCGCCTATAAGCATGATACCGAACTGATCTCCTTCAGGACCGATTACCCTTACTTCCTTTACCTTGATCTCCCTGTTTATCCTTAGTTTAAAAGCGATATTTTACCTCCATTATTAATTAGTTAATCTTGCGCCTATTTCGCTCTTTAAGATGTCTATTATCTCCTCTATCTTCTTAACCCCGAGATCCTCTCCGGACCTCTTTCTAATAGATACCGTATTATCCTTTACCTCCCTTGCGCCTATTATAAGCATATAAGGTATCTTGTTTAATGTGGCCTCCCGGATCTTGAGACCTACTTTTTCGTTTCTGTCATCAAGACTGGACCTGATACCCGCTCTTCTTAGTCTCTCTGTAATCTCCTTTGAATATTCCCTTTCCCTGTCCGTTATAGGAAGTATGATTGCCTGAACAGGTGAAAGCCAGAGAGGAAAGGCCCCTGCATGATGTTCAATCAATATCCCGAAGAACCGTTCGAGAGAGCCCATCAGTGCCCTGTGGATCATAATGGGCCGGTGCTCTTTCCCATCCTCTCCCACAAATGTTATATCAAATCTTTCAGGCAGGTTAAAGTCTACCTGGATTGTAGTGCACTGCCATGCCCTCTGCAGCACGTCTTTTATCTTTATGTCTATCTTTGGGCCGTAAAATACCCCCTCCCCAGGATCTGTCTGGTATGGGAGATTTCTCTCCTTGAGGGATCTCTCAAGGGCAGAAGTAGCCTTTTCCCAGTTTGACAGGGTACCGACATACTTCTCAGGTCTTGTCGACAGGTAGATCTCATATTCATCAAATCCGAAGGTTTTTAATATGAATAGGGTAAGGTCCAGGGTGCCTGAGATCTCCGCCTCAAGCTGATCAGGCATGCAAAAGATGTGGGCATCGTCCTGGGTAAAGCCCCTGACACGTAGAAGGCCATGCAGCACACCCGATCTCTCATACCTGTAGACAGTGCCAAGTTCCGCCCATCTTATGGGAAGTTCTTTGTAGCTCCTTATGTGCGACTTATAAATAACTATATGGAACGGGCAATTCATTGGTTTTAGTTCAAACTCCACCTCGTCTATCTTCATGGGGGAATACATATTTTCCCTGTAGAAATCAAGGTGGCCGCTTCTCCCCCAGAGATCCAGTCTTGCTACATGCGGGGAATAGACAATCTCGTAGCCCGCCCGGTAGTGCTCATCCTTCCAGAAGTCCTCTATGACCCTCCTCGTTACTGCTCCTTTAGGATGCCACAAGACAAGGCCTGGCCCGATATCATCACTGATACTGAAGAGGTCAAGCTCCCGACCAAGCCTCCTGTGGTCCCTCTTCTTGATCTCTTCAAGTCTCTTCAGATAAGAATCCAGTTCTGACTTGTCAGGGAATGATGTTCCATAGACCCTCTGGAGCATGGGTCTTTTTTCATCACCCTTCCAGTAGGCCCCGGCGATCGAAAGGAGTTTTACAGCCCCGATCTTCCCGGAAGACGGCACGTGCGGTCCGAGGCAGAGATCGATAAAATCTCCCTGCTGGTATACCGTTATAGTCTTATCCGCTATTTCTTCAAGGATTTCAACCTTGTATGGTTCATCCAGTTTTCTGAATAGTTCTATGGCCTCTTCCCTCTGGATTTCCTTTCTGACAAAGGGGATATCTGATTTTATTATCTCGAGTATTCCTGCCTCGATTTTTTCGAGATCCTCCTGGGTAAAAGATCTTTTAAGGTCAAAATCGTAGTAGAAGCCGTCTTCAATAGCAGGACCTATGGCCAATTGTGCGTCAGGGAAAAGTTTTTTGACGCAAAGAGCCAGGATGTGTGATGTGCTGTGCCTGTATATCTCCTTCCCTTCCTTGGTTAGGAATGTGATTAACTCGATGACAGCATCCTCGCTCAGGGGCCTGCTTATATCAGCAGGCATACCATTTATCTTGACTGCAAGAATATTACCGGGAGATTTCCCGCCGATCTCCCTAATTATTTCACAGGCAGTTATACCTGTCCTGTAGGTTTTCTTTGTCTGATCCGGCAGGGTTATGTTTAACTCTTTAGCAGGGATGGATTCTCCGTTCTAGTCTTCTTTTTGTTTAACCATTTTTTCAATTCGATGGTAGGCACGGGCGGTCTTGAACCGCCGACCTCTACCGTGTCAAGGTAGCGCTCTACCCCTGAGCTACGCGCCTAATTTTTTTATGAATATTAATATAAAGGCCCATTTTTGTCAAGTGAATTTGCCCTGAGAAATCTATGATTACTCTGATTAAGGATGACAAAAGGCAGATGTAATCTGCCTTTTGTCAAGTGGATATAAAAGGATAAAAATCAATTCTGCGTAAATGCCATTACTTAACGTGGGTCTTTAACACCTTTCCTGCTGAAAATTTCGGGACCTTTGTGGCCGGTATCTTGATCTCCTGTCCTGTCCTGGGGTTGCGGCCTGTCCTTGCCTTCCTCTTGGCAACAGAAAATGTTCCGAAGCCGATCAAGGACACCCTCTGTCCCTTCTTCAGGGAGGTCTTGATCCCGTCAAGGAATGCTGTCAGGGCCTTTGTAGCAGCTACTTTGCTTATGTCTGCAGAAACAGCCATCTTTCCGATCAGTTCATTTTTTGTCATCCTTTCCCTCCTTGCCTATAAAGTTTATAGTTCTCCTTGGTAGAGCCTTACCAGGCTTCAATTGCAGCCTAGGTTAGCAACTTAAAACAGTGTTGTCAAGCCAAAAAACAATGACAGGGGATTTTTGCCAACTCATGCCTTATGCGGCGCTAGCCCCTGGAAATGAAAGCAGGAGTCAGGAGTCAGGAGGAAAGTCTGGATTCTGAATTTTTTAAACAGCGAGCGAGGCGAGCGTTGAGGGGGAGGCTCCATCCGGCTTTGCCGGTGGAGGGGGCGACGCAAGCCCCTATGATAGTGGCTTCTCAACTCTTCTTGCTATAGTAATAAATCCTGTATGTGCCACCATCCTGTGTTCGGGCCGGACAGATCTTCCGTCGATATTCCAATGCCTCATGAGGGTTTCAATGGTGTCTATAAAGGTAAAGCAACCTGATTCACGGAGGGATTCAACCACTGTAACGGTTTGTATGATGGTTGGAAGAAAGCAGAGGAAGATACCCCCTCCTCTTATATTATCAACGGCATGCGGAACAACCCTCCATGGTTCAGGGAGATCAAGTACTATCCGATCGAACGGCCCATCATCTATCCCGTCGTATATGTCCTTATTTCTTAGCGTATGATTTCCTGTCTCACCAAGATACCTCTTGATATTCTCCATAGCCTTTCCTGCGAAATCCTCCCTGATCTCATATGATGTGACAGACCCTTTTTCACCCACTCCCCTCAAGAGTGAGATCGTGACTGCCCCGGAGCCTATCCCTGCCTCAAGTACCCTGGCCCCGGGATAAATATCTGCATAGGTCAGGATTACGCCTATGTCCTTGGCATATATGACCTGCGCACCTCTTGGCATCTTTAAGATATATTCGGCGAGGGTGGGCCTTAATACTATAAACCGGGAGCCGCCGGAGAGCGCTATTAATGTCCCATCCCTTTTCCCTATGATCTCATCATGGGGTATGAACTCACCGCTATGATGGAGCCTCCCCCCATTCTTTAGCTGGAACTGATATCTCCTCCCCTTCCTGCTTAAAAGATGAATCACGTCCCCTTCCTTCAATATATCCGAACTTCTTTCTTTCATTATCTTTTTAAGCCCCCCTCCTTAAGACCCTTCCAGCCTTCCAGGATGTTATATTTCCCCTCTCTAAAGTGATCTCTCCATTTAAGACCACATATTCAATGCCCTCAGGAAATTGCTTAGGGTCATCATAGGAGGCGAGATCCTTGATCCTCTCCGGGTCAAAAAGGACTATGTCTGCATATGATCCAATCTTAATGATCCCCCTGTCCCTTATCCCGAATTTTCTGCAAGGGTCATATGTCATCTTTTTAATTGCAGTTACAAGGTCCAAGACCCGCTCCTCCCTTACATATCTTGAGATTACCCTTGGGAAGGTGCCAAATCCCCTAGGGTGGGGCCTTCCTTTTGAGAGGGGCCCGTCAATCCCAATAGAGGCGCTGTCTGAGGCAACCATTACGTATGGCCTTGATAGGATCCTCTTTAAATTCTCCTCATCCATGGAAAAAAATATCCCCTCTGCCAGCATCTCCTCCCCTGCCAACAGATCGAAGAGGAATACATAAAGATCCTTCCCGGCAATCCCTGCTGCCCTTAAAACAGACAGGCCCTCATACGCCTTATTTGCTTCTTTGTAAACCTGCGATATGATTATCCTGTCAAATGAAGATAGGTCTCTCTTTTTGCTCAATTCTTCCTCTATCTTCCTTCTTAATCCCAAATCTTTAAGTCTTGATATCCCCGTTGTCCTTCCCCCCTCCAGTACCCAGTTAGGCAGTATTGCATTAAGCAGGGTGTTGGATGCGGTATATGGGTACCTGTCTGCTGTTACGTCAATGCCCCTGCCTCTTGCCCCTTCTATTTTTGAAAAGACCGTGTCGATCTTTGTCCAGTTATCCTTGCCTGCGGTCTTAAGATGTGATATCTGAATGGGGATCTTTGATTTAGAACTGATCCGTATCGCCTCTTCAACAGCTTCTATCAAAAAATCCCCTTCACTCCTCATATGGACAGTAAAAATCCCGCCCATATCTTTGACGAGTTGACAGAGGCAAATGATCTCCTCTTCTTCTGAGAAGCATGCAGGCGGGTAGATAAGGCCGGTAGAAATACCAAAGGCGCTATCCTCCATGCCGGACCTGACCATCTTAAGCATCCTCCCCATCTCTGACTCCGAGGGTTTATCAGCCCTGGCGCCCATTATTGATCCTCTGATGGTATTATGCCCGATTAACAGACCGAAGTTAAAGGGAAGGCCCCCGGTCTCAAGCCTCTTAAAGTAATCGTTAAGGTCTTTCCAGTCAGCATCAAGTCCGTAGAGATCCTTGTATGTCTTTTTCCTCTCCTCAAATTCCTCTCCGCATATCGGGGCGGCAGAATAGCCGCAGTTCCCCCCTATCTCAGTTGTCACACCCTGTCTGATCTTGCCCTCCCCCCTCCTGTCGATCAGGAGGTAGTAATCTGAGTGGGAGTGGATGTCAACAAATCCGGGGGATGCAACCATCCCCTCTGCATCTATGATCCTTCCTCCTTTTTCATCGGGGATAGCGCCTATCAGTCCTATCCTCTCGCCTGATATTCCTATATCGCTGTTATAGGATTGAGAGCCTGTCCCATCAATAATCCTGGCCCCCTTTATGATGATGTCGTATGCCTTCATTGTATCTCCTGCTTCTTTTCGATTATTTCATAATGTGTCTGGATTTTCAAGGAAAAGGAGGCATCCTTAGCAAGAATAAAATATGGTATCCCAGAATAGTCGCAAAAACTCTTTCCTGTTTTTGCGCCGATGACGATTGGCAAGCAAATGCTTGCTTAAACTGGTCGCATGAACCTATTGAGCTACATGCCATGGGTACAAGGAAGCGGGAGGCAGGCTCGTCGAGTTTGTGCTTACGAAAAGAAGGACTCAGGATGTTCTTATTTACCCACCCGTTTTTTCCTTCGGGTGCTCACAAATGACGTATTGGGAAGGCGATTAAAGAATTTAGGGACACGTAGAACTTAGAATCCTTAGCGATGTAGTCGTGAATAAGTTTTAAGTCTTGTTTTGCAGGGTCACTCCACTCTACCACGTTTGCATTTCTTTTTTTAAGTCTTCAATAGAAATAGTGTTGCCACGTTCTGCTGCTTCCCTGCCTTTTTTGATTTTATCAATCACATAAAGCTCATACATAATATCGTCAATATTTGCTGTGTCCGGCAATTTCGAAATCACCCTGATTGCTTCTTGCTTTAAAGTTTCCATTTATTACACCTCCTCTATCATAGTGACTATAAAGGCTTACTATAAACTATTTTACCATTTTTTCATCTTTTATGAGCGTATGGGGTCACATGCGCGTATGGGCTGGACTGCTTGTCGCGCGTAATTTCATTTAACCTTCCCGTTGCAAAAGAAGCCCGAAAGGTTTGCACGTCAGCCTTTTGCACCGTGTTAACGGAAGTTGCAGACAATGTTTTCAAGTTCCTTTGTGCTGTTTTTCTTTCAAAGAGATCGTCTTTAATTTAATCTGACCCTCCGTAAGAAGTTTTGTTGCATCCTCTTTAATTCTCTCGATATACTCTTTGGCCGATAAATTTTTTACATCATGATAGACTTTCTCTTTCCACTCCCACACTTCAATTAAGGATTTGTCATACTTCTTCATCAGACACCTCCATTGGAGTTATTAACTCCAGTCTCTTAAAATATCCAGCCTTTATATTTATTGCGTTAATCAATTCCATTTTTTTAAAATTCGCCAAATGCTTTAAATTCCAACTGATTAGTGCATCTACTTCAAAAACTGTTGCAACGGCGGCATGCATAGCATCCTCAATTTTTGAGGCAGGCAATACCCCCTCTGAAATATACTTTTGTGCAAGCTCTGTAACCTCTTCATCGATTACCAGCCTCGTAGGACTATATTCAGCAATTATGCTCAAGAGCAACCGTTTTTTATTATCATCAGCCCTGCCTGTCTCCTCTATGACAACATCAGATATAAATATCTCATATTCATCTTGTTTCACCTTGTCAAAAAATCTCATGGTTATTTCTCTCTTTTCAGGAGCATCATCGGCAAAATAAAAATTCCAAACAGATGTCTCCAAATAAAGCTGAGGTCTTTTCATAATATTATATTATATCTCTCTTTCATTATTATTTCCCACAATTTCCTATAACTCGTTCACAAGCGACAATGACACGTTTTGTTAAATTATGAGATGATTGATAACAATGTCGTCTATTCACACCTATGTGTGTGCGTAATGGGCTTGAGAAGGGCGATGCCTGTGAATATTTAATCTCAAACACTCTGCTATCTGTCCGTTACGGGCAATTCTGATATTTATTTTCCTCATTATTAAAATTTGTTAATATGCTTTTGATAATAATTATGAATACGTAACCAGCGTCTTAACATGTCAGGAACAATATAGTAATGCAGTTTTTCATGTTTTCTTTCTTCTTGTACTATTCGTGATTTAATAAGTAATTCTATGTAGCGCTGAATTTCATGATCAGAATCTTTTCTATTAAAATCTATTCTAAACCTATTAGTTAATTCATCCCATGATAGAGATTGCTTACTACCTTCCGAATAATGAGAAAGAATTAAGAGAATTTCCCAAGGTTTAGCATTGTCAATTTGTTGAAAATCTTCACATAAAACTCTGAATTTGGGTTCACTGACAGGTTCTGTCATGATCTTCTTTGAAACATATTCAACATCAGATTCTTCAATGATGGTAGTTTTCTTTCTCTTGGTTTCTTCAAGCAATTCGTAACAAAGATATTGAATTAAGTATGGGTGACAACCTGTAAGAACTAATATTTCACGGATAGCTTCTGTGTCATAGTTGATTACATCGTTGACGGGCTATATTCTACATCTGATATATGTACAAAATGCTCTTTGCCATCTTCTGTTAATAAGTAGCCATAACCGCGTGTAGGGTCAAACCACTTCACTTTCCCTTTCAAAAGTTGGTCCTCCTTGAGTAAATTTTGGATTTCATCCTAGTGTCCGCAATGAGCAGATAACGTTCAAGGCTTTGCGAAGTGGCCGTCAATGGAGCACATTTGCCAGAACCACCCCTCACCTTCATCCTCTCCCCATGAGGAGCGAGGAGAGTAGAGTAGAGAGATGCAAACGCTGTGACATAGGCCATTTTTGCAACCGCACAATTTCAAACCCAGATAAGACGCAAAGCCAGGTGTTATTTGATGTGGCGGCGAAGTCCAGTTTCTATTTTTTTGTACCTGTCCAAATCCCAATGCCCCGCTGCTGTGCATCGCGCTCCAACATAAATGAAGTTTCATAAATGGGGTTAGCCCATGATCCTTGATATTATTTCTTCTGCCTCCTTCTCCCATTGTTTGATATTCTCCTGTCGCCTTCCAGCCCCTGTAAATTCCTCGTAAATCTGGGACAATCCCCTTGAAAAAATGGTTTCTTTGATTAGCTCAGGATGACTTGCATGTATGACAAAGGTATGTTGATTAGCCGCTAGTCGGGCTTGAAGGACAGAGTTTACGTGGGTGACTTCTTCTTTGATTATCATTACTACCCCATAAGGGATTTCCTGATTTGAAGGGATTTCTTATAGTGTAATTATAGCCTGCCTGCATATTTTGTCAAGGAATTGTTTATGAATTGTTTATATGATCCGAAGGGTGTATGGCAATCTGACCCGAAAGGTCATTCCAAACCCTTTACATCATGTCATTCTGATATTTATTTGCAAAGAAAATAAACTCAATTATAAAATCCATCACTCCCATGCAGGTAAAAGTTTAACACTCAAATATATTTATAATTTCTTCCATTATGTGCTAAAATATATAAATCAAAACAAGGAGGCAGGGAGGCGCGATAATGTTAGAATTACATAAAAATATAGTACTCGATGAACATCAGAAGCCTTTTGCTGTTCAAATACCCATTGAGGAGTTTGAGCGATTAGAAGAAATTCTCGAGAACTATGGATTGTCAAAAATAATGGATGAGGTTAAGGACGATGAAAGGCTATCAGTGGAGGATGCGAAAACATATTATCAGTCACTGAAGACAAATGTGGAAGGTTGAGTATACAAAGCGTTTTCTCAAAGAACTATCCGAATTGCCTAATGAAATACAGTTTCAAATAGAAGATATAGTTTTTGAAAAACTATTGACGGCTAATCCTTTTACACTTGGATACCTTGAACGTATGAAAAGTTATTCCAATAAATACAAAATTCGGGTTGGCGAGTATAGAATCGGTATTACCATAGATAAACAGACCAACTTGATAATTTGTCAGCGTGTTGCACATCGTAAAGACATATATAGAATATTTCCATAAATATTACATAATAAATCATTCCAGCGCCAGTTTCGTAATTGTCCTTAGCTCCTTCCTCAATTGCTCGCCACACTGAAATTCCAAACATGCTTGACCGGAAGATTTGACATAATCTCTCGGCTCGTGAAATAAGAGCGGAGCAACCTTAGTGCTTTGCCTGCCACAACCATGACCTTTGATTCGAATGTTCCCGTTGCCTCACATAAAAATCTATCTGAAATCACTATTCGTTGCCTCATGAAAA
>CAZYNY010000075.1:14494-15399 GCA_964648095.1 uncultured Nitrospirota bacterium | reverse complement strand
TTCTACTCTAATTTATCATAGGGGAGGTGTCTCATCATTATTGACACAGAGGGAACACCGAATACCCGAGAACGGTTCTTCACGCATCCCTCCATGTAGGTCTAACGAATTAAGCTGGAGCCATGTTAGGCAGTCAACCGCCCATTTTCTCAATGGCCTTGTTGCCCAATTCACCAACAGACTCAACAAGGCCATAGAGAATTTGTGGTAGATGTCCGCTAAGGCCAAGCAGTGATACGAAAAACAAAAGGACGTCACCGCCTGTAAAATCAAGTGAGCCGAGTGAGCGTGCTTGAATTCGGACAAGCAAAACATAAAAACAGACCCAGCCGGCGAACGAGCCAACAAAATTGAAGATGAATTGGTAGCTACCAATTAAGAATGTGCCAATACCCGGGAATTTTCGACGCAAGAAATACAGCTTCTGTTTTTGCTCATCGACGCGGGACAACGAATCCGTAGTGAAAAGAATTACGCTCCGAATTCCCCAATAAAGGCTAAAGACTATAGTCATGGGAAACCACCAGAAAATCAACATATCAATGAAACGTTCCATAGATGCTCTCCTGGCCGCCTGACTTCAATTAGACAGAACTGCCTAATACCCCAAACACTGCAAGCCGCTGTAGCCTATTCCGGCGCCTCAAAACGGCGTATTACGACCTAACCTTCTATAATCAGACATCTTTCCGTGCGCGTAGATCATCGTCGTACTCACATCCTTATTCCCAAGTATAATGTGTTGTGAATAATACCACTCCTATCTTTTTTGTCAAGTTTTTTGCAAACGGGTAAGCATGCCTATCCATGATAGGGATCATACGGCATATCGAGTATATTATTTAGGATCTGCAGGAACTGAAAAGTATGGTGCAGGAGGCCGGAATTGAACCGGCACGGGAGTT
>CAZYNY010000075.1:1928-14484 GCA_964648095.1 uncultured Nitrospirota bacterium | reverse complement strand
TTACAGCAGGCACAGGGGGCAGCCTTCTATCCATAGGCTCTGCCGCCGGGGTAGGGGTAATGGGGGTATGCAAGGACGACTATACATTTATTTCCCACCTTAAGTGGACACCGGCAGTGGCAGCAGGTTATATAGCCGGCATAGGTTCCTGGTGGCTGATCATACATTGGTTTATGTAAGTCTTAATGGATCTCCTGGTGCCGGAGGCCGGAATTGAACCGGCACGGGAGTTGCCCCCCGAGGGATTTTAAGTCCCTTGCGTCTACCAGATTCCGCCACTCCGGCATGATCTTATAGATAGGACTTTATATCAGAAGTATGGTAAGATGTAAACATTATATGCAGGATTTTTTTATATCGAGTTGAATATTTAGATACATTACCAAATAATAATTAGTTATAATCGATAGTTATAGTTAAATATTAATGTTAACTGTTAAATATCTAAAATCAACATGCTGATTTATAATAGCTATTTAGAGAAAGATCTGTTATGGAGGTCATAATCAACAGGAGCAGACTTGAGTTAGTAGAAGGTGATATAACGCGCCAGGATATAGATGCTATAGTAAATGCCGCAAATAGCCGTCTTGCAGGCGGAGGCGGGGTAGATGGCGCCATACATCGGGCCGGCGGACCTGCGATCATGGAGGAGTGTCGGAAGATAGGCGGATGCCCAATAAGCGAGGCTAGGATCACAATAGGAGGGAGACTAAAGGCAAGATATGTGATCCATACCGTAGGACCGGTATACAAGGATGGTAAGAGAGGTGAGGTGGAATTGCTTTCAAGCTGTTATAGGAATTCCCTTGAGATAGCAAGGGAGAGAGGGATAAAGAGCATCGCATTCCCATCTATAAGTACTGGCGCCTATGGATATCCGATGGAGGATGCGGCGAGGATTGCAATCAAAACCGTTATTGATTATCTTAGGGGTCATACAGGGATAAGTCTTGTAAGGTTTGTCTTATTTGGGCATGAGGCTTATAAAACATATGAAAGGATATTAGGGGAGCAATTAAAGTAGATCTTATGATCAGCCTCTTCAGGTCTCTCTTTTTCATCACATTAATCTTCATCCTTACCGGCGCAAGCCTCTTCTCTCCCTCAGGATTCAGGGAGGAGGTAGTTTTAAAGGGATTGGAGTTTCCTGTATCCATGGTCTTTACGCCTGATGGAAGGCTCCTCTATACGGAGAGGTTTACCGGGAGGATCAGGGTTATTGAGGATGCAACTTCTGATAAACCAAGACTTCTCCCTAGTCCGCTATTTCAGATCGGGCCTGTAAGCGGATATTTTGAGAGGGGGCTGCTGGGGATTACAATTGATCCTGAATTTGAAAAGAATGGTTTCATATATTTCTTTTACTCGCACCGCGGGTCCGACCCCATGAAAGATCCATATCGCCACCGTCTCATGCGCATTACTGCCAAAGGGAATATCGGGGGTGACCCTGTCCCTATCCTAGATAATCTTCCAATAGGAAGCCAGTCTGAATCCGGCAATGGAAACCATAATGGGGGAAATATGGCCTTTGGGCCTGATGGAAAACTCTACCTGACCATAGGTGATCTCGCTGCCCCCTTCAACTCCCAATACATGGATTCTTTTGCCGGAAAGATATTACGTTTAAACCGTGATGGTTCAGCGCCATCAGATAACCCATTTTTTGATCCGGACGCTCCATGGTCCCCCCGTTCCTACATTTTTGCTCTGGGGTTGCGAAACAGCTTTGATTTTGCTTTCCATCCCATAACAGGAAGGCTGTTCGCCACGGAAAATGGGCCATCGTCTAATGATGAATTAAATATCTTAGAACCAGGAAAGAACTATGGCTGGGACAACGACCAAAAGAGCGGCAAGAGGGGCAAAAAGGGGTATATCGATCCGATTCTTGTATATAAAAAGGTCATAGCACCCACAGGTATTACATTCTATACTGGCAATGCCTATCCGGACAAATATAGGAATAACCTCTTCTTTGTCGATTGGAATATGGGGTTAATCCATAGGATAGCATTAAAGGGAAAGAATGATGTTCAGGTGGAATTGATTGATGATAATTTTTATCAGCACAAAGATGGACTGGTGGATATCGTTATAGGCCCTGACGGGCTCATCTATATAGCAAGCCCTGGGGGGATATACAGATTGGTATATATTGGCAAGAGATAGTCCTGTGTCTTGGAAGTCATTCCAGAGCATACCCCCTAATGCCGATTAGTGCTATAATATAACAGTTTTTAGTAACGTTTAAAAAAGGAGAGATTTCCATAGATTCTTTATTGTTTGAGATCATCTTTATAATAATCCTGATCCTAGCTAATGGTTTCTTCTCAGGCTCAGAGATTGCTATTATCTCGGCAAAAAAGAGCAAGCTGGAAAAGCTTGCAAAAGAGGGAAATCAATCTGCCGCAATAGCCGGGAAACTAAAGGAGGACCCCGACAGATTTCTCGCAACTGTCCAGATAGGTGTTACCGTAATTGGGACGCTGGCCTCTGCGGTTGGTGGAGTAGCGGCAATCGAGGTCTTAAAACCCCTTATGCAGACAATCCCCTACTGGCCGTTTCAGAGATACGGGGAGGTTATATCTTTAGGAATCGTAGTTATGGCGATCACATATATTATGCTTGTACTAGGGGAACTTGTTCCAAAGAACCTGGGCTTGCGCTATGCCGAAAGATTGGCCTGCCTTGCTGCAAGACCCATTGACTTCCTCTCAAGGGTATCATCTGTCTTTGTAGGGCTCCTAACAAGATCGAGCAACCTTGTCATGCGTCCTTTTGGTGCAAATGGCGCCGAAGATGCAGCCTTTATCTCAGAAGAGGAGATAAAATATTACATAAAAGAAGGTCGGACAAAGGGGATATTTGAGGAGACAGAGGAGGCACTCATTCATGGTGTCTTTGAGTTTGCAGATACAATGGTAAAGGATGTTATGGTCCCGAAACACAAGGTCATTGCCATAGATATAGACACTCCCCCTGAGAAGGTCTTAGATTTCATTGTTGAAAGCGGTTTTTCCCGATACCCGGTCTATAAAGAGCGCCTCAACCATATAGTCGGTATCCTATACAACAAGGATATTTTCAAGGTCATGGAGGAAAAAAGACCTATTCTCCTTAAAGATCTGGTCAGGTCGCCATATTTTATCCCTGAGACCGTTATGATTAGCCGGCTTCTGAGGGAGTTACAGAGAAAGAGGATCCATATGGCCATTGTTGTGAATGAACATGGAGAGGTAAGCGGCCTTGCGACCATAGAGGATCTCCTGGAGGAGATCGTTGGTGAGATCGAGGATGAGTATGATATAGAAAAGGGTGGGCTGATAGGGAGACTAAAGGATGGAACTATGATAATAGATGCATCCGCATCCATCCGGGACCTCAGGGATGCAGGGCTATCTTTTGAGGATTCCGAGGAATATACAACACTGGCAGGATTCATGCTCTCCAAGCTGCAGAAAATCCCAAGGGGGGGTGAGTTTGTCGTGCATAGCGGATACAAACTCACTGTAGAAGGATTATTAAGGTAAAGGCAGAGAAAACCACGTCTGAACCACGCTAAGGGAAGCTTATCCTGATTTAACTTCTTATATCAATCCTTTTTTATCAACTCCTCAGCTATCTGAACGGCATTAAGTGCCGCACCCTTTCTCACATTATCAGCAACGATCCAGATATTGATACCATTTTCAATCGACTCATCCTCCCTTATCCTCCCGACATAGACCTCATCTCTTCCGGAGACATCTATCGGCAAAGGATATATATTCCTCTTCGGATCATCGTAAACAATAACCCCTGGCGCCTCTGAAAGGATGGCCCTGACCTCGTTGGGAGAGATCTTTATCTCTGTCTCTATATTCACAGACTCAGCGTGACAATGGAAAGTCGGGACCCGGACAGTAGTGGCAGTCACCATAATCGAGTCATCCTCCATTATCTTCCTTGTCTCATTCACCATCTTCATCTCCTCCCTGGTATAACCCGAGTCGAGGAACTGATCAATATGGGGAAGGCAGTTAAAGGCGATCTGATAAGGGTAAACCTTTGGTTTTATATCGCCAAAGGAGAGGAGGCCCTTTGTCTCATCCATAAGTTCGTCCATAGCCTCCTTCCCTGTCCCGGATACCGACTGAAATGTGGTTACCACGATCCTCTTGATCCTTGCCCTCTCATGTATGGGTTTTAAGGCAACAACCATCTGGATGGTGGAGCAGTTGGGGTTTGCTATGATCCCCTTATGTTCTGCTATGGCGTAGGGGTTCACTTCCGGCACTACAAGTGGTACTTCATCTACCATCCTGAAGGCACTGCTATTGTCTATAACCACTGTCCCGGCCTTTGCAGCAAGAGGGGCAAATTCCAGGCTCACATCTGCCCCTGCGGAGAAGAGCGCTATATCTATACCGGAGAATGAATCTTTTGCAAGGGTCTCAACTGTAATATCCTTGCCCATATACGATAGGACAGCGCCTGCCGACCTTCCTGACGCAAACAGATTTAACTCCCTGACAGGAAACCGCCGTTCCTCCAATATAGAGACCATCTCATTACCTACAAGACCTGTAGCCCCCACGACAGCAACGTTATATAGATCTTTTTTTTGCATCAGCAATTCTCCTTTACCCCCTCCCATACCCTTATCCTTAACCCCACCCTTCCTCCCCTTAATTTAAGGGGAGGAGTAAGGAGGGGTTAGTTCTAAGGCGAATCTAGCTTTATATGCAGCTCTTTAAGCTGCCTTTCATCAACCCTTGAAGGCGCCTCGCTCATGGGACAGAAGGCCTTCTGTGTCTTCGGGAAGGCTATGACATCCCGAATCGACTCGGCGCCGGCAAGGATCATCACTATCCTGTCCAATCCAAGGGCAATACCGCCATGGGGCGGGGCCCCATATTCAAGGGCCTCAAGGAGGAACCCAAACTTTACCTGCGCCTCCTCCTGTTTGAGGCCGAGTAGTCCAAATATCTTGGATTGTATATCCCTCCTGTGGATCCTGATACTCCCGCCTCCTATCTCTGTACCATTTAAGACAATATCATAGGCCTTTGCCCTGACCTTTAAAGGGTCTGACTCAAGCAATGGGATATCCTCATCCATAGGCGATGTAAATGGGTGGTGCATGGCAACATACCTCCCCTCCTCATCATCATATTCGAGCAAGGGAAAATCTGTTACCCATAAAAGATTATGTTTCCCTTCGTCTTTCAGTCCGAGCTTCTCTGCCATCCTTACCCTCATTCCACCAAGGCATTCCTGTGCGACTTTTTCCTTGTCGGCAATAAATATCATGAGGTCTCCCGGTTTTGTATTAAAGACCCTTGAAAGATCCTTCTGGATCTCAATATTCAGCAACTTCAATATGGGAGATTCAAGCCCTGCATCAGTTACCTTGATCCAGGCCATCCCCTTTGCGCCAAGGGATATGGCCTCCTGGGTAAGATCATCCATCTCTTTTCTGGAGGGGTTACCCATCCCGGTTATATTAATCCCTTTTACGACCCCTCCCTCCTTTATTGCATTGAGGAAGACATTAAAATTTGAACCGGAAACAATGGATGTCAGATCTTTTAATTCGAGACCAAACCTTGTATCCGGCTTATCAACACCATATCTGTCCATCGCCTCCTTATGCGTGAGTCTTGGAAAAGGCCTGGAAAGTTCAATCCCCTTTGCCTCCCTGAAGAGATCGCAAAAGAGTCCCTCCATCAGATCTATGATGTCCTCCCTCTCCACAAAGGACATCTCAAGATCAACCTGGGTAAACTCCGGCTGCCGGTCTGCCCTGAGATCCTCATCCCTGAAGCACTTTACCACCTGATAATAGCGGTCCATACCAGCCACCATGAGTATTTGCTTAAAAAGCTGGGGCGACTGGGGAAGGGCATAAAATGAGCCCGCATTTACCCGGCTAGGGACAAGATAATCCCTTGCCCCTTCCGGGGTAGATTTTGTTAGAAATGGCGTCTCTATTTCCATAAAGCCCTTTGACTCAAGAAATTTACGCACGCTCCTTATTGCAGTATGCCTCAGGAGAAGGTTCTTCTTCATCCTGGGCCTCCTGAGATCAAGATAGCGGTATTTAAGGCGCAGGCTTTCCGAGATCTCCTCCTCATCTTCGATCAGAAAGGGGGGCGTCTTAGATTCATTTATTATCTCTATTTCCTTTACGCTAACCTCTATCTCCCCTGTCTTCAGATTCGCATTGGAGGTCCCTGCCGGCCTCTCCCTCACAACGCCTTTAACGCCAATAACATATTCCGACCTGAGGTCATGGGCAATCGCATGGATATCTTTATTCGTCTCAGGATTAAAAACGATCTGGGTAATACCATGACGGTCCCTAAGATCAATAAAGATAAGCCCGCCATGATCCCTCCTCCTCTGGACCCAACCGGTCAGAGCAGCCTCCGTTCCTATATCATTCCTGCGCAACTGCCCGCATGTATGTGTCCTTTTAATCATCCAGCCGTTATCCTCTTAAGAGATCTTAATTCATCGATTGTTAAGAACCTGTAGCTTCCTGAAGGAAGATCACCAAGTTCCAGATTGCCCATCCTTATCCTCTTCAACTTCAACACAGGGTGTCTTATCTTCTCGAACATCCTCCTTATCTGCCTTTTTCTCCCCTCATGCATCGTCATCTCGACCCATGAGTTCTCATCCGTTCTCCTGATCTTTCTTATGGATGCGGGTGCAGTCAACCCATCTTCGAGTCTTACGCCTTTTTTGATCTCATCCATCTCCTCGTCAGTTAATTGCCCATCCACCTTCACCAGATAGGTCTTGGTAATCCCATGGCTTGGATGGGTAAGTCTATGCGCAAGGTTCCCATCATTCGTAAAGAAGATGAGGCCTTCAGAGTTGTAATCGAGCCTTCCAACAGGATATACCCTACCCTTCACGCCCCTTAACAGGTCGGCAACAGCAGGCCGTCCCTGCGGATCGTCAAGGGTGGTAATATACCCTTTAGGTTTATTAAGGATAAGATATACATCCCTCTCTTTCCTATGGATCAGTTTTCCATCTACCTTTACATGGTCTTTCTCTCCGTCCACTTTTGTACCCAGTTTTGTTATTACCTCTCCATTAACAGTGACCCTCCCCTCCATTATAAGTGCCTCGGCCCGCCTTCTCGAAGCAATCCCGGCATTAGCTATGATCTTCTGCAACCTGTCAAGCGGCATTTCAGTCCTGATTGTCATCTATTCCCATTCGATAGTGCTTGGGGGTTTACTGCTGATATCATAAACAACCCTGTTAATACCCTTTACTTCATTGATAATGCGATTTGACAACCTCTCAAGCAGGGAATCAGGGAGTCTGGCCCAGTCTGCAGTCATCCCGTCAACGCTCGTAACTGCCCTTATGGCAATCACCTGCTCATAGGTCCTCTCGTCGCCCATTACCCCAACTGTCTTTATGGGGACAAGTATAGCAAATGACTGCCATATCTCGCTTGATAGCCCAGACCGGTCTATCTCTTCCGTCACAATAGCATCTGCCCCTCTTAACATATCAAGTCTTCTCTTTGTAACATCCCCGATAATCCTGATGGCAAGTCCAGGCCCCGGAAAAGGCTGCCTGAACAATATCTTCTTTGGGATCCCAAGTTCTTTTCCAAGCTCCCTTACCTCATCCTTAAAGAGCATCTTAAGGGGCTCTATCAGCTTCAATCTCATCTTCTTCGGGAGGCCTCCGACGTTATGATGGGTCTTTATGGTCGCAGAAGGCCCCTTATAGGAGATGCTTTCAATGAGATCAGGGTAGAGGGTCCCCTGCAGGAGAAATCTTATTCCCCCTTTCCTCTTTGCCTCGTCCTCAAATACCCTGATAAATTCCCTCCCTATTATCCTCCTCTTTTTTTCCGGATCAATAACGCCCTTCAGTTTACGCAGGAAGATAGCTGCCGCATCCCGATACCGGAGGGGAAGCCTGAGATCATTTTTAAACAGACCGACTACATCTTTCGCCTCACCTTTTCTTAATAGTCCGTTATTTACAAAGACACATCTAAGTCGGTTACCAATCGCCCTGTGCACTAAAGTGGCAGCCACAGACGAATCTACGCCGCCGCTTAATGCCGATATGACCTTTTCTCCCGCAGTAATATTCCTGATCTCCTCTGTGGATTCTTCCATGAATCTGCGCATGCTCCACGTAGGGAGACAATCACTAATCTGGTACAGAAAATTCTTTATTATCTCTATCCCGTGTTTTGTGTGTACAACTTCGGGATGGAATTGTATTGCATAAAGCTTCCTCTTCTTGTCCCTCATTGCGGCAACAGGTGAATTCTCTGTGTGGGCGATCTTCCGGAAGCCTGGCGGCATCTTCTCCACCCTGTCACCATGGCTCATCCATACAGTAAGTTCAGGGCCTACGCCCTTGAAAAGATCTGAACTATCATCTGCAATGAGTCCAGCCTTGCCGTATTCTCTTTTCGGCGCCTTTGCTACAGCGCCTCCGAGCAGGTGTGCCATGAGCTGCATACCATAACAGATACCCAGGACAGGTATATCAAGATTAAATATCTCTCTGCTTATTGCCGGCGCGCCGGCCTCGTATACGCTTGCCGGACCGCCGGAGAGTATTATGCCTTTTGGTCTGGATTCTTTTATCTTTTCTTCGGCCCTGTCAGGCGGGACAATCTCTGAATAGACGCTGCTCTCCCTTATCCGCCTTGCTATAAGCTGGGTGTATTGCGACCCAAAGTCGATGATTAAGACCCTGTTGCTATTGGTATTCAATCATCCTGCTCCATCCGGTAGTTTGGCGCCTCTTTCGTGATTATAACATCATGGACATGACCCTCTTTAAGGCCGGCAGGTGTTATTTTAATAAACCTCCCCTTTTTCTGAAGCTCCTGGATATCCCTGCACCCGCAATATCCCATGCCGGCACGAAGACCGCCAACCAACTGAAAGACAAGACCGGCAATGCCGCCCTTGTAAGGGACCCTTCCCTCCACACCTTCGGGCACCAGCTTCCCTTTCGGCTCAAACTCCTGGAAATAGCGGTCTTTCCCACCCCTCTCCATGGCGCCGATCGATCCCATGCCCCTGTAGACCTTATAGCTCCTGCCCTGAAGAAGTACCGTCTCCCCGGGGCTCTCCTCTGTCCCTGCAAATATACCACCGACCATTACAGTGTCTGCACCGGCTGCTATAGCCTTTGTTATATCACCTGAGAATTTTATTCCGCCGTCGGCAATAATAGGGATACCGGCCTTTTTTGCAGCCTGAGAACACCTGGCTATGGCCGTTATTTGTGGAACCCCTGCCCCTGCCACAATCCTTGTCGTACAGATTGATCCGGGGCCAACACCTACCTTTATAGCAGAGGCCCCTGCCTTTATGAGATCAGTGGCTGCCTCCGCTGTAGCGATATTCCCGGCAATTATATCAAGTTCGGGATAGTTTTTTCTAAACCTCTTCACTGTCTCAATGACTGCTTCTGAGTGACCATGGGCTGTGTCAACTGCAACCACATCTATTCCGCTCCTGACAAGCGCCTCCATCCTTGCCTCCGAATCTCCGCCAACACCCACAGCAGCGCCCACCCTGAGCCTTCCATGCTTGTCCTTGCAGGCATTTGGATATTTTATCCTTTTCTCTATGTCTTTTATCGTTATGAGGCCCTTAAGCTCAAAGTCCTTGTTGATCACAGGGAGCTTCTCTATCCTGTTCTTATGGAGTATCTCTTTGGCCTTCTCCAGGCTGGTACCAACCGGCGCCGTTATTAAATTTTCCTTTGTCATCACGTCTGAAATCCTGAGGTTTTTATTAGTCTCAAACCTGATATCCCTGTTGGTGAGTATTCCGACAAGCTTTCCATTCTTTGTAACAGGTATCCCGGATATCCTGTAGCTTGACATGATCTCCAATGCCTCATGCAATTTCTGGTCAGGAGATATTGTTATCGGATCAATTATCATCCCATACTCCGACTTCTTGACCTTATCCACCTCACTTGTCTGGGCCTCGATAGACAAGGCCCTATGGATAATACCTATGCCTCCTTCCCTCGCCAGCGCTATAGCAAGCCTCGCCTCTGTTACTGTATCCATTGCAGCGCTTACTATAGGGATATTTATGTTGATGTTTCTGGTAAGCCTGGTTGCTATATCGGCATCCCGGGGAAGCACCTTTGATCTCGAAGGGATCAGGACAACGTCATCAAAGGTTAATCCTTCTTCTAGGTCTTTATCAAGCAAGTCGCCCTCTCATTTTAATTTTCTTAGGTTATGATTTTTAACACAATCCAAAAGATAAGGTCAAGGGAAATTACCACCTTATTCCAACAATATACGCCCTGATGGACTCATCTCTTATGTCCTCGTGAAGGGCGGCCTGATCAGAATCATAAAAAGAGAAAGGCCCGCTATCAGGGAAAAACACAAGACCATCATGCCTGTCCTCTTTCAGAAGATCAGCACGGGAAGAGTAGCTCAGATGAATAAAGATACCCACGGCACCGACAACAACACCGGTGCCGATACTCACACTTACAACAACCCTTGTATCGCCGGCTAATGATTTATCGTGCAAAAGAAAGGTAAAGATGATGGCCAAAATGATAATGGCAGAAATCTTTTTCATGCTGGTATTCTACTATCTTCCTGCCCGGTTGTAAACCGATCGCCTAAGGCCCAAGAGCAGGGTTAGACAGGACTGAAATTGAGATAAAGAGAATTCCTGGTATTTATTTAAAGATGGTAAACAAGAGTATCCTGTTATTAAATGTATCTGCAATATATAGACCTCTATCTGGATCCACTGCAAGCCCAGATGGATGGTCGAGTTTATCCGGTGAGGCATCCCCTCCCAATATCGTCTTGATAATCCCGCTTTCCCTCTCCACCATCCTTATCCGGTTATTGCCTGAGTCTGCTATATATACATTCCCCTCATTGTCTACTGCTACTCCTTCTGGGAAATTCAGGTTTGCCGATGTGGCCTTTCCCCCATCCCCTTCGCACCCTGCATCTCCGCTTCCAACCACTGTTGTTATAATGCCGGAAGCCATATCCACCATCCTTATCCTATGGTTTCCTGAATCGGCAATATAGAGGTTTCCAGTCTGATCAAAACAGATACTCATTGGTCTATAAAGACTTGCATATATGCCAGGCCCATTATCTCCGCGATATCCGAGGCCGCCATTACCTGCGACTGTGATCAGGGTGTTTGTGCGTGAGTCTACTCTCCTGATTCTAAGATTTTCAGAGTCATTAAAATATATATCTCCCGAAGGATCAAGGACAATGGATGCCGGGATATCAAGCTGTGCGGAAAGGGGATTGACTCCATCTTCACTGAATCCCTTCTCACCTGTACCTACATACGGGGTAAATCTTCCATCTATAACCTTTAAAATTGAATGAATGCCCGGATTTGCAATATAAAAATTCCCCTCTTTATCAATGGCAACGGAGTCCGGGTGGTCAAGGAAAAGGGATTTGGCAAGATCTTTTTCCTCGTCTTTAATCTCCTTTTTTAACAGATTTGGGATTCCAAATTTACCGCAACTCTTTTGTTCCTTTTCATATCTTGACTCAATACAACCCGCAACAGTAGTAATGATCCCCTTCACATCAATCTTCCTTATCAGGTGGTTATTAGAGTCAGCTATAAAGATATTGCCGGAAGGATCAAGTGCAATAGCAAGGGGACTGCTCAGGCCGGCATCTACAGCCGGGCCCCCATCTCCTGAGTAACCTTCTTTGCCGTTGCCGGCTATTGTAATAAGCCTGCTCATTTATATTTAAATCTGCAATTAAACGAAGGGGTAGGTGTTTGAAAATTTTTTATGCGACACCTTTGATATATAATTACTATTCTCTCGATCATAAAAAATTTGAAGGCACCTACCCCATATTATATTGTCTGTTACTGTTACGGATGTTCTTCTACCCAGATATCGCCTTCAGGCGTAGTCTCCATCTTCCAGATAGGTGTTATCCGTTTCAACTCATCAATGCACCATTTGCATGCCTTGAAGGCCTCGTCCCGATGCTCTGCTGCAGCTACTATCAGGACTATATTATCACCTATCTTTATATCTCCATGTCTGTGAACAATCCCGACCTCTATAATATTAAAATCCTTTAGGGCCTTCTCTCTTATCTGATGAAGCCTCTTCTGGGCCATCCCCTCGTAATATTGAAAGGTAAGAGACTTGATCTCCCTGCCTTTTGAAAAATCCCTGGCAGTACCTAAAAATGTTGCAATGCCGCCTATCCTCCTAGACACCCTCTTTATCCTTGCAATCTCATCATCTACTGAAAAGTCCTCTTTCTGGATCCTGATCAGTTCACCAGGCTCAGATCCGCCTGAGAAGGGAGGCATGATTGCAATCTCGTCCCCGTCCTTTATAATTGTATTCTCATCAGCCAGATCCTGGTTTACTGAGACCAGAACCCTTTTCTTATCTATCATATCCACTACCTGGGGAAATTTAATCCTTAAATCGGAGACAAAGTCTTTAAACTTAGATTCACCCTTTATCTCCAACTCGATCTGATCCTTTCCGACTATATTTCTTAAAA
>CAZYNY010000075.1:286-1918 GCA_964648095.1 uncultured Nitrospirota bacterium | reverse complement strand
GAAGAGCTTTATTGTAACCATCTCCTGATCCTCAACCCACCCTCTCATATGACCCTGACTTGCCTCCTGATTTCGAAAGGAGATATATCTCGCCAAAGGATATCCCTTTATCAACTGCCTTGCACATATCGTAGATAGTAAGGGCCGCTATGGTAACGGCAGAGAGCGCCTCCATCTCAACGCCTGTCTGACCTGATGAGCTGACTGTAGCCTTTATGGTTATTGAGCAGAGATTATTATCCGGAATATCATCTATATCAAATCCGATATCCACCCCTGTCAGGAGGATAGGATGGCACATAGGTATTATATTCGGGGTCTTCTTTGCGCCCATTATCCCGGCCACCTGCGCAACAGCCAAGACATCGCCCTTCTTTATCTTCCCCTCTCTTATCTTGTCCAGCGTAGATGGCTGCATATAGACCTTCCCTGTTGCCACTGCCGTCCTGGTAGTTACACCCTTTCCGGTAACATCAACCATCCGGGCCCTACCCTCTTCATTAAAATGCGTAAGCTCTTCTGTCAAACCATATCTCCTTATAAATAGCAGATTTTAAGTATAATTTAAATGTCTCAGGTAAATCAAGACTAGTTTCTACAGTCTGTGGCGAAGTCTTATAGGTGCCAGACCCTGAATATCTTCTATGCTTATCCCCGCGCCTAATTTAAGACTCGTGCGGGCTTTTTCGATCCTCTTTATAAATCAGTGAAGTGTTATGCCATGACTATATCTAATTTTTCTTTTGTAACGTTAGGTAGCCTTACAGGAGCAAAAAAACTCTCAGGATATAAATAGTCCTCCCCTGATTCATCAATAGCTCTTATCTGGTGATGTTCTTCAGCCGTCCTGTCAGTCAATACCTCATATAGCTTTCTTATCTCCAGCGACGATTCGTAGCCACGATTATCTACACATATCATAAAATGTTTTCTCATAGTTACCTCCTCATAAATACCTCGTCCGACGGAATGTGCTGTTAGATTGTAATTTTTTTTAACTTTAAATACTTTTCCATAGGCTCAAAATCCCTATCATCATGTAATAATGAGCATCGATAATGAATACAAAAAGTTCCGATCATTACGTCAATACTCTTCCGTACAGTGACTCCATTCTTTCTTAAGAATCGATAATTCAAAGCGCTTTCTATAGCCAATTCCTGTCCAACCATTTCCATGAATGGAAAATCCAGGAGCAGGTTCTTAGCTGTTTTAAAATCATTGTCGCTTTGGAATCCTTGTAGTATCTCAGCCAAAATAAGGTCACCAACAATAATATGTTTATTTCCTAAGGCAGAATCCAACCAATCTGTTTTATCGTTTTTTCTACCGTTAAAATAGTCAATCCAAACTGATGAATCTACTAATATCATTTGTCTGTCCGCATCTCATCCAGATTGCCGACCCATTTCAGTTTGCCTCGAAAATCTTTAACTTTTGCTTGACGATTGAACTTCACCAGCAGTTGTAATCCAGCTTCTATGGCATCTTTTTTTGTTTTCAATCCGGAAAACTTAAGTGCTGATTTCATTAAATCATCGTTAATTACAACATTTGTTCTCATTTTTACCACCCATGTGTATAAACACAGTTTATTATACACAGAATAGCACAGAATGGAAATATTATCAT
>CAZYNY010000075.1:0-268 GCA_964648095.1 uncultured Nitrospirota bacterium | reverse complement strand
GCTTCAGCCGCGGGGCTTCACGATGGCACCAAGAAAATCTAAATGGGACGGCAGACTGTCCCCTTTAACTTAGTAACTTAGTGTTTCTCAACTGCCTCAATTATTTTCTTATCTCTCTTCTTCTTGTCCCCACGAACGCCATCAGAGAAAATCTTTTCAAGGGACGGTCTGTTTACATACCGCTGGCTCTTCGTTAGTATCAGATATATTCAAGATGCCTTTTCGAGGCGTTCTGCTACCCAGACTTTGATGATGGATTGTCGAGGCA
>CAZYNY010000074.1:0-15460 GCA_964648095.1 uncultured Nitrospirota bacterium | reverse complement strand
GAGGGTGGAATAGACCGGAGATCTGCCTGCCCTGCAGTCCAGGGACAGGACATGCAAAGACTTTTTAAAAGGGCCTAACGGAGGCATAATGAAGAACAGGTGGCTGATAACAATCTTTATTCTTGGTCTCATTTTTACGGGATTATCCCCGGATAAAGTCTTTCCGGCTAAGGCAAAGATCCCTATAGATCTGGATATATATATCGATGGGGTATACCAGGTAGGAGGAGAATTGGTCATAACCGTTACGACAAAACCCCTCCTCCCCGCACCAAAGATAAAGATTGCTATTAACCTTCCGGATGGCCTGGAACTTAAATCAGGCGAGATAGCATGGGAGGGATCTATGTCGAGGGGAGAAGAGAAGGATATCGAGGTCTCCGTTAAGGTAATAAAGGAGGGCATTTTCGAGGTAATAGGTATTGCATCTATTGAATACCCTGACGGCTCAAGGCTTGTCAAATCAGCATCTGGCACTATAGAGGTTGGTAAATTTCAGAAACCGAACCAGCCTGGGATCAGAAAAAAAGATGGCAAGGGCCGGGAGATTATAGAGTTTGAATAGGCCAAACAGCCTTAATGTAAACGGATTTTTAATTCTGTCCCTCTTAATTCTGCTTGTATACGGATGCAGCAAGGGCGGGTCTGATAGTTCCACTAGCAGTCAAAATACTTGTGAAAATGCGGGAACCTCTGCTGTTTTGGGCACAGGAAATTCAATAACCCTGTCAGGGAGCATAAGATATGAAGATAAGGCCTATGATAACAATGGATTTACGGGGGCCACTATATTCAAGCCGGTGAGGTTTGCCTCTGTCGAGGTAGTAAGGTGTTCAGACTCACAGGTACTATCTGGAGCCTCTACAGACTCAGCCGGAGGATATTCTCTGGTATTTACCAATACGGGTACCGCCAGTGTCTATTTAAGGGTAATAGCCGAGACAGGTAATGCCGGAATAAAAAATAACACAACAGATAATGCCATTTATTCTGTTAAATCGGGTACAATTGATGATAGCAAGGGCAGCGCCTTTACCACTAATATTGACATAACTGTCTCATCCGGTGCAGGTGGTGCCTTTAATATCCTGGATATATTCACGGATGGGGGCCTGTTTCTTCAAGGATTTGGTTTAACCGCTATACCAAAGCTCACTGCCTTCTGGGAAAAAAATGGCTGTGACGGAACATATTTTCAGGACAGCGACAGCTCAATCCACCTCCTTGGAGGATGCGGCGGAGACACAGACGAATATGACGATGATATTATCCTCCATGAATTCGGTCATTACGTAGCAGCAAACTTCTCAAGGGATGATTCGCCTGGAGGCAGTCATACCCTCAACGATAACACCGAGGATATACGGCTTGCCTGGTCTGAAGGGTGGGCGCATTTCTTCTCTTCTGCTGTTAGAGGAGTTCCAAACCAGACAGATACAATCCTGAACACTGCATCATCCTTTGAGATAGAAGGACCATCATTATTTGCTTCAAGTTTTGATCTCGATTCTTCTGGCATATATACTACCAATGAGGTAGCTGTAGCTACTGTCCTATGGGATATATTTGATAACACAAATGAGACCTTCGATGCGCTTTCACTAGGAATCAATCCTATCTGGGATGTCTTATCAGGCTACCTTATATTGCCTACGGTTTCATCAGTGAGCGTAGAGGACTTCTGGGATGGCTGGTTTGCACAACTGTATGATTCTCAAACAGAGATGATAAACATATCATCGGATAGAAAGATGGAGCTATCCAGTGACGGGTTTGAGCCGGATGACTCCACAAGTCTAACCAGAAATATGGCAATAGGCTCAACAGAGCATCACACTCTTTATCCAGCCAATGATAAAGATATCGTAGCCTTTGACGTAAACCAAGGCCAGAGTTATACAATCGAAACAACAAACCTGTCAAATGGCGCGGACACCTATTTGGAGATATTAGACACCGATGGGACAACGGTAATAGGAACCAGTGACGATAGAAATCCAATAACGAATAAGCAAAATTGCTTCTCCTGCCCGCCAAACGACGCAACAACACTCTCCTCAACGGTCTCAATTACCCCCTCATCCGCCGGCACTATCTTTGCCAAGGTTTCAAGATCGCCCTTAGCACCCAATTCCTCCGGAACATACGGATCTTATGATCTAAGAATCACCTCTCCTTAGAACCACCAAGGTTTTTCCTTCGATTTTAGATATCCTTGCAGGAGATCTCTGCGGGCAATTATACCGACCAGGTGGCCATCTTTGTCTGTGACTGGTACACGAATAAGATGTTTTGTCTCAAGGATGGTAATTATATCATTGGCCTTGGCCTCTGTGCTTACACATATGGGGTTCTTTGTCATTATATCCTCAGCTACTATATTCTCCAGATCCTTCTTCTCCATAAGGGCCTTTAACAGATCAAATTCGCTCACAATTCCGACAAGTTTCGTGCCTTCATTGATATCCACTACAGGAATGCTTCCAAATCCGCCCATTGTGATCATTGATGCAATCTTCTGACCCTTTGTCTCGCGACTACAATAGTAAAGGCCGCCATAGGGATCACCCCTCATCAGCTGTGCTGCCGTCATTGTTTCAAAATTCTCTCCTCCCATCATAAAGTCTATGCGTCTCATTTTACCCTCCGAATTAAATTGTTTGACAGACATTAAAATAACACGCCAAAGTTAAGATCATGTTATAGACTTGTAATATCTTGGTAAATTTTCAAACATCTAAATTAAGATGCAGTCGTAAGGAGTCTAAAAAACACATTTCATTCCGCACTTGATGCGGAATCCAGTGGTGTTGTATGGGCGAATCTTGTATTCGCCCTTATATTCAAGTCGATCAGAAAGGAGGGCGATCACAAGGATCGCCCCTACTGTATTCCCGCTTTCGCGGGAATGACGACTTTTTACGAGGCCATCAAATTAAGATAATATTAAGAATTGTTAATGATATAACAAGAATGTTAGGTAAAGATCAGGGATTAGTAATAAATATGTAAATATATTATGGGATTATAGACATTTCCTAAATATTGGGACTATATTAATATTAGGAGGCCAAAAGTGCTGAATGATTCAATCCTGATAATAGAAGACGATAACAAGATAGCGAATCTTGTTAAGGTCTCCCTGGAGAGGGAGGGTTACAAGGCAATCATAGCCTCAGATGGTCGTGAAGCTGCTATCCTTGCCGGATATTATAGTCCTGTCTTTGTTATTCTTGACCTTATGCTGCCCGATATAGACGGTATAGATCTATGCAAGAGGCTCAGATCAATATCGGACATGCCGATTCTTATCCTTACGGCAAAGGGGGATGAGCAGGACAAGATCCTGGCATTTTCAGTCGGTGCAGACGATTATATGGTAAAACCTTTCCATGTCAGGGAGCTGGTAGCCAGGGTAAAGGCCATACTAAGACGTTATATCAGTATAAGGCCCAAAAGCCAGAGAAAGATATCCTTTAAAGGCATTGAGCTCGATCTGGAAATGAAGAGCGTCAAGACAGGCAAGGAAAGCATCCACCTGACCCTCTCCGAGTTCAGGATCTTAAGACCCCTCATGGATGCACCCGGCAAAGTCTTCAGCAGGATGGAACTGGTTGCCCAGTTGTATCCACAAGAAGATATTAATGTAACAGACAGGACGATCGACGTCCATATCAGGAAGCTTCGGGAAAAGATAGAACAAAATCCTGCCAGACCAAAATTTATAATAACCCTGAGAGGCAAAGGTTATAAATTCCACGACTAATCAGACAGACACTGCCTTAAAAATGCCTCAATTATTCTTCTGTTTATCGGATCATCCCTGAACAGATATTCAGGGTGCCATTGAAGGCCGAGTGAAAAACCTTTCCTGATGGATTCTATCCCTTCTATAACCCCGTCAGGGGATGCGGCATTCACCATAAAGCCTGAGGCAACATTCTTTATGCACTGGTGATGGGAGCTGTTCACTATAACCTCTTTTTTCTCCGCAATCTTAAAGAGGAGGGAACCTGTCCTGATAGCTATGGGGTGCGTCGGCAGATCGCCGGCAGCCCCCCTTTGATGAATTAGGCTACCAGGCAGCTCTGACGCTATATCCTGATATAATGACCCGCCGGCAGCAACATTAAGCATCTGCATACCTCCACAGATACCGAAGATCGGCTTTTCCCGCTCCATCGCCATCCTGGCGATACGTAATTCAAAGGCTGTACGCTCCCGGCTCATAACCTTAAAATCAAACATCTTTTCCTCTTCATACATGGCCGGATCTATATCAGGGCCACTCCCCGTAAGCATCACTCCATCAATCTTTTCAAGCATAAGGGAGATCAACTCATCAGAGTTAGTCAGGGGGAGTATCAAAGGAACGCCGCCGCACTCTTCTATTACGCTAATATAGCGGTCTCTTAAAAAACAGGTTGGTTCAGTTTTATCATCACCCGGATTGAAGTCAGGTGTTATGCCGATGATGGGTCTCATTATAATTTTGTAGGGGCGACCCTATGTGGTCGCCCTGGGCAGGCACATAGGCCTGCCCCTACGGTGATCTTATGATGTTATGCCGTTTTTATCCCCTTTTCATGGAGGATTAAGGGGGCGCCATGACCATTTATTACATCATCAGTAATAACACATTCCCTTACATTCTTTTGTGATGGGATGTCATACATCAGGTCAAGCATTACCTCTTCAAGTATCGCCCGGAGGCCTCTTGCCCCTGTCTTCTGCTGATGTGCCTTTTTTGATATTGCAACCAGGGCCGCATCTGTAAATTTCAGCTTAACATTTTCAAACAAGAAGAGCTTTTCATACTGTTTGATCAAGGAATTCTTAGGCTCTATTAAAACCCTTATCAATGCCCTTTCTTCCAGTTCCTGTAATGTTGCAACAACAGGGAGCCTCCCTACGAATTCCGGTATAAGTCCATACTTGAGCAGGTCCTCAGGCTGGACTTTTGAAAGGATTTCTCCGATCCTCCTCTCGCTCTTACCATATATCTTGGCGCCAAATCCCATACTATTCTTGTTCAGCCTCTTTTCGATAATATCTTCAAGGCCAACAAAGGCGCCGCCGCAGATGAAAAGTATATTGGTCGTATCAACCTGAATGAAGTCCTGATGGGGATGTTTTCTCCCGCCCTGAGGCGGTATGTTTGCTATGGTCCCCTCTATAAGCTTCAGTAATGCCTGCTGAACGCCCTCTCCTGACACATCCCTTGTTATAGATGGACTATCGGACTTCCTGCTTATCTTGTCTATCTCATCAATATATACTATGCCCCTCTCCGCCCTCTCAACATCATATTCCGCAGCCTGAAGAAGCTTAAGAACTATATTCTCCACGTCCTCGCCGACATACCCTGCCTCAGTAAGGGTTGTAGCATCAGCAATAGTGAATGGGACATCAAGGAGTCTGGCCAGCGTTTGCGCAAGAAGGGTCTTTCCTGTACCAGTCGGGCCTATCATTAAGATGTTCCCTTTCTGGAGCTCTACATCGTCGATCTCCTTAAAGGAATTTATCCTCTTATAGTGATTATGCACTGCAACAGAGAGTACCTTCTTGGCCCTATCCTGGCCTATGACATAGTTATCAAGGATCTTCTTTATCTCCGCCGGTTTAGGGAGGACCGAAGCAACCTCCTCCTTTTCCTCTTCCAGATCCTCATCAATTATGTCATTGCATAGATCAATACATTCGTTACATATATACACAGTAGGACCTGCAATGAGCTTCTTTATCTCGTCCCTCTTCTTTCCGCAGAAGGAACAACGGAGCAGTGAATCATCCTTTTCGTGCTTCGGCATATATTACTTCTCCCTGGGGGTTCTTGTTATGACCTCATCTATCAGCCCATACTCCTTTGCAGCATCTCCGGACATGAAGAAATCCCTCTCTGTGTCCTGCCTTATCTTTTCTATCGGCTGGCCCGTATGTTTGGCCAGGATATCATCAACCGTCTGCCTCATCCTCATGATCTCCTTGGCCTGTATGTCTATGTCAGTAGCCTGTCCCTGAAATCCTCCCATCGGTTGGTGGATCATGATCCTGGCGTTAGGAAGGGCAAACCTCTTGCCTTTTTTGCCTGCAGCCAGCAGTACTGCCCCCATACTGGCGGCCTGCCCGATACATATAGTTGAGACATCCGGCTTAATATACTGCATGGTATCGTATATGGCCAGCCCGGCCGTGACAATCCCTCCGGGGGAATTTACATAAAGGCTTATGTCCTTCTCCGGGTCTTCTGCCTCAAGGAACAGAAGCTGCGCTATTATGAGATTTGAAAAGTTATCATCAATGGCAGTTCCTATAAATATAATCCTGTCCTTCAGTAGACGCGAATATATATCGTACGCCCGCTCCCCTCTGTTCGTCTGTTCTATTACTATGGGTACCAACATCAGCTTGCCTCCACCTCCTCCTTAAAAATTGCCTTAGAATAGACAAAATCCAGGACCTTTTTACCAAGGACCCTTGCCTTGATATCGTTCATCACCCCTTCCTGGAGCAACAACAGACGTCTTACCTCCTCAATCGGTTTCTTTGTCGCCTCAGCAATCTCCTTTACCTCATCATCCATATCGCCAATCTGAACAGTTATACCCTCCTTGTCTGCTATTGCTTCAAGGATAAGGGCGCTCTTAACATTATTCCTCCCCTGCTTTTCGAATTCGATTCTCGCTTTTTCAGGATCAAACCCGACGTCTTCGGGCGATTTTCCCGACTGATGGATCTGCTGCCTCGTTATCTCCATCATATCATGAACCTCCATCTCCACCAATGACTGCGGGATCTCAAACGTATGCATCTCCGTCAGTTGCTTAATCAGGAGATTCTTATTCGACGCCTCTGCTTCCCTCTCGCGCCCATCTAAGAGATCTTTCCTGATCCTTTGTCTGAGTTCAACAAGAGACGCGGCACCCGCATCCTTTGCAAATTCCTCATCTATATTGGGAATGTTCTTCTTTTTTACCTCTTTTACCTTTACATTGAAGGTTGCAATCCTTGCAACTGATTCAAAAGGTTGACCCGGTATAGGGACCTTGAGCCTTCCGCCTTCGGGTAACGCGGCCTTTATTTCAAATTCATCACCCTTCTTCCTGCCCTTGAGCTGCTCCTCAAAATCCGGCAAGAGGACCTTATCGCCTATCCTGACGAGGAGACCTTCAGCCTTGCCATTTTCAACTGGTTTACCTTCCAGAAAACCTTCGAAGTCTATTATAAGATAATCACCATTCACGGTAACATGGTCATCTTCCCATACAACAAGTTCGCCATAATATTCCTGCATCGCCGCTAATACCTTGTCAACATCCTCCTCGGTTATAGCAATCTTCTTCTTTACAAGTTTTACCCCGTTGTAGTTTCCTACCTCAATTTGCGGCTTTACCTCGACTGTAGCTGTAAATAAAAGCGGGGCATTTCTGTTTACCACAATATCATCAATCATCGGGTCGACAACCGGCATGATACCCAATTCCTTCATGGCCCTCTCATAGTAATCAGGAATAAGGCTTTTAACAACGTCATCCTTGGCCTCATTTGCAAATCTCTTTTCAAGCATATTTATCGGGATTTTTCCCTGTCTGAATCCAGGGAGCTGGATTTTCTTGTTGATCTCAGAGAAGATCTCCAGGAATTTCTTGCTAACCACATCCTCAGGTATCTCTACCTTTATCGCCCTTTTAAGGGGTCCCAGTTCTTTTACCTCAAGCTTCATATTTTTTAATTCTCCTTATATAGCAGGATCTGGTGCGAGAGGGGGGAGTTGAACCCCCACGGTTTCCCGCTAGATCCTAAGTCTAGTGCGTCTGCCAATTCCGCCACTCTCGCAAGAAGGCTACGCCTTCACTCTTAACTATTAACTTGTAACTATTAACCAAAACCACCAATTTGTATTTAGTTGAAAGTTATAAGTTACAAGTGAATCTGCCCCTGGCAGATTCTTAGCAATTTTTACACTTATAACCTGTAACGTTTAACTATTAACCTCTTTGTTAAAAGTTAATAGTTATCAGTGAGATTTTGCTTTCGCAAAATCTCTTGGTGGGCCGTGCAGGAGTCGAACCTGCGACCCACTGATTAAGAGTCAGTTGCTCTGCCAACTGAGCTAACGGCCCATGATAAAAATTGCGTTGCAATTTTTACACTTATAACCTGTAACGTTTAACTATTAACCTCTTTGTTAAAAGTTAATAGTTATCAGTGAGATTTTGCTTTCGCAAAATCTCTTGGCGCGCCTGAGAGGATTTGAACCCCCAACCTGCGGACCCGGAATCCGTTGCTCTGTCCAGTTGAGCTACAGGCGCCTTAAAAGCGAAGCTATTATAACATAACTTTTTTAAAATTCAACAATCAAGCTAGGATAACAATGACGTCAGCAATCCCTTTTTGGACCTCATAGCCCCCTGGGGACAGATCTCTATGCAACAAAAACAGCTGATACACCTTCTATAATCTATCTCAAGCCTTTTTTCCCCGACTGTTATAACACCGGCGGCACAGATCGCAGCGCATTCGCCGCACAGGGTACAGATATCCCGATTTTCAATGGGCTTGACCATCACAGATTCCTTGATGATCCCCCGCATAACCTTTGGACCAAATTCAAGATCTACAGACGCAGGGAGCTTAAAATCTTTGATTGTTACTTTGCTGATCAGCTCACCCAGGATAACTACCTCATTTAAATCCTTACAAATCCCCTTCTCTCTGGCTGCAATTATGGTGGGTATCTGATCCTCAGCAACGCCGGCTATCCTCGAAACAACAAGGTCTACTGCACTGCAATCAGTTCCTGTAACTATCAACCCTATATGCCTCGGGGTACCGGCCGACCCTGGCCCATCCCCCTCAAGTCCGATAATCCCGTCGACAATAGTCAACGCGGGATTTATAATCTGGGAGACCTCTACAAGCATCCTTGCGAAATAGATCCTGTCTACCCCTGCCTTATAATGCCATTGCACCTTCCTTGTTCCCGGAACGCACCCAAAGAGATTCTTTACCGCAGAAGTCAATACCATCTGAGAATGGGTTTTTAACTTTGGAAGATTTATAACAAGATCGGAATTTAGGGCCGCCTTAGAGATTGCGTACTCCTTAAAGGTACCCCCATCAGGACCCCTGACAGCCATAGCCTCATCAAGATCAATTATATCAACACCCATTTCATCTGCCACTTCCTTTATCCCTGTTTTCTCAGCAATCTTATCTATGCCTTCTTTGGCAAAGGGAAAGGCCGCTGGGCTGTCACCAATAAAGGGCCTGCCACCTGCTTCCCGGACAAGCATTATTACTGCCTTAACTATGGCCGGATGTGTAGTAATTGCCATGTCTTGGTGCTTGCCTGACAGGAGGTTTGGCTTAAGCAGGACCCTTTGGCCTGTCTTTACATACTCCCCGATCCCTCCTAAGAGATCTATTGAATGTTTAACCGCACTATACACATCTTCATATCTATAGTCATTACACCTTGATATGGATACCTTTTGCCGCACTTTACTACCTCAATGGGATATCGTCAATACCGGTTATATTCTTAATGAGTATCCTTGCCTCATCCCTCCTCCCATCCTTAAGCAACGTCAGGACATCCGACTTAACAAGCGCTTTAAAGATCGACCTCCTCTTCTTCTCTGACCTGACCGCATCAAGCAGTCTCTTCCGCACCATGCCCAGGATCTTAATAAAGATCTCGTATTCCTTCCCGAAGATCCTTTCCAGTTCCAATCTGGTCTGTTTCGCGAAGGCAGGAGACTTTCCGCTCGTTGAGATAGAAATAATGAGATCTCCCCTCTCTACTATAGAAGGAAGGATAAAGTTGCACTTATCAGGGATATCAGCAATATTTATCAGTATATTGCCATCCTTTATATTGGATGCTATCCTTTCATTTGCGGCCCTGTCATCTGTTGCAACTAGGACCATCATTGAACCGGCAAGATCCCCATTCCGGTATCTCCTTTTGATATACCTGAACTCCTCATGAGCCAACAGTCTTTTAAGACGCGGGGTAAGATTAGGACTGATAACGGTTACATCAGCTTGCGATGAGATGAGGGTCCTGACCTTTCTTTCAGCGACCTTTCCGCCCCCTACTACAGTAACACTCCTCCCTTTAAGGTCCAGATAGATAGGATAGTATCTCATTGATTAACTAAGGCATGATCAAAAAGGAGGATCTGTTTAATGGCTTCCTGGTAAGTCAATCTCAAAGACCTCGTTCATATCAGAACCTGACCCTGCAGGCATCTAAAACCCACCGGTAATTGCTATATCGGTATATACTTGGTGGGAAAGCATATCCAGCATCTTCTTTAATTCAGATGCATGTTTCCTTTCCTGCTCTGCCAGATTAAGAAACTTCCGTCTTGTCTTTTCAATCCCTACCTCTATAGCCAGGTTTTCATAATAGACGGCTGACTCCTCCTCCTTTTTAATGGCCTCTTCAAGCACCTCCCTTATTGTCCTGATACCTGCCGATTTTGTCTTTGGCATAACTAAACCTCCCTAAAACCAAAATAAACAATAAAGATCCAGATCACCTTCAAGTAATCTAATCGATGGCACCCTGCCTTGTCAACAAGCTATTACCAGTCAATAACTTCCTATATGCCCGGTCTACCAGCCCTTTAGGACCTTGCGTAGAAGTTCGACGTCTTTTTCATCGCACCAGACATAGGCCGAGTATGCGGTTCCAAAACCAATGGCGTCCACCGCATATAGGTTGATCCCTTCCTGGGCAATCCGATCCAGGGTGTCGGCCAGGGCCCCTGCCCTGTCTTCTCCTGTTAGATGAAAGCAGCTTCCTTCCCGCACCACCCAATTGGCGTCTTTAATGGCATTCTTAAAGGCGATCGGGTCCCGGGGGATCGCGATGATTTCGGCATTGCCACGGCCAATACCGAATCCCCACACCCCAGCCAGATTGATCTCGCATTCAGCCATCCGCTTGGCAAAGCGCGCCAATTCCCCCGACCGGTCCTCTGTCAAAATACCAAAATAAGTCGCTCGCTTAACATCCATGATTGTGTTTCCTCCGTTGTTATGGTCCTTCCAAAGGAACTACAGC
Source organism: uncultured Nitrospirota bacterium (assembly GCA_964648095.1). Taxonomy (GTDB): domain Bacteria; phylum Nitrospirota; class Nitrospiria; order JACRHA01; family JACRHA01; genus JACRHA01. The sequence continues at coordinate 4,383 of CAZYNY010000074.1, read as the reverse complement.
TACGTAAAGAGTGCTTTAACTTTCTCCTTCGAGCCCTTCTCCTGAACTGCCAAAATAAAGGGTGCATGGTTTGCACGGTTAGGGCTCTTACTAAAAGAGCTCAAATTCCTCCACATACTGTTCTGCATAATCAATGGCCATCTCAATCAGATCATCCAGGGCTGCATCTGGGGTGTCAGCCTCTGCAGCAAGATCCAACTCAGGGCAATAGATCACATATCTTCTCTCTGATGGTTCGATAATAGCCGTGAGATCTGTAGTACTCTCCTTCATCACTATCGCCATTCCTCTCACCTCCTTAATATGCCAACTATGCACGAGCCCAATAAGGTTGACAAGGGGCCACTCTTTACTTGTCCTCCATCTATTCTATTTCTGGCAAGACCAGCAGGGGAAAAGAGAGGGATAAGAACTATCCCCCAAAGATCTCTTTTAGGGGGATCTTAAGCCCGGTAAAGGCAGGAGAGGTAAGGTCTTTATTGCCGGAGAATAGCCCTTGAGTCTCATATCCATCTTTTCCCAGGGAAAGGGCCTCAATAGATCTCGCATCTGGATCTACAATCCAATATTCTGGTACGCCATATCTGGCATAGAGTTTTCTCTTTATGGACATATCTATCTCCCTTGAAGATTCAGATATTATCTCTATTACAAGATCAGGGGGGCCTTCTATATTCTTTTCTGTTATAATCCCTTCTCTTTCCTTTGAAACGAAAAGGATATCAGGTTGGACTATATCCTCATCTGATAGAATAACATCGAATGGGGCAAGGTAGATTACTCCAGATCGCTTATTCATGACAAACCCATCCAGTATCCTGAATAGGTTTCTTAAAATATCTTGATGTCTTCTATTCGGCGATGGGACCATATGCCTCTCTCCGTTGATTATTTCATATCTCTTCTCCCCTAACATAAGAAGATAGTCTTGATATGTAAATTTTATGGATAGATTTTTCATCGTTTATTCTCCACTAATGTAAGATTATTTCTAGGAGTAATGGTATCAAAGATGTACTACTAAAGGCAAGAAAAGATACCCAAGAACTGCCGGGCTTGATGTCGATGGTAACTACTGGAACTGGTGGTACATCAGCGATCTTTGCCACAAAGACATCCCCGCCGCAATAGTCGCTCTCCCCTTCTACGTCGAAATATAATCTTCTATCTCTCTGACATACATAGGATATAATTCTTCAGCCATTCTGACAGCATCAAGGACCTTTGAGTGCTCAAGTAAATCATATTCGTGCACAAGCCTGTTTCTTAAGCCTGCTGAAGGGGCAAGTTTTTCTGCCAGGTCTATCAAACAGAAATGCAAGGTCAATATCGCTTTTTTTGTGCATATTACCCGAAACAGTGGACCCGAAAAGCAGCAAAATCTGTAAATCATCCTCTTTTAAGACAGGACCGAGTCCTTCCCTGATTTCCTCAACGGAAATTATATCTTTTGTCTTTCCCATAGGATGATATCTTTACACAATCTAGCGATGAAAGCAATTGATATGGAAGAGACCTGAGTTTTCAGGGGCAAAGCAACACCTCGCCCCTACATTTTCCTCTATATAGGTGACCCTTTCTATCCTTAAGCTTTATACTGCATTGAGCTTTCTATCGGAAGATTTGAGCCATACATGCGACATATTGACCGTTTAGAGAGGCCTGTCCTATAATGACAACTTATGGGAGAAAAATTGAACCCATGGAAAAAACAAAAAACTATCTTAGTAGTTGCATTAATAGGGGCCCTTATTGGCCTAGCAGTCTTGCCCCTCTCTTCTGCCCTTCAAACCACCGGGATAGAGTTTCCTATGAGCGCCTTGAGATATGAGTCGCAGGCAGTACCCATCCTTGAAGGCCATTATGCAATGGAGGCCTATTTTTCCCATGACGGCTCCAGGATCATCTACCAGGGTCGGGAGGGGGACCGCTCGATATATCCCTATTTAGATGTCCTTGTATGGGATTTTCAACCTTGGAAGAATCCTGTACCCCTTCCGAATCGGTTGACGGACAATTTAAAGGCAGGCAGGTCAAATGCCGAATGCACCTTCTTTAGTCCCAATGATAGATATATCGTATTCGCCGCAGGTCGGGCAGATGCCAAACAGTCTGACCAGGTTGATTTCGGCGGATACCCATACTATTACGATCTAACAAAAGAGGTCTATATCGCAAGACCAGAGAATGTTGAGGGTACGCTGGAGCAGGTCACAAAAAACCTGGCCTATGAGGCCGAGACTTCCTTTTCGCCGCCCATTCTCAAAAACCCGCGTTTTCCAGACGGTATATACCTTCTTTATACCTCTTCCCGTTCAGGCAGTCTTGATCTCTGGATGCAAAAGATCCTGGATGTGTCAGGGGAGAGACGTGCCGATGGACCACCTATACAGTTAACCAATACACCATTGCTCCAGGAAGGTGGGGCATTCTTCATGCCTGACGGAAAGAGGATTGTTTATCGGGCCTGGGAATTCGACCCGGCCAACCCGCAAAAGGAGGAGATGGAGAAGGAGAGAACAAACTACCGGCCCATGCAGATCCATATGCTGAATATCGAGACCATGGAAGACCGCCGGCTTACCTCTGGTAATGCCCGGAATTGGGCGCCCTTTCCGCATCCATCGGAAGAGATGATTGTCTTCTCCAAAAGGGACTTCACTCTCAGCCCTAACAATTTTGACATCTATGTCCTGGATATGAGGGACAAGGAAAACATGCGTCAGATCCAGATCACAACCTTTCCGGGATTTGATGGCTACCCGGTATTTAATCCTGCCGGTAACCTCATAATGTTCACCAGGTATTTCCCGCACCCGCGCGACCCATCAAAAAGCCTCTTCAGGCTATACACAATACCCTTTGAAGTAGCGCAGTGAAATGCCATTGCAAAACCCTACGTCCCCAGAATCTTTAATTGGCTATTACCCTTGGACTCTTAAGGACAAAGGTCTTATTAAGCAGGATATTGAAGAAGGAGGTGCGAGGAAAGATTTTTATATTGAGTAGAAAGTTCACAGTATACTTACTTAAATAGGGCAAATTCCATTTTGACTCCGGCATAAACCCGGAGGGCCGGACCTCCGGCGTTATCATTTCGAAGGCTTTTTCCAATGGCAGAATGGAGGGACAGATTTGGGAAAATACGATACTTAAAACCTACATCAAAGGCAAACCGGTTAGGGCCGCCAGGTTCATCACTCCCTTTCCAGTAGATCTCTGAGAGGAGTTTTGTTCTGGGATGGATTTCAAATTCCTGGGCAAAGGCGGTAAATAATACGTTCTGACGTTCTAGGAGCATGCCATTTACCTCAGGCTCTCCCACAAAGGTATACCCGAGATTGATCAGGCCGGTAAACCAATCCCATGTCTTTTGAGACCTGAGCCTTAAATCGTACTCCTTCCCCCCTGTGCCCAATCCTATTGTTTGGCTGCCATTAACGAGTTTTAATTCAAAAGATCCGGCAACGCCAGGGATTCTATCTGCTTCCTTTATAAATTGGAACTTGGTACCCAATACCGCATCCCCGAAACCATGGTTTCCATCGATAGATAAATAGGGGATCTCAAAGGTCAGCTCTTGTCTATCCGAAATACCATAGACCATCTCGGTAAAAGGTATCTGCCGTTCGATGCCGTCGGTCTTTTGATATCTCATCCCGATAAACCACTCGACATGGTTTTTATCGGCGGTAGGGACATCCCCTGCAACAAGGGGTGGGACAGCCTCCACCTTACTGCTAAAGACTGCCAGAAAGACAGATATGACGCAGAAAATTACGAGGGATCTTCGTACCATGTTAAGGTCCAAAGAGGTTCAAGGGAGAGGTCGTCAAAGTAGGTTACGGAATCCGCCTTGGTCCAGACACCAATCTTGCCGGCATCCCGCAAGGTAGTATCATGTGCATCAATGATTTTTTTGCCATCCCAGTAGATCTCCAGGTGATCACCTCTAACGTCAATCCGGATCTCATGCCAGATGCCTTTCGCAACTTTTCCGTCCCAGCTTGCTATCTGATGCCGGCGGCCATCCTTGACATAGTAGAGGCGCACATTCCCCTCTAAGGCATTGGCACGGGTTACGTAGTAATTGTTTTCATCCTGATAGCGGAAAACAAGCCCGCAGGCCTGATCCACACGGCCGGATACAGGCTTACACCGGGCCGATAACCTAAGATCGCTTAGCGACGGCTCGTTAGCTACAGCAATGGGAAATCGGTAATCTGTGTTATCGGTATCAACCTGGGCTAAAACATTCGGGCTGCTTGGCGCATCTTTTTCTGCCAGAATAATCCACCGGCCAGGTTTGCCGTTACCGGTCCTCCCGAAGGTAAATCCTGAAGGTGCCGCGTTTATGGCATCGGAGTCAAAATTCCAGGTCTT
>CAZYNY010000073.1:0-15624 GCA_964648095.1 uncultured Nitrospirota bacterium | reverse complement strand
AGAAAATCAGACAGGGATTTCCTATAAGCTGGACGGCAGGCCTTGCACCCGAGACTATTTATCTCAAGGACCCTGTCTTCAATGCCGATTTTCTCGAAAAAGGAATGGAGGATAAACAGGATCTCAACGTCGATAACAGGTTCAATTGTCCCCAGCGCCTCAGCCCCTATCTGATAGAACTGCCTGAACCTTCCTGCCTGAGGTCTTTCATGTCTGAACATGGGGCCCAGATAGAACAGTTTTGTTGTTGGATTTAACTGATAGAGCCTATGTTCGATAAATGCCCTGACAACGGATGCCGTCCCCTCCGGTCTTAAGGTGAGCATCTTGCCGCTCCGATCAGGAAAGGTATACATCTCCTTCTGGACTATATCTGTGGTATCCCCTATACCCCTCAAAAACAGCTCTGTTGCCTCAATTATCGGGATCCTGATCTCGGAATATCCGAAGCTCTTAAATATCCTCTTAGATATACCTTCGATAAATTCCCATATCTCCATCTCTCCGGGAAGGATATCGTTTATGCCTTTGATTGAAGTGATTTTATTCATTGCATGAGCAATATAGCCTTAGATAGTGTCTCAAGTCAACACCTTACGCAAGAAATATAGGAATGATTTCGCTTGCTCAAAATAGCAACAGAGACTTAATACTTAACTTGAAGTAAAGACTACAACTATATGATTTAACATGTAATACCTTAGGCGGAAATAGACTCGGTGCGCGCCACAGTCTCATGCCTTTATTGCAGTGGAGTTCCTATCGGTAATCTGCTATCCTATAGCCTAATAGAGAATAGATTTCTTGTAAATACAAATATTATACAGGAGGATCTTATGGCAGGATGGATATTATTAACAGGTTTAATCCTTTTGGTCCTTTGGGTCATCCTTGCCTATAATGGACTTGTGACCTTAAGGAATCAGGTCCAGAATGGATGGAGGCAGATAGATGTTCAATTAAAAAGGCGGCATGACCTTATACCGAATCTTGTAAATACGGTAAAGGGTGCAATGGAATTTGAGAGGGAGACGCTTGAAAAGGTCATAGAGGCGAGGGGAAAGGCAGTCTCTGCCACAACAGTCCAGGAGAAAGGGTCTGCGGAGAATGTCCTGACCCAGGCCCTGGGGAGGCTCTTTGCCCTGGTAGAAAACTATCCGGCCTTAAAGAGCAACCAGAATATCCTCCAGCTCCAGGAGGAGCTTACATCTACAGAGAACAGGATAGGTTTTGCAAGGCAATTTTACAATGACCTGGTTGCCCAGTTCAATATCAAACAGGAGGTCTTCCCATCCAATCTTATTGCCTCTACCTTTAACTTTCAGAGAGCCGATTATTTTCAGGCAGAGGAGGCAGCACAGCAGGTGCCGAAGGTAGACCTGAGTATAAAGGGATAGAATGCCAAAGTCCCAGGTTAACTCCACCCTTCCTCCCCTTTAGTAAAGGGGAGGAGCAAGGAGGGGTTGGATTTTGACATTTGACATTTCTCTATGACCGATATTTACTCGCAGCAGCATCGTAATCGCAAGGTTACCATTACCCTGATTATCTCCTTTCTTATCCTTCTCGGACTCCTTGGATACGCCATAGATATATACTCATTCGGGACCTTCAGGATGACCGGGATCCCTGCGGCTACTATCATTGCCCTATCCCTTGCCGGCATAAACGGATTTGCGTCATATTTTTATGGGGACAAGATTGTCTTGAGCTCACTCCATGCCGGAGTCCTTTCCTTTGAGAATCCGTCCCACAAGAGGCTCCATAATATCGTAACTGAGATGGCCCTGGCATCCGGCCTTCCTATGCCAAAGGTCTATGTAATACCGGATCCTGCGCCTAATGCCTTTGCCACAGGCAGAAACCCACATAATGCAACCCTGGGTGTCACCCAGGGGCTTCTTGATACAATGAATAGGGAGGAGCTCCAGGCAGTGATAGCTCATGAGATGGGACATATAAAAAATTATGATATCCTGACAATGACTGTGGTGACCGTCCTTGTCGGGACAATAGCCCTCTTATCAGATTGGGCAATGAGGACATGGAGGTATGGAGGGATCAGGACAAAAAGGGGATCGAGATCCAAGGGCCTGCATCCTGTAATCCTCCTCGTCATTATTTTATTCGTTATCATTTCTCCCATCCTTTCCAGGATTATCGCCATGGCCGTGTCAAGACAGAGGGAGTATCAGGCCGATGCAAGCTCTGCAGAGTTTACCAGGAACCCGATGGCCCTGGCATCTGCCCTTGAGAAGATAAGCCAGACGAAGTCGCCTGTAAGGACGGCCCATAGGGCAACTGCCCATCTATTTATCAGCGATCCCCTTCAAAGAAAGCTGGATGAGAAAGAGGGGTTATTTGCCGATATCTTTTCAACGCATCCGCCGATCCAGGGCAGGATCGATAGATTAAAAAGGATGGCCTATGTCTACTCAGGAAATAGCTAAAAAAGGGTCTTGCCCAGGCTGCGAAGGGGAGTTAAAGGAGGTATATGCAGAGGCCCATTATGGGAGATACCTCTTATTGGATCAATGTCAAGACTGCGGGGGGATATGGTTCGATCAGTGGGAGCTATATTACCTAAAAGATTGTGAGGCCAAAAGACTCGATCCTGTAGATAAGGGGCGGCTTCTGAGTCCTTTGTCATTTAGAAAGGGTCCTGGCACGTGCCCTGTTTGTGAGATTGATCTTAAACCCTTTCGTGACCTGAATCTGCCGGAGGATGCGAATATAGAAAGATGTCCGCAATGCAGCGGACTATGGCTTAATAGGGGAGAGCTCAGGAGATATGAAGACCACAAAAGAATACTTAAAGAGGGACAGAAGGGAGATCTTCCTTTGTCCGATCAGTTGCCTATACCCATCCCGGATGATCATAATAAGAGACTGGAGGATTTACAGGCCCTTGGTGAGGCCATATCTGTCCGGATAGCCCCGGAGATTCAAGATCCGGTAGGCCTGCATGAGACAGGAATAGAAGGGAAAGAACTGGCAAAGGATCTGATATTTATTATCATTCATCTCTTATTGAGGCTGGTTTTGAAGATATGAAAGAGCTCTTATATATCTTATCCTCTCCAGGACAGGTGGGTGGGAATAATATATGGCTACATAGAGGGGGTGGGGATAAAGGTTTGAGAGGTTTTCCTTGGAGAGCTTTACAAGGGCGCTCACCATCCTCTCACCATCTGATGTAAGTTCATATGATGTCCTGTCAGCCTCCCTCTCATGCCTTCTGCTAATCGAACTCATAAGCCACTTTAAGGGCGTGCCTACAATCCCTGCAAGGAATGAGATAATAAAAAGTTTTGCAAAGAGTGTGTCTTCGCTGATATTAAAGAGCCTCAAAAGGAGATCGCTCTGAGTCGATCTGAAGGTCAAAAAGAGGGCTGCGAGCGATACGATAGCGGATATGACCATCATCTTCAAGATATGCCTGCCCTTCCAGTGTCCAATCTCATGGGCAAGGACAGCTATTATCTCTTCTTGATCCATGCCTGACAGGAGGGTGTCAAAAAGGACTATCCTCTTTATCTTCCCGATCCCCGTGAAATAGGCGTTTGTATGTCTGCTCCTCTTTGAGGCATCCATCTTTAGTATCCTGCCGACATGTATGCCCGCCTTATCAGTCAGCCTGATGATCCTTTCTCTGAGCGATTCATCATCAATAGGGGCGAATTTATTAAACAAGGGTTCAATCACGTATGGCGATATATACATGATGAATATGCTGTAGGCCAAAATAAAAGTCCATACCCAGATCCACCAGGCATCAGGAGCCCATTGAATCAAGAGGAGACCGGCCAATATCAGGAGGGAGTTCATGGCAGTAGAGATAGAGATCGACTTTAGAAAGTCAGAGATCCAGAGGCGGGGTGTCATTGTATTGAATCCATACCTTGCCTCTATCTTGAAACTGCTATATAGGCCAAAAGGGATGGAGAGGATCTCATTCGCATAGAATAAAAGGATAAAAAAAAGCCACCCGGAAAAGATAAAGGGGAGGTTTAAAGATGCGATCCATCTATTGTAGAGGCCCAGAAGACCGCCAAAGATAAAGGTGATTATGACTATATTGTTAAATAGGGATGCGATCAGGCCGAAGCGGACCCTCTCCGACTGATAATCCCCTGCCTTTTTCATGCCTTCCTTATTGATCTTTCCATCAAATTCAGGCGGTACAACATCCCCTTTTCTCCTCATCTGATTCAGGTTCATATAGATGACGAGATATTTGAATGCCTCTTTGAGGATGTATGCAATGACTATCAGGAATAGATATATCTTCAATTAAGCGTCTCCTTATTTAGGTCTATTTGTAATATAGATTTGTTTAATTATACAACAGAATGGGGTTTACTTATATATCTATCCAGCTTAAGAATTGCTGAATGGAGGGAGGGATAAAGCGCGAGGAATCGGCGTCAGGCGTCTCGGCCTGTGACTTCCTATTTTTCCGCCTCTTGCTGAATGCGATGGCGTTCGGCCTTCGATTCATTGATGACATATTCGAGTTTCTCATCAGATACCTGTGTCAGCTTGGCGGCTGTGTCTTTGAGCGCACCGTGCTCAACGGCGCGCGACAGCGCTTCGGCCTTTGTCTGTCCCCGCTTCTTTCCGAGGAATGGCTTGACAATCAGATAGATCACGTCGCGCACTGCCATATAGCGGAGGAAGCGGCGCAGCAGCTTAAAGGTTTGAATCGGGTAATGTGCCAGCTTGTAGATAAAGAGGCGGCGCATACCGGCGTTGCGCTCAGCGTTGATGACCTCACCGGGCAGACAGGTAGGGTCGATCTCCGAGCACTTAAAAAACTTGTACCAATCGGTCGCGTCGTTAACGAGGCCGCGCTGCACATATTCCTGCCACAGGGGTGTCCCGCGATAGACGCAGAGCCGATTGAACGCGAAGGTATCGAGCCTGAGCCGTGATGCAAAGTCGAACGTAGCCCGCATATCCTCCACTGTCTCGTCCGGGGTACCGACGACGAAGAAACCGTGTACGATCTCGATGCCGGCCTTCTTTGCGGTCGTCACCGCCGATTCGACATCTTCTAAGGTCTGTTCCTTGTTTAGCCGATTGAGCACCTTCTGGCTGCCGGTCTCGATTCCAAACATGATCGTTCGGCAGTGCGCCTTTGCCATTATGGGGAAGAGATGTTGGCAAACGGAGTCGACCCGCCCCTCAACGCCCCACTCGATGGTCACACCGGCGTCGATGATGCCCCGGCAAATTGCTTCGATCCGTTTGGGCTGGAGGAGGAAGTGATCGTCTACGAAATAAACGGCCCCATAGCCGAGATTCTGGAGATGCTTAAACTCTTCCACTACGTGATCGGCAGTGCGGGAGCGCCACTTGCCCTCATTGAATACCGGGATGTCGCAAAAGATACACGGCCATGGACAGCCGCGGGAGGTCTGCATTGTAGTGAAGCGCTCCATCGACAATACCGCCGGCACATCAAGCGGCATCGACTCGATAAAGTCCAGCGGCAGTCCCTCACGGTCGGGAAACGGCCATTGATTGAGATGACGCTCCATAGTCCGGTTGGCGTTCTGCATCACCTGGCCGTCCTTGGCCCACGTCAGACTTTCCACAGTCTCGGGGGCTTCGAGCCTCTCAATTAGATCTAGTATAAGCTGTTCGCCGTCGCCGCGGCAGACAAAGTCGACCTCGGGACATTGGAGCTTGACCAACTGCGCGTTGAGCGAGGCGAAGACGCCGCCGAACGCCAGCCGAACTTTCGAGTCGGCCGCGCGGATCTGACGGGCCAGGATCTTCGCGAAAGGATAACTGGTTGTGCTCAGGAAACTAAGGCCGACAAGCGCGGGACGCTGCTTGCGAATTTCTTCGATAATAACGTCATTGGGTGTTTCGGGATTGGCCTGATCGAACATCACGCACTCGTGACCCGCCTGTTTGAGCACGGCGGAGAGCGACATGATGCCGATGGGAGGAAAGCCCATCACCCGGATATTCCCGTTCTTGGCGCGGGTCTTAGCCGGTAGGGCGTAAAACTGTGGATCACGGATATGGATTAAGAAGATACGCATCAGCAACTAGACTTTACAAGAAAAGGACGCTGTGTGCATGACATAAGAAACAGATACGATATTCGCATGACGCTAAGAATAACATGCGGCAACCGGTCCGTCAATGCGTGGCCAACAGACCATTAAACGGAGAACCCTTTCAGCAAGCTGCGGGAAAGTCCTCTTGAGTGAGCGCTTAAATAACGATTTTTGTGGTCTGTTGTCCCCTAAGAACATCGGATTGTGGTAAGGGGTATATTCAAAAAGATCCGGCAGTTATGACAAGTTCCCTTCTATTCCTACTCAGCCTACCACTATCCCGTTAGTGCATTGTTTAATAATATTCTGTGAAAGCTGGGAACCGCCAACATGGAGCGCGGTCTTATCAGTATAGATATGGAGACCAAGAAGGCGTAAATCCAGGCTTACATGAGCCGTATCCCCTTCGTTTAGTAATTCTATTAGAAGAGAATTATCCAGTTTAACAACAACAGACTTAGAATCTGCCCTTAAAGTTACTGTCCCTTTTTGAATCACATTGTCTCTAATCTGGATCTCTGTATTTGCAGGAGGGCTTGAAACCGAAAATGAAAATAGTATGGTTTCTTTTTCCATCCTATATAAGAACAGAGGGTTCCCTGAAATTATTATTGCATTGTCGCAATCCTCGATAATATTCGTGCCAATGACAATACGGTTCATGCGGCTTCCTTCAGGTCAGAATAAATTGGAGTATCGCTGAATACAGGTTTTGTCTCTGTACCACCAGTAACTGGCAAAGGAAACTTGATTCCTTTACCCCCTACAATACGGACACCCCGTGTTATTGGGAAAAGGTGAGAATAATGAGCCGCGGTAGCTTCAGGTGAATGGAATATAAAGATACAACGATGCCCTGTCATTTCCCGGATCAGTCCCCTGATAGATCTTATTTGACTTAAAAAATTAATCTGCTCAGCAGTCGGGACCAAAAAACATCAATGGATAGTTCACGTCCATCAAAATCCCCAAAAGTAGTTTTTTCATCTACCCAGCGAAGGGGGTATGCATAGTTGGTGACTTTTCCAATAAGTTGTAATACTTCATTTCGTCTATCGGGTGTCATTCTACACCCCCCTTTTTATCCAGAAATAATGATACAAAAGAAGAGGCTATCCTTATCGAATCGTCTGCTTCTTCTTTCTCAACTTTTTCAGCATAATAGTCTGCTATTATACGGTAACTTTTGCAAGAGCCTCTTATGAAAGGATGTCTTTCACCCGTCCAACAATGCCGCTTTCAAGGCGTACCTTGATTCCGTGGGGATTGATGGGTGACTTTGTTAGGATATCCTTAACGACCCCTTCCGTCAGCTTTCCCGTGCGCTGGTCCTCCTTTGTTACTACCCGCACAAACAAACCCGCTTTTATATCCGCCCTCTTTATTCCCTGCATTTTTTCACCCTGCGCATCCGAAACATATATAGGGCCACCCATTAAAAGGCTCCTGTCAAGAGAAAAGAACTCCGTTAAGCAAAAGCTGCTTTTTGCCTTGTGGCACGGGAATATGTATATAAAGGGAAGGAGATTGCGGGGCATATTCAGAAAGATCCAGCAGTTGTGACAAGATATTTGAGGGAGAAGGGGAACTTAGATAAAAAGGTAGAAAGGGTGATAGAGAAGATAAAAGGGCAAATTTCAATAATCAAATCTAAGCCCTATATTATTTACATTACCACGAGAAGAAACTTAACGCCGTACTCGAACTGGTTGATACGCCTGCAAGGACAGTCCTGTCAATACCTCAGCAGCCGGAATCGCTTGTTGGGCGTGAGCTTACTTGCTGCCCCAAAGAGCCGCCCACATGCCACGAGTATTCTTTTCCTCTGTGGCTCCGCACTGACGCGCTGCCTCTTTGGCCTCGACTTCCATGAAAACGTGAAACGAGCCGGCACTGGTGCGAAACACCAGATAGGAGTTCCCGTCTTTGCCCGAAAATGTCTTCATTTCCAGGCCAAGCCCTTCGCGCTTCTTCTTTACAGCCATGAATGATCCCCCTTTTGCTATACTAATTAGTGATTATATAGTTTCTCGACTTTATCAGAACTGTTCTGCCATTTCAAACAAAATGAATACCAGCATTATATAATGAAAGAAATGAAGAGTCCAGGGTTGGGTATATTTTCGGTGAAATTTCTGGATATAGCTTAAGTTGTTAGGTATAATGCGGACTACCATGACAATTAGTTTGAATCCATAGACTAATGGAGGATAGGAAGGGGAGGTTATTTTTAAGGTTATGCCTGTCCGGATTTTTGGCCTTCTTATCTTATAGCCTTTCAAGGTTTCCTGTTATCCCGCTATATGCGGAGAGCCTGGGTGTCGGCCCGAAGGCCATAGGTCTGATTGTTGCGGCCTCTACCATAACCGGCATCTTTGGAAAATTTTTATCCGGGGGGCTCTCAGATATATATGGCCGAAGGCGCCTCCTGATTGCGGGTTTGCTTGTCTTTGCCTTTGCCCCATATCTATATCTATTGGTAAATGGCTATATATCCCTCCTGGTTATCCGTTTTATTCATGGCTCGGCTACTGCCATATTTGGCCCTGTTGTCTCTGCCATCATCTCTGATATTGTTGAGAAGGAGCGGCGGGGGGAGAGGCTTGCAACTTATAGCTCTGCTGCCATGATAGGAAATACTATTGGCCCCTGGCTGGGAGGTATACTCATATCAGCAGGGGGATTTACCTATCCATTTGTGGCGTCTGGTATTGCCGGGATTGCTGCCTTGATCTCTATTTTCAGGTGGCCGGAGACAATTCATAAAACAACCCGTGGCGACCTATCGGTAGTCAATAGGAGTTTTATCGACGGCCTCAGGGAGGTGGTATCCAACCTGTCGATCCTTGGGGCAAGCATAACTCAGGCGCTTCAATTTTTTGCAACAGGCGCCATTGAGGGGTTTCTTCCTATCTATGCAAAGCAGGTGGCAGGGCTTAAACCATGGCAGATCGGTTTTCTCTTTGGGATCCAGACCGTTTCAACGCTTATGGCCAGGCCTATAATGGGCGCCATGTCGGACAGGATAGGGAGAAGACCCCAGATTATTGCCGGTCTTTTATGCGGCGCCTCCATTGTCTGGATGATTCCTCATATAAGAATATTTTATGGACTGATTGCCCTTGTTGTCATCTATGGCCTTGCTGTTGCTGTTGTGATCTCTGCGACACCTCCCCTTATTACAGACCTGTGTAAAAGGCATAATTATGGTTCTGCTCATGGCCTGTTCGGAACGATAACGGATATGGGACATGCAAGCGGGCCGATTGTGGCCGGGATCTTAGTGGCAGGCCTTGGCTATCAGATGGCCTTTGGATTTTTTAGTATCGGCCTGTTGTTTGCAGGTATCTTCTTTTTTATTGCTGTGAATGAGAATAACAATCGATAATATTTGGTGAGCCGCGATGGATTCGAACCATCGACACCCGCCTTAAAAGGGCGGTGCTCTACCAGGCTGAGCTAGCGGCCCACTCACAATTCGATTGAAGGTTATCAAATCCCTCAACGGGTGTCAAGATAAGGATTGAGAAGTAATGGGCTATATTGTATAATTTTAATTATACTTTAGGGGATCCGCCTTCATAAAAGATGACGATTCTTGAGACAAAAAGCCTTACCAAGGCCTTTGACGGGCTTGTAGCCCTTGAGGGTATAGACCTTTCTGTGTCGACTGGAAATATCACCGGACTTATAGGCCCAAATGGTGCAGGGAAGACCACCTTTTTTAACTGTGTAACAGGGGTGCATCCTCCTACAAAAGGGGAGATCAGGTTTAAGGGTAAGGGTATCATGGGGCTAAAACCCCACAAGATAACGGAAGGCGGCATTGCCAGGACCTTCCAGGGGATAAGACTCTTTGCCGGTATGACCTGCGCGGAGAATGTAATGGTGGGGGGGCATTGCCGGACAAGAGGCGGGTTTATGGGTTCACTCATCAGGACAAAGAGGGTAATCAGAGAAGAAGCGGAACTCCTTGAAAAGGCAATGACGCTGCTTGATTTTGTTGGGTTAAAGAATATGGCGCATACACTTGGAGGAGGTCTTTCTTATGGGGATCAAAAGAGGGTTGAGATAGCAAGGGCCCTTGCCAGTGATCCTGATCTCCTTCTCCTTGATGAGCCGGCGGCCGGGATGAACCCGATGGAGACCAAAATGTTGATGGACCTAATCAGGCGGATAAGGGAGAGAGGGGTAACGGTCCTCCTGATAGAACATGATATGCGTCTTGTAATGGGGATCTCGGACATGGTTGTGGTGCTGGATCATGGGATCAAGATAGCGGAGGGGATGCCTGATCAGATCCAGAGAGATGAAAAGGTAATCGAGGCCTATCTGGGCAGAGAGTTGGCAGGTGCTTAAGGTCAAGGATCTACGCACCTTTTATAGATCTATCGAGGCGCTAAAGTCTGTTTCCATGGAGGTTGAGGAAGGGGAGATTGTTGCGCTGATAGGTGCCAATGGCGCGGGAAAGACAACGATGTTGATGACCATCTCAGGGATGCTTAAGTCAAGGAGTGGATTGGTAGAGTTCAACGGAAAACGGATAGACGGGCTTAAGCCCCATGAGATAGTTCGATTGGGGATATCACAGGTGCCTGAGGGGAGGAGGATATTCCCCGGGCTTACTGTCCTGGAAAATATTGAGCTTGGCGGTTTTATGGTGAAGGATAAAAAAGAGTTGTTAAATCGGATCGAAATGGTCTATGCATACTTTCCGGTTTTGAAGGAGAGGACATCCCAGTTTGGGGGGACCTTAAGCGGCGGTGAACAGCAGATGCTTGCTATCGGGAGGGCGCTAATGGCAAGACCAAGATTACTATTGTTGGATGAACCTTCATTGGGTTTGGCGCCTTTAATGGTAGCAAGGATCTTTGAGATAATTAGAAAGATAAATAACGAGGGGAATACTGTCCTTCTCGTAGAGCAGAATGCGAGGGCAGCCCTTGAGCTTGCCCATCGCGGCTATGTGATGGAGACAGGACGGATAGTGATGACCGATAGGGCAGAACGGCTTTTGCAAGATTCAAGGGTAAGGGAGACCTATCTTGGTGAAAGGGGATCGGCTTGAAAAGGACCTGCCTTTTTGAATCCCACAAGACCTTAGGCGCCAGGTTTACCGAATTTTTCGGATGGGAGATGCCGCTTTCCTATTCCGGGGTAACGGATGAGCATAGGACAGTTAGGGAGAGTGCAGGTGTCTTTGATATAGGACATATGGGTAGGATAGAGATCTCCGGCAGTGGTTCTGGGCCCCTTTTAGAGATGCTTACCGTTAGCAATGTGGCAAGGATGTCAATAGGCTCGGCTGAATATACCCTGATCTGTAACCATTCAGCGGGGATTATTGACGACATCATCATCTCAAAGAGGGATAAGGATAGATATCTGCTCTGTGTAAATGCGGGAAACAGAGAAAAGATTTTGATCTGGATATCCAGTATAGGGGTTAATTTTGATTATAAAATTTATGACCTTACAGATAAGACCGGTATGATTGCGCTACAGGGCCCAATGTCAAGGTCTATACTTGGGGAGGCATCTTCAAGGGATATTGCTTCTATTAAACCATGGCATATAGTGGAGACAGAGATAGACGGTGCATCAACGCTTGTATCTATGACCGGTTATACAGGGGAGCCTGGTTGTGAAATTATTATGGATTCCGCCGATTGCACTAGGGTCTGGACGGCATTGCTGGAGGCCGGAAGGGGTTCCGGCATCAAACCCTGCGGTCTTGGTGCAAGGGATACGTTAAGGCTTGAGATGGGCTATTCACTACATGGAAATGACATAGATGAGCATACAACACCTATAGAGGCGGGTCTTAAGTGGGTGGTAGACTTTAGTAAGGATGATTTTATCGGGAAGGCGGTTATGCTGGAGCAGAAGAAGAACGGCACTCAAAGGAGGCTGATATTCTTTGAACTCTTACAGAAGGGGATTCCAAGGAAGGGTTTTAAGATCTTCTCTGACGGAAAGGAGATAGGCGTTGTAACCAGCGGGAACATCTCGCCTATGCTCAATAAGGGGATAGGTATCGGTTATGTCCTGCCAGAATATGCAAAATCCGGACTAGAGGTTCTTGTTGATATACGGGGCAGGGTGGTTCCGGCCCTTATTGTGGACAGGCCATTTTATAAAAGAAAATGACAATGTAGGGGCGATTCGGTGAATCGCCCTTTCTTGGGTGACCCGCCGGGTCTCCCCTACAGTAGGATAACCATGAGGATCATATCAGGTATTGCAAGAGGCAGAAGGATCACGGCCCCCAAGGGGATGGAGCTTAGACCTACATCGGACAGGGTGAAGGAATCCCTCTTTAATATTATCAGGGATAGGGTAGAGGGGTGCAGGTTTTTAGACCTCTTTTCGGGCACGGGGAATGTCGGCATAGAGGCATTAAGTAGGGGCGCGGCCTGGGTGACCTTTGTGGAGAGAGACCCCCGCTTCCTGAAGTCAATTAGGGAGAATCTATCCCTTATTGGTCTTGAGTCGGGGTGTGAGATTATATCATCAGGCGCAGCAGAATATATCAAGAAGGGAGCAAAGGAAGGAAAACAATTTAATATTATATTCGTGGATCCTCCATATAAATCGGATATCCTGGAAAAAGAGATCTTTCCCCTTCTCGGGGAGACAGAAATCCTTGCTAAAGGAGGTGTAGTTGTTGTAGAACATTATTCTAAGAAAAAATTGCCGGATAGTGCCGGTAAATTAATTCATGGGGATGATTATAGATATGGGGACACAATGCTTTCTCTTTACGAATCCAGTAATAGCGAGGAGGTATTAAGGGGATGAAGAGGGCTGTATACCCGGGGACATTTGACCCAATAACAAATGGGCACATCGATATAATAAGAAGGACCCTCAGGATCTTCGATAAGGTAGTCATAGCTGTTGCACCTAACCCAAAAAAGACACCGCTATTTGACCTAAAAGAGAGGATCTTCATGATCGAAGAGGCAACGAGGGGGATGAAGAATATAGAGATTGAACCCTTCGAGGGCCTGCTTGTGGATTACGTCAAAGAGCGTGGGGCAGATGCGATTATAAGGGGGCTTAGGGCGGTATCAGACTTTGAGTACGAGCTCCAGATGGCTCTAATGAACAGGAAGCTCTCTGATACGATTGAGACCGTCTTTCTCATGCCCAGAGAGGAGTATTCATATCTCACATCAAGTATTGTAAAAGAGGTGGCGAGCTATGGCGGTGAAATAAAGGATCTCGTGCCATCAATAGTCGCAAGGAGATTAAGCGAACTTTTCAAGAGGAGAGATTAATGAAATTAGCTGGAAGGATAGGGAGGATAAAGCCTTCTCCTACACTCGCCATGACGGCAAAGGCAAAGACGATGAAGGCCCAGGGAATTGATGTCATAGATTTTGGGGTAGGGGAGCCTGATTTTGATACGCCCGATGACGTCAAGGAGGAGGCAATAAAGGCCATCAGGTCAGGTTTCACAAAGTATACAGCGCCATCCGGGACGGACGAACTGAAAGATGCAATAATAGAGAAGTTCAAAAAGGACAATAGCCTTGAATATGAAAGGTCCCAGATTATAGTCTCCTGCGGTGCCAAGCATAGCCTTTACAACATAGCCCAGGTCCTGTTCGAGGCAGGCGATGAGGTGATAATCCCATCGCCATACTGGGTCTCCTATCCGGATCAGATCATCTTAAACGATGCTACACCGGTATTTATTGAGACAAAAGAGGAGGATCAATTTAGCCTCAATGCAGAGGCACTGGAAGATTCTATTACCGGTAGGACAAAGGCGATAATCATAAATTCACCTTCAAATCCTACGGGATCTGCTTATAACAAAAAATGCCTTGAGGAGATTGCGGAGGTAGCATTAAGACGCAAGATCTATATCATCTCTGACGAGATTTATGAGAAGATAGTCTACGATGGATTTAGGCATGTAAGTATTGCCTCATTAGGGAAAGAACTTAAGAATCTGACAATCCTGGTAAATGGCGTATCGAAATCCCATTCAATGACGGGATGGAGGATCGGTTATACTGCAGGCCCGAAAGAGATAATAACTGCCATGTCGAACCTCCAGAGCCAGTCTACATCAAACCCGACATCCATTTCACAGAAGGCCGCAGTCGCTGCGCTAAAGGGCTCTGATCATTTTGTAAATATGATGGTCTCTGAGTTTGATAAGCGGAGGAGATACATAGTAGATCGCTTGAATAAGATGAAGGGGGTAAAATGCCTGATGCCGCAAGGGGCCTTCTATGCCTTTCCGAATGTATCAAGCTATTATGGAAAGAGCGTGAATAACCGGAAAATTAGTGGTTCCCTGGATCTTGCGACATATCTCCTTGAAGAGGCGAAGATAGCCGCCGTATCAGGCGATTCTTTCGGCGCAGACGAATTTATCAGGTTTTCCTATGCCACCTCCATGGAGAATATAAAGAAGGGACTGGACAGGATGGAGGCGGCGCTGGGGAAGATTAAATGAGCTCTAAAACACGTATTAACAGGAAATAACTTACGATATTCTGACGTCAAACTCAGATGGGGTGTTATATGGCTGGGAAGAGAGAGAAAGGTTGTTATACGGAAACCGTATAAACAATATCGAGAAAGATAAATGTACCTAGGAGTCGTCTCGCTATGACCTCACCCGCCAAGGCACCGAGACTTCAGGCGTATCTTGAGCGCATCGACGGACGCAGCGCCTTTGTTGCTCCGCGAGCCAAGTGGGAGTTGCTCAATGTGAACAGCACTCAGATAGTGCAGATTGACGTGGGCCTGACACCCATGCACAGTATGGCGCACGACGCAGCGGTAGTGTGCACTGTTGCACACCGGTGCATCGCCAGCAATGCTCGATTTCGATCTATCGGTATGACCCTGCCGATTCTCCTACGCCGATTAATGTTGACCACTATTCTGTCTGGTGCAATCTGGGATCGCATCCTAGGATTCACGAAATCGTGAACGCTGCGTCGACGTCCTACAGTGCAAACCTTGTTCGCTATTTGAATGAAAACGTCGTGGTGGTCAAAGAAGACCCAGGAGATGACCATTGGCTGGTCAAAGTTCCGTCTTCTGTTGTTACCGTGTTGAAGATCGACGTACCTTCGACGTGATTTCTTGGTTGGAGCACGAAAAGGAGCAACGATGATTTTCTTAATTGAGTTCGATCGGGCTAATGGCCGCAATGTTACCGCAAAAGACTTCCGAGACTCGGAACGATTGCAGGCCGAGAACTCACGGCTTGAGATCGAGTTGGATCTGAACCGCAGGGGAGTAGACCACGAGGTGGTACTGCTGGAGGCAGCCAGTGAATCAGCGCTGCGCAGGACACATCGGCGCTACTTCGAAGACGCCATGCAGATTTTGAAATCCGCCACGTGAGACCTCTATTTACCTCAAGAGAAAGCTAAACATGTCAGGTCTTAACAGGCTGACCGAGAATGCTGATTGGTTTACTCATGACTGAAGCACAGAAGGTGCTTTTAAAATATTTTACCTTGACTCATTTTCGACAGTTGGAGCCGAGTTTTCAAAACCTCCCTTAATAAAATCA
>CAZYNY010000072.1:0-15659 GCA_964648095.1 uncultured Nitrospirota bacterium | reverse complement strand
CTTATCCCTGAGGGGAGATGCATTTATAGTCGTATATCGTATATCACCGGTCTTTGTCAGGATCTCCACGTCGTATCGGTTTCTTCCTCCGTCAATAGTCCCGATAAATGGACAAGATTCCCACTCTTCGATGACCATACCTGCATTTGCATTCCTATCGGCAGTGATGGAGAGGAAGGATCTCCCCTCCAGATCCTCCCTTTTATATCCCCAGTCGCCAACTTTTTTATTCAGGTAGGTAAATTTCCCGTTTAGATCCAATGTGTATATTACATCCTCAGCATTCTCAAGGAGGCTTTCAAGATAATCCTTTGTCGCCATTACCTCTTCTACCTTGGCCTCAAGGGCCTTCCTGTACTGCTCTACCTGCTCCTGCAGGACCTTACGTTTAGAAATATCGCGAAAGTGGACCTGAACAGCAACCACATTATCATCTTCAGATATCCCGGAGAAATCAAGTTCCATGGGGATCAGCCTGCCATCATTTCTTATCACCTCAACCTCACTGGTCGGGACCTTCTTGTTTTCATCAATGGTCACCCTGAGTAGCCTGCCAAATTCATCCCAATAACCTTCAGGGAGTATAGTGGTGAGTTCCTTGCCAAGGAGCTCCTCCTCCTTGTATCCTATCAGCCACTCCTCCCTTTTATTTACAGCAAATATCTTCCCTTCCCTGTCTATTCTCATCATGGAATCTTCTGCAAAGTCGAAGAGGGACCGATATTTCTTTTCAGAGTCGGCCAGCTCCCGTGTCCTTTCCGCTACATCCTGTTCGAGCTTTACCGTATAATTTAAGCGCTCCTCCTCTAGTCTCTTCCTCTCGGAGATATCCCTGGTAAAGCCCCTTGAGGCAATAAATTCCCCTGTATCAGGGTCGTATTGGGCGGTCGTGCTTAACTCTACGTCTATCCTTTTTCCATCCTTTGTTATATAGACAGTCTCATGTCTAGCCTCTCCATCAACCATCATCTTCTTGAAACATTCGGCAATCCTTTCCTTGTGATCAGCAGATACTATATCGGTTAGCTTCATGTCTGTTATCTCATCCAGTGTGTAGCCCAGTTTCTCAAGCTCAGTCTTATTTGCATGTACGAATTTAAGGTCCTTATTGATCTGATGTATCATCTCAGGTGAGTTTTCAACGAGATCCTGATACCGCATCTCTGACCTTTGGAACGCCATATCTGACAAGGATCTTTTCAGGTTAGCAGCCATCTTCTTAAATTCCGCGGCCAAGGATTCTATCTCATCGCCTGTATGTATATCTATGTCGCAGTCGAGATTCCCCTGTCCAATCAGCTCTGCCTTCTCCTGAAGGAGATTGATCGGCCTTACGATCCTCTGAATCAAGACAAACCCGAGCAGGAACATCATTCCTAAACCTAAAATCCCCCCTGAGATCCCGGCTATGGCTATCCACTTAAGCATTCCCCAAACCGGTTTATATGTCTCATCAGGGTCCTGGCTTGTAAATATATACCAGTTCTTCCCGCCGAAATTTTCAGGCCCCATGGTCATGGTCATATTAACAGGCGAAAAACCGTTAATAGCATCCTTTCCGGGATAATGTATATCGGCTGTTGTTGCCACCCATCCCGGTCTGTTCTTGAAGATTGCACTCTTTAGCTCATCTTTAAGATTGTGTGTCCCGATCGAGAAGATAGGACAGAACAGGAGGGTTCCGTCAGAGCTGGCGAGCATTGTATGTTCGGTCTCTCCTATGCTTGCAGATATCACTGATTCAGAGAGAAGTTCGATATCGTATGTAAATCTGATTACACCTATAGGCCTCTCATTCTTTATGATCGGCGATGAGACGGCAAAGAAATAACCTCCCCTTTCCTTACTAAAGAAGATATCACTTAAGATTGTCTTGCGCTTGCCGAAGGTAGATTGCCACCATCCTTCATCTCCATAATAATAGTGCGCCGGTTTTTCGGTAGCTGCCAGGAGGATACCCTTCTCATTGGTAACGATTATCTCAACTATATCGCTCCTTAATACCTTTTTTAGCCTTTCAGCAGCCCTGTTTTTGGTAAACCGTCTTACCTGAAGATCATCCTTGTAGACAGAGGGCCAGACCTTCTCAATAACCTTTGCGTCATCAACCCTGCCTTGTCGTAAGACTTGATCAGATTTTTCCACATCAATAATTACTTCCTCTGATCCAGCCAATGTCCTGACCTCATAGGTGTATTGGTTGATCATAAGTTCAAGTTTCTTGCTCGTTTCAATGGTGAGGGTTTGAAAATTCGACCCGATGGTTTCTTTAATGATTTTACTGCCAAAAAAGTAGACAAAGAAAAGGCCTAGCGCCCAACTGCTTATCCCTATCAGAATAAAAGAGATAAAGAAGGTAAATATCTTTTTCTTGAGGCCTGTTTTATTATAATTTTTTAACATTACATAAAATTCCTTTTTATATTATACCATGTTTAACACGCACTTACATTTTCAAGGGCTCCCCTCTTATACGTACATCTCCTTTCTATCTAAATTATATAGCAATATGTATACCAGAGGCTGCGCAACGGGATCATAGTATAATATGATGAAATAACAAGGGGCAGATCCCATATGCCGGATCTGTTGGATCAGGGAATATGTTACCTGGTTGAAACACTAATAGAGGGAGTTGTTACCTCGAGGTAATACCAATTTGCCTTCATTCGGCTACCTGCGTTGGCTTCGTCGTCGGCTCCTCAACGTACAAACCGTACGCCTGCGTCGCCTCCTCCTCGCCGCCTTGGTATCCTGTTGAATGCGAATTGGTATAAGACATAAATTAGCTGGTGCCACCGAACTGCCTGCATTTTTCCCACAGGGTCTTCCTTGAGATGCCAAGGATCTCTGCGGCCCTTGTCTTATTTCCGTTTGCCTGTTTTAATGTCCTGCTAATGTATGCCCTCTCAAACCCTTCAACCGCCTTTTTTAGTGAGGCATACTCCTCCCTTCCGGTAGACTCGGTATCAGTTGTGTCCTCAATACTCCGTATCTCCTCAGGGAGATCCAAGGGTTGAATCTCCTCTCCCCTCCCCATGGCCATTGCCCTTTCTATGGCATTCTCAAGTTCCCTGACATTCCCTGGGTAGGGATATTTTAGCAGGAGCTCTCTTGCCTTGGGAGAGAGGCCCTTTATGGGCCTTTTCATCTCACTTGAGAATTTTTTCAGGAAATGTTCTATAAGGGGCAATATATCCTCCTTCCTCTCCCGGAGCGAAGGTATTGTGATCGGTATGACATTCAGTCTGTAATAGAGATCCTCCCTGAAGTTCCCCTTTTGAACCTCCTGCTTCAGGTCCTTTCTGGTGGCGCATATTATCCTTACATCAATATCTATCGTCTCTGTGCCTCCGACCCTTTCAAACTGCCTCTCCTGGACAACCCTGAGGAGTTTCATCTGTACTGTGGGGGAAATATCGCCGATCTCATCAAGAAAAATGGTGCCCTTATGGGCAAGCTCAAAACGCCCCTTCTTCTGTTTTAGCGCCCCGGTGAAGGAGCCCTTCTCATATCCGAACAGCTCTGCCTCAAGGAGCGTCTCCGGCAGCGCTCCGCAGTGCACCTTTATCAGTTTGCCCTCCTTTCTGTGGCTCCTGTAATGAATGGCCTGGGCAACCAGCTCCTTCCCTGTACCGCTCTCGCCATATATCAGGGCCGTAGTGTCGGTTCCTGATATTATATCTATCTGCTCAAAAATAGCCTGGATTTTTTCACTCCTCCCTATTATCTCCTTATACCTGCCCTTGATCTGTTCTTTGAGGTATAAATTCTCCTCTTCCAGTTCCTTGAAGGTAAGTATCCTCTTGAGCATAAGGAGGAGCTCCTCCATAGAGAATGGCTTTGTCAGGTAGTCGTAAGCCCCTTCCTTCATTGCCTCGATGGCAGTAGAGACCGTGGCATAGGCGGTAATCATGATCACCTGGGTTGAAGGGGAGTGCTGCTTGGACGCCTTAAGGATATTCATCCCGTCGACTCCTGGAAGGCGCAGGTCGGTAATTACCGCATCATAGTTCCCGCTCCGGACCAGCCTGAGCCCCTCATTCCCTGAATTTGTATCACTTACCTGATAGCCTTCATGTTTTAAGGCATCGGCAATGGATATCCTCATTAATGGTTCATCCTCAATAATAAGTATATGAAACTTATTTTTCATCTGTTTTTAAGGGGCTTGCGTCGCCCCCTCCGAAGGCCAAGCCTTCGGAGCCTCCCCCTCAGCGCTCGCCTTGCTCGCTAGCGGTTAACATATTTTATCGGTATGTCTTATGATCTTCCCTTCAACAAGGTATACAGCCAGTTCGGCGATATTGGTGGCATGGTCTGCGATCCTCTCCAGATATTTTGAGATAAAACTTATCCTGATTGCTGTTGATATAAAGCGGGGATCTTCGATCATAAAAGAGAGGAGTTCTCTGAATATCTGTTTGTTCAGGTCATCTATAAAATCGTCGTCCGCACAGACCTTCCTTCCCAGTCCGGAATCCCTCCGTACAAAAGCGTCAAGGGATTCCGCTACCATCTTCTGCGACCACTCTGCCATCTTGGGTATATCAATGTATGGTTTTATCTGCAGCTCCTCGTTCAGTTCAGTAACCCTTTCAGATATATTCTCTGCCAGGTCAGACATCCTCTCAAGCTCTGTCGATATCTTCATTGCAGTTGTGATAAGTCTTAAATCTCCGGCAGCAGGCTGATGAAGAGCAAGGAGCCTTAAGGCATCCTCATCGATCTCGACATCAAGGGCATTTACCATATGGTCGTTTTCGATAACCTTCTTAGCCAGCTCAGAGTCGCGCTCGATCAGGGCCTTTATGGAACTGCTTATCTGATCTTCAACCATAGCCCCCATTCTCAATATCTTCTGCTTTAAGAGCTCCATCTCCTCATCGAAATGCCTTGTAATCACCCATACCTCCCTGTTATATAATCCTCAGTCCTCTTGTCTTTGGGAATAGTGAATATCCTTGCAGTGTCGCCATATTCGATCAATTCTCCCAACAGAAAGTAACCGGTAAAATCAGATATCCTTGCCGCCTGCTGCATATTATGCGTAACCACTATTATAGTATACTGTTGCTTCAGATCCAAGACCAGTTCTTCTATCTTCCCTGTTGAGATCGGGTCAAGGGCAGAACAGGGCTCGTCTAAAAGTAAAACCTCCGGATTGACTGCCAGTGCCCTGGCAATACAAAGTCTCTGCTGCTGCCCGCCGGACAAGGAGAGGGCATTTTTGGCCAGTTTATCCTTTACTTCGATCCA
Source organism: uncultured Nitrospirota bacterium (assembly GCA_964648095.1). GTDB lineage: Bacteria > Nitrospirota > Nitrospiria > JACRHA01 > JACRHA01 > JACRHA01. The sequence continues at coordinate 10,400 of CAZYNY010000072.1, read as the reverse complement.
AAGGGCAGCCCTTTGAATGCTCTCTTCAACTATTTTGTCAAGTAGGACCCTGTCCCTGATACCCCGTATCCTCGGACCATAGGCGACATTATCATAGATAGATTTCGGGAAGGGGTTCGGTTTCTGGAAGACCATCCCTATCTTAAAGCGGATTTCTATCGGATCAACCCTTTTATCATATATATCCGCCCCTTCAAAAACTACACTTCCTGAAAGGCGGAAGCCTGGAATGGTATCATTTATCCTGTTGATGCTTCTGATAAAGGTTGATTTCCCGCAACCCGATGGCCCGATAATCGATGTGATATGGTTCCTTGGTATGGTCAGGGTTATCTTCTTTAGTACCTGGGTCTCTCCAAACCAGGTATTCAGATCCTTTATTTCAAAAGCGATCTTGTTTACCAATTTAACCTCCTTTGAAACTTATTGCGGAGCCATACGGCGAGGGAATTAAGAAGTATCAGGATAATAAGGAGTATGATTATCCCGGCTGCAGCATTTACCATGAACCCTTTCTGGGGTCTTGAGACCCAGTTGAATATCTGGATCGGCAGGACAGTGAATGGGGAGAAGATACCGTCTGGCAGGAATGCTATGTAGGTGAGGGCGCCCATTGTAATCAACGGGGCCGTCTCGCCGATGGCCCTTGAGAATGAGAGTATGGTACCCGTCATGATCCCGGGCATGGCGAGCGGCAGGATCTGATTTCTTATTGTCTGCCATCTTGTTGCGCCAAGCGCAAAGGATGCCTCCCAGATAGATGTCGGTATGGACCTTATCGCCTCCCTGGATACTATAATAATGACCGGCTGAAGGAGCAGGGCCATGGTGAGTGCCCCGGCAATCAGTGACCTCCCAAGGCCCATCATGCGGACGAACAGTTCAAGCCCTAAAAGCCCGTAGATAATTGAAGGGACAGCTGCAAGGTTTGCTATATTCAGCTCTACAAGGCTGGAAAACCAGTTTTTGGGGGCATAGGCCTCAAGATATATGGCCGCGCCTACCCCGAGTGGGAGCGCAAAGAGGCCGGTAAGGATAATCATATATATAGAGCCGACAAGTGGTACGAGGATTCCTGCCTCTTCAGGCTTCCTTGATGGAAAACCCGTTAAGAACTGAAGGCTGAGCCTTGAATGACCATCAGCTATGACATCAATGATAAGTACGATGAGGGATAATAAAACAACTATGAGGGCAAGGAAGGAGAGCGACAGGAATATCCTCTCACCTACGACCTGCCTTTTCAGAAGTTTTTTCAGATCTATCTCTATCATTAGTATAACCCCAGGAACCTCTTTCTTAATCTCAGACTGATAATATTAAGTATAAGGGTGAAGATGAGGAGCATCATGCCGACAGCGAAGATCGTCCTGTATTCCAATGTGCCTGTTGGTGTATCTCCGAGGCTCACCTGGACAATATATGCCGTCATTGTTTCGATAGGAACCAGGGGATTTAGGGTAAGCCTAGGCTGCTGGCCTGCGGCGATTGCGACTATCATTGTCTCTCCGATTGCGCGCGATACCCCAAGGATAAAGGCGGACATGATCCCTGAGAAGGCCGCAGGTATTACCACCTTGAGGGACACCTGAAGCCTTGATGAGCCTAACGCGTAGGCCGCCTCTCTTAAGCTATTCGGTACGGCATACATGGCATCCTCGCTTAAGGATGATATCATAGGGACGATCATAATCCCCATGACAATACCGGGGCTCAGGGCATTGAAGCCTGATATGGATGGTATCAGCCTTTGAAGAAGTGGCGTCACAAAGAGGAGCGCAAAATAACCATAGACAACAGTAGGGATCCCGGCTAAAACCTCAAGGATCGGCTTGATGTAGCGTCTTACCCTATCAGATGTATACTCGCTCAGGAATATGGCCGATAAAAGGCCTAATGGCATTGCTGTAAACATGGCAATTAGAGACGTAAGGGTAGTTCCAAGAAGGAGGGGGAGTATCCCGAATTTCTTGGTGGCGAAAAGTGGCGTCCATTCAAGGTCTGTCAGGAATGCTATTATTGAGACCTCTTTAAAGAATGAGGCCGTCTCGAACAAGAGGGTCAAGAGTATTCCGAGCGTGACAAGGATCGAGAGGATTCCGCATGAGAAGAGTATGGCCTGTATGGCGTATTCCCCTATTATAGAATGCTTCTTCCTTCTGATCATTTTATGAAATATTGCCTATTTTGACTCAGACTGCAATAGTTTTTCCAAGGTTAAGCCGACCTGGGAACCCTTTCCGCCGAATACAGAACCGCTAACTCCTTTTTCAAATCTATTTAATGCCAGACTATAAACTCCCTCTGAGAGCGGCACATAGCCCACTTCCTTTACAAGAGGCCTCCCTTCTGTAAGGTAGAACCTTATAAACTCCTTCACATCCTGACGGCCCGCTGAATTCTTGTTCACATAGATAAAAATAGGTCTGGCGAGAGGTTGGTATGTCCCGTTTGCGATATTTTCAAAAAAAGGGAGGATGGGGCCATTCCCGTTGGAAGGATTCTCATCCTCCACTGCAACTGCATTAAGCCTATCCCTGTTCTGCTCATAATATGCTGCACCGAAAAAACCTAAGGCATATTCATCGGTGGAAATCCCCTGGACCAGCACATTGTCATCCTCACTTGAGGTGAAATCGCCGCGACTCGAATGTTCTTTGCCAACAACGGCCTCTGTGAAATAGTCGTATGTCCCTGAATCAACACCGGGACCGTAAAGGTGGATCTCCCTGTCAGGCCACTGGGGCCTTATCTGACTCCATTTCCTGACCTTCCCCTGCGCCTCCGGCTCCCAGACCTTCTTTAACTCCTTAACGGTCATGCTTTTTGCCCAGTTATTTCTTGGATTTACCAAAATAGCAATGCCATCATAAGCAACGGGGAGTTCAATATATTCGATCTTATTTTTCCTGCATAGATCGACTTCTGCAGGCTTGATAGGGCGGGAGGCATCAACGATGTCTATTTCCCCATTGCAGAATTTCTTGAAGCCTCCGCCTGTACCTGAGATGCCTATGGCCACCTGAATTCTCCTGTTCTTCTTCTGGAACTCCTCCGCTACCGCCTCACTGATTGGAAAGACAGTGCTTGAACCATCTATCTTTATTATAGGAAGCGCTGCAGCAATCCCATTTAACAAAAGGGTAGTCAAAGATATCAATAGGGTTATCACCATAAGTCTATTTAACCATCTCATTCAGATTCCTCCTTTTTGTTTCCCCTATATTCCTCTATCAACATTACATCTATGTTACACGAATGTAAAAGCTCTGTTAATTTCTTTTTCCAGGGACTAGCGTCGCCCCCTCCACCGGCAAAGCCGGATGGAGCCTTCCCCTCAACGCTCGCTTTGCTCGCCGGGTAGATACCCATTCGTTCGTATCTACTCACCTATCTTTACGAGAGACCCTTTTATCTTTACTATCTTAAAAATCCAATTAAAGAATATGATCGAAGAGACAAGATAGACTAAATTGAGCCCAAATGCCCAGACAAGTTCACTTACAGGCAATCTCCCGTCCTTTATCACGCCCCTCATCCCCTCAAAGACATGGGATGAGGGGATAAACCTTGCAATTACCCGAAGAAATCCAGGAAGGACATCTACCGGATAGAAAACGGCTGAGACAGGCTGAAAGAGGAATGCCAGACCCCAGGCAAGGATCTCGGCCTGCTGGCCGTATCTTAATATTAACGCGGTTGTAATGATCCCTATTGACCAACCCATGAAGAGGAGGTTTATCACCAGGGGAATAAGCGATATGCCTATTGACAATATATTGAAGGAGTAGAATATGACGGCGAGTATGCCGGATACTATGGAAATGGCCATGATCTTGCAAATGCTTATAAGCATGGTAGATATCAGGAACTCGCTTACCCTGAGAGGGCTGACAAACAGATTTAACAGGTTCCTTGACCAGACCTCCTCAAGGAATGATACGGAGATACCGCTCTGAGACCTAAAAAGTATATCCCATAGGATTAGGGCGCCTATAAAAAACGTTACATAGCCCGGGAGATTCTCCTTGTATCCTTGCAGGTATATAGTTATAAAACCCCAGAGCAGGAGGTCAAGCAGCGGCCAGTAGAAGACCTCCATGAGCCTTGGCAGGCTCCTTTTATACAGGTACAGGTGTCTGCTGACAAGCGCCCATATCCTATGGATCTTCAATGTCCGCCCCTTGCAATCTTCAGAAAAACCTCCTCCAGGTCATCTTCTTTAAATCTCTCCATTATTTCTCTTGGGGATCCTTCTGCAACCAGATGCCCCTTATTAATGAAAATTATCCTGTCAGACATCTCCTCCATCTCCTTCATATTGTGCGATGTGTAGAGGATAGTTAGGCCGGACCTCTCCCTGATCTCATTCAGCATCCTTCTTGTCTTGTCGGCAATATCAGGATCAAGGCTTGCCGTAGGTTCATCAAGGAAGAGGATCCCCGGATCGTTCAGTAAAGACTTTGCCAGATAGAGCCTGGACATCATACCGGATGAGAGTGTTCTGGTCAGTCTGTCTTTCTCACCTGCAATACCAAAGGACGCAAGAAGATCATCTATCTTCTTTTCAAATCCCCTGACCCCGTAAAGCCTTGCAAAAAATCTCATGTTTTCTGATACAGTAAGGGAATGGGGCATAGAGACATAGGCAGAAGAGAAATTCACCTTGGATAGGATTTCTTCCCTGTGTTTCGCAAGATCCTTACCAAAGATCCTTATTTTTCCCGATGTCGGAGTTATCACATCCAAAAGCATCTGGATGATAGTGGTCTTGCCGGCGCCATTGGGTCCGAGCAGGCCAAGGATCTCCCCTTCGTATATATCAAAGGAGATATTATCAACGGCCTTTACTCCATTGAATACCTTAGTAAGATCCCTTACCTCAACCACCACATTATCCATAATCAACATAATTCCATTACACCTGCTTATTTAGTTTATTATATAACATAGTTTGGATGAATAAAGAAAGCCTTGTAACAGAGTCCAACTTTGCTATTGACTAATCAGAGGCGATTTAATAGGCTTATAAAAAAAGAAGCGCATTAAAAAATCTATTTTAATGTAAAAGGTTTTTAATAAAAGAAGTCTGGGCTTATTTTTTGTTGGGGATTAAACATATCACAAATTGATATTAACCAAAAGGAGATGAGAGCTATGCAAACAACACAAGGCTATATGGGAAAGGAAATTCATTTTGTAAAATCCTTATCAGTATTTATCCTCCTCTTTATAGCCCTTTTAATGTTTACTCCCGGCTTGAGTCAGGCGCAGGAAGTGGCTGCCCCTTCTGCTACCGAAGGCACAGCCGTGACTCTACCACCCAAAATAGACACAGGTGATACTGCATGGATGCTTGCCTCCTCTGCCCTCGTGCTCCTGATGACGCCGGGCCTGGCCCTCTTTTACGGTGGGATGGTTAGAAGAAAGAATGCATTGGGAACTATTATGCAGAGTTTTATCATGGTCTGTCTGATCAGCATCCAATGGGTACTATGGGGGTACAGTCTTTCCTTTGGACCTGACAGTGGAGGAATTATAGGAAGCCTTGACTGGCTTGGATTAAGGGGGGTCGGCCTCGAACCGAACCCGGATTATGCGGCTACTATCCCCCATCAGGCTTTTATGATCTTCCAGGCCATGTTTGCAATAATTACACCAGCATTGATAACAGGCGCCTTTGCAGAGCGGATGAAATTTTCAGCATTCCTGATCTTTTCCCTCCTCTGGGCCACGATCGTATATGACCCCTTGGCACATTGGGTCTGGGGAGTTGGCGGCTGGATGAGGAATCTGGGCGCCCTTGACTTTGCCGGCGGGACAGTCGTTCATATAAGCTCAGGTGTTTCGGCCCTGGCGGCTGCGCTCTACATGGGAAAGCGTAGTGGGTACGGGAAAGAGGTAATGATGCCCCATAACCTTCCTATGACGGTACTTGGTGCCGGTCTTCTCTGGTTTGGATGGTTCGGATTTAATGGCGGGAGCGCTGTGGCATCAGGCGGACTGGCAACCAGCGCCTTTGTAGTGACGAATACAGCTGCCGCAGCGGCTGCCCTTACCTGGATGCTGGTAGAATGGTCCCATCGTGGGAAACCGACCGTACTCGGTGCCGTGAGCGGTGCCGTGGCTGGTCTAGTGGCTATAACACCTGCATCCGGATTTGTAGGCCCGGTCTCTTCTATCTTAATTGGAATAGGGGGCGGGTTTGTCTGTTATTTTGGCGCTGTTATTCTTAAGAATAAACTCGGATATGACGACTCCCTTGATGCCTTTGGTGTTCACGGCCTGGGGGGGACATTTGGCGCACTGGCTACCGGTCTCTTTGCAACAAAGGCGATTAATTCAGCAGGGAATGACGGCCTCTTCTTTGGAAATCCCTATCAGCTACTTGTTCAGACTATAGCCGTTGTTGGGACCTGGGTCTTTGCCTTTGTCGCTACGATGATTATCTTAAAGATAGTTGACAGCCTGGTGGGACTCCGTGTCACAGGAGAGGACGAGGTTGTCGGCCTCGATATGTCAGAACATGGGGAGAGTGGCTATAGCTTATAATAAAGATCATAGTCAGTTGACGGGGTTGCTTTAACCAAGGAGGAGACAAATGAAAAAGATTGAAGCGATAATAAAACCATTTAAACTGGATGAGGTGAAAGAGGCCCTGGCTGAGATCGGTATCCAGGGGATGACTGTGAGTGAGGTTAAGGGATTTGGGCGGCAGAAAGGACACAAGGAGACATACAGAGGCGCAGAATACACAATAGAATTCATACCAAAGATCAAGATTGAGATTGTAACTTCTGACGATCTGGCAGATAAGGCCGTCAAGACGATCATGAACAAGGCCAAGACCGGTACGATTGGCGATGGAAAGATCTTTGTAACCAACCTTGCTGAGGCTATAAGGATCAGGACAGGTGAGACCGGAGAATCAGCCCTGTAGGATAAGGATGTACACTTATGGGTCCAGGCTCCATTCCAGATGGAAGGGAAGCGTTAAAGGAGTACCGGAAGAGCCGGTATCAGGATATTTTTAAACGCCTTGGTGATGGTGCCGAAGGCTGGCAGATCGTAGCCTCCATTACCGGTCTGGCAGACGATATAATTGAGCATCTCTACCGGGGGATAGTTCAATCAACCCCATCCGACATACGATGGAGGCTTGAGGATAGGTTTGCAATCATCGCGCTCGGAGGATATGGCCGTGGTGAACTTGCCCCATTTTCCGACATTGACCTCATGTTCCTCTATCGAGATTCTAATATTGAGATCCATCAGGTAAAGGCGGCGGATATCCTTCAAACCCTCTGGGATATCGGATATCGCGTAGGACATTGCCTCAGGACAGTTGATGATTGCATTGCACTGGGTAAGAAGGACATTACTGTCCGGACAGCCCTGATGGAGGCCCGATTTCTGGCCGGCAGCCAGAAACTCTTCGATTATTTCCGGACCTCTTTTGATAGAAAGGTTGCCTTGAAGAGGCCGGCTTCCTATATTGCAGCCAAGATCAGGGAACGCGAGGCCGGGTATAAGCAGTATGGGACAACTGTATATCTCCTTGAGCCCCATGTAAAGATGAGCCAGGGGGGGTTAAGGGATCTGCACCTCTTCCAGTGGGCGTCCCTCTGCCATCATCGTACTGCTTCGCTTGAAGGTCTCAAACACCGGGGTTTTTTGAGTTCAATGGACTATAAGGCATTGACAGGGGTCCGGGAATTTCTCTGGAAGATAAGAAATGAGCTCCATTTTGAAGCAGGATGCTGTCAGGATCTGCTCACCTTTGAGGAGCAGGTCCGGTTGAGCCGGCTCAGGGGTTTTGAGGATAACGAACACCTTCTGGGTGTGGAACAGTTTATGAGGGAATATTATGAGCAGACGACTGCCATCTTTGATATTACCAGGCGCCTTGTCGACAGTATGGCTAAAAGGCCTTTTGTAAAATATATCGGAAGGTATCTGAAGAGGCAGACTATTAACGGGCATTTTATTATTGAAGGCAATGAGATTTCCATCTCTCAAGTGGGCCGTTCTACTGTCCTGGAGGATACATGCGAATTACTGAAGCTTTTTTACCTTTCCAGTATCCATAATGTCCGGCTCTCTTTTGAGGCTTACACCCTTATCAAGAATGCTATGAAGACAGCGCCCCTTATTCCAAAGATGGATGGAAAGGCGGCCGCAATATTCCTTCAAATCCTTGGCGGGTCTGGAGGTGTGGCAGGAGTCTTACGTGAGATGCATCATCTTAGGCTGCTGGAGCAGATCATCCCTGAATTTTCTCATGCGAGAGGGCTGATGCAGTTCAACGAGTATCATAAATACACAGTTGATGAACATTGTCTCCGTTCAGTTGAGGAGACAGAAGAGTCCGGGGATCAGCCCGGGATAGTCTCCAGGGTATACCGTGAGATCCAAAGAAAGGATATACTCTGTCTTGCCCTGCTGATACACGACCTCGGTAAGGGCTTTGGTCCGGATCACAGCAGCATGGGTATCCAGATTGCCAAGAAGACTGCGGAACGTATAACGCTCGATGATCAGACCAGTAGTCTTTTGGTCTTTCTGGTTGGGAACCATCTCCTTATGACCCGTATTGCCTTCCGTCGCGACCTCTCAGATGAAAAGGTGCTGCTCCAGTTTGCAAAGACAGCGGCCACTCCTGAGGCACTTAAGATGCTCTATATCCTGACATTGGCCGATATAGCTGCCGTAGGCCCCGGTACCTTGACGGCCTGGAAGAAGGACCTTCTCACAGAGCTATTTGAGAAGACCCTGGAGATACTGACAGGTGAAAAGGTAGAGGTTGCAGAAGATGAAAAGGCAGAGAAGGTAAAGGAGTGGGTCCTGGCACATTGCAGCGAGATGGACAGGAACTGGATTTCCGAGCAGTTGTCTTCATCAACAAAACGCTATCTCCTCTCTGTTGATCCGGAACGTATTGTCAGACATTTGCGAAAGATTATGCATATTCCCTCAGAACATGTCCTTGTTGATGGGGAGTATGATCCCGCAATACATGCAACCGAATATACCATCTATACATTAGATGATCAGACGCCCGGTATCTTTTATAAGATTGCCGGGGTGATGGCGGCCAAAGGGCTCCAGATCCTTGGCGCAAATATCATTACCTGGGAGAACAAGGTAGTTGTAGATACCTTTTGGGTCCAGGATCCCGACTTTGCGGATGCCCCGACTAGGGCACGTCTGGATGAGGTAAGTTCATCCATCCAGAATATACTTAAGGGTCATGTTAACGTGGAGGCACTCATGGACCAGGGGAAAAGGATCCAGGCCAGGCGTCGTGCCTTTCCCGTGGCTATCCCTGCAAAGGTAGAGATAGATAATGCCAGCTCTGAACAGTATACGATAATTGAGGTCTTTGCCCATGACCGCCAGGGGCTTTTATACATTATAGCCAAAACCATGTTTGACCTCGGACTTTCAGTCCATACGGCAAAGGTTTCAACCCAGCTTGATCAGATCGTGGATGTATTCTATGTGACCGATAAATCAGACAGGAAGATTATTGACCCTGAGGATATACAAAAGATAAAAGAGCGGCTTACTACGGCAATGCCTGCTATTTGAACAATTGGGAATAGGGTTCATATCTCCGACTCATCATAGACACGAGAACCAAAGGGGACGCTTCCCATTTCTTTCCGCATCAGCCACGATCGCCTTCAAAAAGACTGACTTCCGGGATAGTAACTTGAAGCCTGTGCCTGTCAGGTCAAGGGCTGCTAAGATCTTAATCGGGAAGAAGAGAACTGGTCGCTAATCTCTAATTTCTTATTCTGCCTCATATATATTTGGATGAGCAGATTGAACCTGTTGCCTCACATAAAAATCTATCTGAAATAATATTGTTGGATTTTAGAATATAATATATGGTATATTAAGACCAATATGAAGGCGGAGCTTATTTATCATGAAAAAAGATATCTTGCTGATGGTTCTTTCCAGGAAATTAAGATATGGAAGGTTCCTGAAAGCAAGGATAATCCAGTTGGAATTAAATATTCATTCGCCTACATCGTCAATAAAGAAAGGATAATTGGTTATGATAATTATGAGCACAAAGGAGATCATAGACATTACAAAGACAAAGAATTCCCATATGAGTTTCAGGGGTTAGAAAGATTGTGGCAGGATTTTAATAATGACATAAAAAGGTATATGGAGGGTGAGTTATGAAGGTCAAAGATATAAAAATAGCCATAAAGTCTAAAGATGAACTTTTCGAAGAGATTAAAGGGGTATGGGAGGGGATTGGAAAAGGAAAGAGGACTAAAAGACATGAGGGTATCTCCTTTGAAAATCTTGAAGCTATGAGAAAACTCCTTACTGAAGAGCGCCTTAGAATACTTAAAACCATAAAGAGAACCCATCCTCAT
>CAZYNY010000071.1:0-16430 GCA_964648095.1 uncultured Nitrospirota bacterium | reverse complement strand
AGGCAAACCTGGAGCTCGGGTTCGAGTCTGATCTGAGGGATTATGGGATCGGCGCCCAGATACTGGTAGACCTCGGAATCAGGAAGTTGAGGCTGATGACGAACAACCCGAGGAAGATAGTGGGGCTTGAGGGTTATGGCCTTTCGATATTAGAGAGGGTCGCAATTGAGATGCCTCCCCATGAAAAAAATCTCCACTATTTGAGGACAAAGAAGCAGAAATTGGGGCATATCCTAAATAGGGTATAAAGCATAGAGGCCGAAGGAGAAATTATGCCAAAGGTAGTGGAAGGTTCGATTATAGGAAAGGGGTTACGATTCGGTATTGTTGTAAGCAGATTCAACGACTTTATATCGGATAAACTCTTAGGCGGCGCTGTGGATGCCCTGACAAAGAGTGGGGCTAAAGGAGAGGACATAGAGATCGCAAAAGTGCCTGGGTCCTTTGAGATCCCCCTTGTTGCCAAGAAGATGGCCCAGACAGGGAAGTATGATGCGATAATCTGTCTTGGGGCAATCATAAGGGGTGCGACCCCACATTTCGAATATCTCTCTGCAGAGGTAACAAAGGGGATTGCCCAGGTATCATTAGATCTCATCTTCCCTATAGCATATGGGATCATAACTTCAGATAATCTTGAACAGGCGATAGAACGGGCCGGCACTAAGTCGGGCAATAAGGGATGGGATGCGGCGCTCTCCGCTATAGAGATGGTGAATCTCTTTAAGAACCTGAAATAGCAGCGTATTGTAGACAGATGGTATCTGGCATGAGATTAAGGAGGAAGGCAAGGGAATATGCACTGCAGCTCCTCTTTCAGTTCGATCTTAGCAGGGATGCCGAGGGGATTTTTGATGGGTTCTGGCAGGAAAAAATCCTCCCGCTCCAGATGATTGAGTTTACCGATATGCTGGTAAAAGGGGCTATAGTACACCTTGCCATGATAGACAGGATGATCATATCTAATGCGGAAAACTGGAGTCTCGATAGGATGGCGACAGTCGACCGGAACATCCTTAGGCTTGCAATCTACGAGCTGTTGTATCTGGATGATATCCCTTCAAAGGTAACTATAAATGAGGCGATCGAGATATCAAAGCGTTTCGGGGCGGAAGAATCCGGCGCCTTTATCAATGGGATCCTTGACAGGATAGTTCAGTCTGATGAGAGGTTGATTAACAAGGCGGGAGGCGTTAAGAGGATCGTTGGTACGGGTGGTGGCTCTTAAAGAGAAGATAACCAGGATAAGGTTTGACATAATCGTTCTTGGTTTCCTCAAAGATGTAAGACCTTTAAAGGGCATCCTGGCTAATATCGACTGGATATATTCCGGGGCTATATCAAGGATGATCATAGAGGAAAAGATATCGGGTTCGGGGGGTGAGGCGCTACTGATGGCGACCGGAGATAAGATGAAGACCCCGAGGGTTCTCCTCCTGGGCATGGGAGAGACGGCAACGTTTTCCTATAATACTATCCTTAGATTCTCCTCTGAGGTCACCGACAGGCTGAGGGAGTTAAAATTGGTTGGCGGGGCAGTTGAGATTCCTGATCTCCCTGGGTCAAGATTGGACAGAGCCAGATCCTTCGATACCTTTATTTCCGGATTTACGGGAGATAATACCATGGATATAACTATGCTTGTTAAGGATGATGAAACGGCTGAAGAACTGGAGGAGAGGATCCCTATATGATAGACCGGTATTCGCTTCCTAAAATGAAGGCTATTTGGGAGCCTGAAAACAGGTTTAAGGCCTGGCTTAAGGTGGAGATACTTGTTTGCGAGGGACAGGCAAGCATAGGGATGATACCTTCCGGTGTGGCGGAGAGGATAAAAAATAAGGCCCGGGTAGATGTAAGGCGGATAGATAGGATAGAAGAGACGGTTAAGCACGACGTAATAGCCTTTTTGGGTTCCATATCAGAAGGTCTCGGGGACGATGCCAAATATATCCATAAGGGGGTTACTTCTTCCGATATCATAGACACGGCCCTGGCGCTGCAGATGAAGGAGGCCGCAGATATCATCATTGATGACCTGAGGCGCCTGCTTCAAATTTTAAAAGACAAGGCAATAAAATATAAGGAAACAGTGATGATAGGCAGGTCCCACGGTATACACGGGGAGCCGATTACATTCGGTTTTAAGATGGCCCTCTGGTATGAGGAGGTTTGGAGGAATTTTAAAAGGATGGAGGTTGCAAAAGAGGCCATAAGCTACGGAAAGATATCCGGCGCCATGGGGACGTTTGCGCACCTTCCGACTTCGGTGGAGGAATATGTTGTGAGAGGGCTTGGATTAAAGCCGGATCCTATCTCAAGTCAGATAATACAACGTGACCGGCATGCCCAATATTTAACAACCCTTGCAATAATTGCGAGCAGTATAGATAAGTTCGCTACAGAGATCAGGCACCTCCAGAGGACAGAGGTGCTTGAGGCGGAAGAGTTCTTTTCCGAGGGACAGCGTGGTTCATCGGCAATGCCCCACAAGAGAAACCCCGTATCTTGCGAGAACCTATCGGGTCTTGCAAGGATTGTCAGGGCAAATTCCATCGCCTCCCTTGAAGACATTCCTCTATGGCATGAAAGGGATATAAGCCATTCCTCTGTCGAAAGGGTAATTATACCTGACAGTACTGTTATTATGGACTATATGATTGATAAGTTTACAGACATCCTTGATAAACTGATAGTATATCCTGCCAATATGAAGAAAAACCTTGATCTGACCGGAGGGCTTATCTATTCAGAGAGGGTAATGCTGGAGCTTGTCAAAAAGGGTCTGGATAAAGACACGGCATACAGTAAGGTCCAGGCTCATGCTATGGCAGCATGGAAGGGGACCGGAAAGTTTCTGAGCCTTCTTGCTGATGATCCGGATATAAGGAAATACCTTACTCGTGAAGAGATATCAGGCTGTTTTGATAACGGATATTATCTGAAAAATATGGATGAGATATACCGGAGGGTATTTGAAGATAAAGGCGCCGGCAATTGAGGAGGGTGTTTAATTGAAGGCTCATGTGTATGTTACCTTAAAGAGGGGGATCCTGGATCCGGCGGGAAAGGCCGTTTTGTCCTCCCTGGAATCGCTGGGATACAAGGGTATATCGCAGGTAAGGATCGGGAAGTATATGGAGATAGACATAGAAGGCCGGTCAAAGGCTGAGGCGGAGAAGGATATAAAGGATATGTGCGAAACACTCCTCGCAAATACTACCATAGAGGACTATTCTTTTGAAATGGATGATAAAAAGGATTCTTGATGAGCCTTGAAGGACGACTGGAAGATCTGGGTCTTCCGGATATCTTCCAGATTATCGGTTTGAGTAAGAGGTCAGGGGCCCTGACCATAGTAAGGCAGGAAGGGACAGGGAGGCTTGTCTTCTGCCTGGGTCAGGTCGTTTATGCCAGTTCTGATAATAAAAGCAGGCTTGGTTATACCCTTGTAAAAAAAGGTCTTATTTCCAACAAGGATCTTGAGAATGCCTTGAAAACCCAGAAGTTGAAGGGCGTTAAAAAACCTATAGGCACGATCCTGCTCGATGCCGGTGCGATAGACAGGAACACACTTGAAAAGGAGATAAAAAACCATGTTGTGGAGGTGGTAAGGGATCTTATGACATGGGAGAGCGGTTCCTTCCACTTTGAACTTGGCGATCTGATAGAGGGAGATGTTGCACTCAAATCTGGTATCAATCCGGAATTTCTCCTCCTTGAGGGTGCAAGGATCACGGATGAAGAAGAGAGAGAGAAGGGGAAGGCTCATGAGGTCAAGGCTCAGACCCGGGTGATCAAAGAGAAAGAGATGTCTGGAATTACAGCTGCTGAAGAGGAGAAAAAAAGGAAGGAGGCGAAAACCGGAGGAGAGACTGAACCAGTTACTGTTCAGTCTAAACATTTACCGCAGGGGAGGAAGGACCTTGTCCTCCTTACATCAATGATCGCAGAACTCTCCGGACCGTCGACAAGCAGTGAGATCACCCTTCTGATCCTCAGGTTTGCGAGTGAGTTAATGAATAGGGCGGTGCTCTTCCTGGTAAAGAAGGAGTATATTGCAGGACTTGGCCAGTTCGGAATTGTATTCAAGGAGGGATCTGCGGATGTCAGGATAAGGGATGTGAAGATCCCGCTTAATGAAGAATCCTTACTCAGGGATGTTATAGAAAAAAAGACTACGTTTAAAGGCCAACTTCCTTCCGGAGGATGGAATGACTATCTTGTTGAACAACTCGAATGTGAAAGACCTATCGAGGTATTCGTATCCCCTCTGATCAGCGACGGGAAGGTAATAGGACTCCTTTACGGTGACAATTTCCCTAATCGGGAAAGGATCGCTGAGACTGACGGACTTGAGGCCTTTATTAAAGTTTCAGGCGTGGCATTCGGCAAGGTGCTTCTTGAAAGGAGATTGCAGGAAACAAGGACACCGGAGCCGTCTGCAGGGAGATAGTTTTGAGTTGTGAGTTTAAGAGTAAACAGATAAGATAGAAATGGGGGGCTCACAGCAAATGGAAAAAAGGGTTCTGATAGTTGAAGACTCAACTGCAATGAGATCCGTGATTGCCTCTACAGTGGAAGAGATGAAAGGATATGTAACCGTAGAGGCGGCAAACGGCTTTGAGGCATTAAGAATCATACCAAAGGAAAGATTTGATCTGATTATAACTGATATAAACATGCCCCATATAAATGGGCTTGAGATCATATCTTTTGTGAAGAATCATCCCTCCTTTAACTCTATCCCCATTATCATTGTAACCACTGAGCAGTCAGAGGAAGACAGAAAGAAGGGTATTTCCCTTGGGGCATCTGAATATATTATAAAGCCATTCAATCCGGATTATCTTAAAAAGGTAGTAAAGAAGGTATTGGGAGGATAGGGCGAATTTATGGGATCAGAGTCCTTAAGTTCCGTTATCGCTGAAGCAGAAGAGATAATCGACGGATTAAATCAGAATCTCCTGGCCATGGAGGCCTCGGATAAATCCAACGTAAAGCCGGATCTTCTAAATAGCGTCTTCAGGGCGGCACATACATTAAAGGGTATTTCGGGTATGGCTGGGCTCAAGAAGGTTTCAGATCTGAGTCACAGGATGGAAGAACTCCTGGATGGCCTCCGCATGGGCCGCTTGAGACTTACTGATAAGCTCATTGATACGCTCTTTGAATCAGTCGACACCCTGAGAAGATTGCTGGAGATGGCAAGTTCCGGTTCAGGGGATGATATGGATCTTACCCCTGTACTGAAAAAGATCGAGGCAGCGGCTTCCAGCAGTCCGGATAAGGGGCCTTCTTTCGCCACTGCGGGGGTTGAATTGAGCCAGGACATCTATAAAGTACTTACCGAATATGAGGCGCACAGGCTAAACGAAAATATAAAGTCAGGAATGGGCCTTTATGAGATTAAGGCAAGGTTCAAGTTTGAGAGCTTCGATAAGGATCTGGTTGACCTTAATAAAAAGCTGCAGGAAATAGGAGAGATAATTACCACGCTCCCGTCAACAGGGATGTCGCCTGAATCGGGTATCGAATTTAACCTGATAGTAGGCACCGGCAAGGATCATCTAAGCATACAGAATGCCCTTGATGGGGAATCTGTAGAGATCTCGGTGATAGGAGGAGGCAAAATAAAGGCGGCGCAGGCAGAGAAGGACGAGGAGGCCCCTCCGCAGTTTATCCGGGGAGATGCTGCTGAATCTATCAAAAGTCTCGCAAAGACCATAAGGGTGGATATATCAAAACTTGACAGCCTCCTGAATATGGTGGGCGAGCTGGTACTTACAAAATCGGTAATCAGCCGTATCAGTAAGGATCTGCTCAGGGAGGGGGAGAGGGCAATAGATGTATCAGAACTGCAGAAGGCATCCCAGGATCTTGACAGAAAGGTGAGCATGCTGCAGGGGGAACTGGTAGAGGCCAGGATGATCCCAATTGGTCAGGTCTTCGAAAGGCTGCTCAGGATCGTTAGGAAGATCTCTAAAGAACTAAACAAGGAGGTTAACCTCCTGATTTCAGGTGAAGAAACAAAACTGGACAAGTCTATGGTAGAGGAGATAGCCGATCCCCTTATGCACCTGGTCAGGAATGCAATCGATCACGGGATAGAGGGAAAGGAGGAGCGCCTCAATGGAGGAAAACCTGAGGCCGGGACCATAAAATTGTCTGCCCAACAGAAAGGTAACAGCGTTGTTGTGGAGGTTGAGGATGACGGCGCAGGGGTTGACCTTTCGAAGGTATATAAGAAGGCCCTTGAACGGGGATTATTAGAGGAAACCAAGGAGTATGGCCAAAAGGAGCTTTTCAGTTTCTTGTTCCTCCCGGGTTTTACAACAAAGGAGGAGGCCACAGATGTCTCCGGAAGAGGGGTCGGCCTTGATGTGGTGGCCAAGAACATAGGGAAGCTTGGCGGTATGGTGGATATGGACACAGAGCTTGGAAAAGGGACAAAATTTACCCTGACCCTCCCTATTACAATGGTAATCATTAAGGCCCTGATAGTAAGTGTAGGGGGGGAGACTTTTGCCATACCCATAAATTCTGTCTCCGAATCGCTTATGATCAAAAAGAGCGATATCAGAACCGTGGAGAAACATGGTGTTATCCAGCTCCGTGACCGAACCCTCTCACTACTCTGGTTGAGGGAGATATTCGCTCTTCCCTCCAAAGAAGAGGGCGAAAGGATATATGTTATAGTTGTTGGGCTGGCAGAAAAGAGGCTTGGGTTGATAGTCGATGCCATAGAAGGCCAGCAGGAGGTAGTTATTAAATCTATAGGGAAGATCCTGAAGGATATCCCCGGGATTGCAGGCGCAACGGAGCTGGGAAACAGAAAGACCATCCTTGTCCTTGATATAGGCGCCCTGATAGATGAAGCAACCTCGGTATCTTCAAGGCCGGTCAAGTAATCCTCAGATGTATCGTTCAATTTAACAAAAAAATTACATCCCCTTAACACAATGTTAACTGTAAGGCTATATACTAGTAGCATCAGACCATAAAAGATGAGGTTGGTCAGATGAAGAATAATTCCGGGCTTGAAGAGTTTGATACACTGCAGAGATCAAGGGATTTTCTTCAGGCTGTTATTGATAACATCGGTGACCCGACGATGGTGACCGATGTCAACTACCATATTCTACTTTCCAACAGGGCCCTCCGGAAGGTCTTTGATAGAAGGGATCCGATCGCCGAGCATCTGAACTGTTTTGAGGTCATACATCACCTCGACATGCCATGTCTTGTAGCATGCCCAGGCGTATATCCCTGTCCGATTAATGAGGTCCTCTCCACCAAGAAGCCTTGCAAGGTGATACATACCAACCGTGATCTATTGAATAATGAGATCTTTATGGAGGTCATCGGCTGCCCTGTATTTGACGAGACAGGGGGGGTAGTTCAGATCGTAGAGTCCTTCCGTAACATCACTAAATACAAGCAGGAAGCAGAAAGGCTCGAAGATCTTATATTTGACCTTCAAAGGGCCCTTTCAAGGGTCAAAAGATTAAGCGGCCTGCTGCCTATTTGTATGTCGTGCAAAAGAATACGAAATGATAAGGGGGAATGGAAGAACCTGGAGGCCTATATAAGGAGTCATTCTGAGGCCGAGTTTACCCATGGTCTGTGTCCAGGGTGCGAGAAAAGTTTATATGGTGAGTTAGTCCCATCTTTAGATGCAATCAAAAGAACTCTCAGTGACCTTCTGCGCTCAGAACATGAAGAGCTTCACAGGATCTTTGAAGACTACATCTCTAAACTCGATGCAGGCAATATGACCCTGGCATTGCAAAAGTTTGATGAGTTTCAAGTAGGCTTGTTAAGGCATATAAATAAGGAGGAGGAGATTCTATTTCCTGCTTACGAAAAAAAGGGAGGCATAATCATCGAGCCGATTCAGGCGATGAAGATGGAACACCAGGAGATAAAGAGATTAATAAGGGAGATAGCGGATCTCCTTTCTGAGGGAAGGTCGAGGGTCTCTAAAACAGGGGTGATCAAGGAACTGCGTAAACAGCTCCATGAATATCTGAAGCTACACTGTCAAGAGGAGGTAAATGGTATTTATCTATTATGTGATCTGGTAATACGTGGAAAGGAGAAGGATGAGCTTATCCGTAAGATAGAGGCGGTGCAATAATGGGAGCAGGATCGCTAATATAATACCTTCTTTAGGAAAAGTCCCTGGGGAGGGAGGTTTGTCACAGCCATCCTTGGGTCTCTTGAGCTGAGGATCCCGGCCGCATCTTCCGGTCTTATCCTGCCCCTTCCTGCCTCAACGAGTGTCCCGGTAATTCGTCTTACCATATGGTGAAGAAATCTGTCAGCCTCCAGGGAGATAATGATTTCTCCGGAAGACCTCTTTATTTTTATGGCCTTGAGATTGCAAAGGTTTTTCTTCTTATCCTCATAACGTGAGGATGAGAAGGCTGAAAAGTCATGCAGGCCCAAAAAACATAATGATGCCTCTGCCATGATATTTATGTCGAGAAGATCATGCAACTGAAATGTATAATTCCTCCTAAGGCTGGATATATGCCCACCATCTATGATCCGATATTCATATACCTTTCCTTTTGCAGAATACCTTGCATGGAAGTCATCCGGTACAACTTCTACTTGAAGCACCGCTATGTCGGCCGGGAGGAGGGAGTTAAGGGCCTTCCTCCAGCTATCTGTATCAAGCCTGGAGCAATCCTTGAAACTTGCCACCTGTCCTGACGCGTGTACACCTGCATCTGTCCTGCCTGCACCTATGAGGGGGAGATATGACCCTGTGATCCTCTTTGTGACATCCTGGATTGTACCCTGGATAGTCGGCAGATCCGGTTGATACTGCCAGCCATGGTAGTTTGTCCCGTCATACTCAACAAGCAATCTTATATTCTGCATCGGCATCAGGTCTTTCTTCAGGAGGGGATTTGACCCTGTTTGTTTTCGATATACTCCCTGATGCCTTCAAAAAGGGCCTCTGCTATCTTCTGCCTGTATTCATCCTTTTTGAGAAGAGCTTCCTCATAGGCGTTGCTGATAAATGAGACCTCGGCTAAGATACTGGGCATATCTGTATGCATAAGGACGTAGAATGGCGCCTTCTTCACCCCAAGTTTTACCATATTATACCTCTTATCCAAAATCCCTGAGAAGGATTCCATTGTAAGGTGGGCGAATTCGAGCGACATTTCTGTGGTAAAATCCTTTGCCAGCTCCTTCAGTATTGCCTGGAGATAGTTTGCATCCTCTTCCGAGGTGGCGTTTTCTCTGGCCGCAGTAGCAAGGGCCCTTTTGTCAGAAGGGGCTCCAAGGAGATAGACCTCAACACCCCTTGTATTTTTCTTAGGGCTTGAATTTGCATGGATAGAGACAAATAGCTCCCCGTTGCTTCCGTTTGCCAGCCTGCTTCTTTCGTCTAATGGAATAAATAGATCTGTATCCCTCGTCATGATGACCCTCTTCCCCATCTTCCTGATGATCATCTCCCTTAGTCTAAGCCCGATATCCAGGACCACCTCTTTTTCGGTAAGCCCGCTCTTTCCGATGGCGCCAGGGTCCTTGCCGCCATGCCCGGGGTCTATTATTATTGTATCTATCTTTTGTGCCGGCTGACTGCCGGCCATTTTATCTTTTTTTGAAGGGGGGTCCTCAGATGGCTGTAGGGTATTCTTCTTATTGGTATCTTTGATGAATATATCTATAACGATCCTTGGCGGCGAGGGAAGGGGGAAGGCCTTGAATTTTTTCAGGCCATCAAGCCAGAAGGAGATGGCAATTGCATCAGGCCCCGTCTCTGAGACCTGAACCTTTTTTATTGAAGAATCACTGATCAACCCGATCTTGTCCTTAAGTTCTTTGCCAACATAAAGGTTATAGAGGTTCAGGGTAACCCTATCTTCAGACGATGCGGCATGGTCGAACCTTACCAGGGTATCCAGATCCAGGACAATCCTGGTATATTTTTGATGTGACCAGTATCTGATGTCCCTTGCCTCTGCCCTGCCCTTAACATCAATATCCTTTGTCCCTTCATCTCCTCCATTTTTTTTGGCGATTTCTTCTATCCTGTTTATCTCTGTCCGGCTAAGCTGATATAGCTCTGAGTCGGGATAATCTGTGGTCACACTAGAGAACAGTTCTTTTGCCTTTAGGAGATCCGATCTCTTTCCGGAATACCTGTATAGTCCGAGATAAAGCCCCGCGGCATGGAATAGCGATTTTTCTTTAAGTCCGCTCTCATTGGTTACAACGGAACTGTTAAGGGAGATAAATTTTCTTATGCATTCCTCCCAGTTTTTCCTGTACTTCTGCTTCTTTTTGGACTCTCTCAGGCTGTTTTCGCATGATGCTGCTGCATTAAACATTGTTTGGGCAGACCTTTTGGAGACCGGTGTTCCTTGTGAGTCCCGGATAAATGGAGAGAGGATGGCTATGATAATAAGGCACAGAATTAGTTTTTGAATCATTCTTTTCATAGCTATATGACGGTTAAAATAAATTAGCTTAACTCCTATCCTTATGTCAATATCGTGCTGCCGGGCATCTTCCGAGTATCTTGGCTCCTTGACAGAAGTCCAGGAATGGATTAATGTTACAAAACATTCTTAAATTATGTCCTGGTGCCGGTATTTCATAGCAACATGGCAGCCGGATCGAAATAACCTGGACAGGCATCTCAACCACCAGGCAACCATAAAAATGGGTGCATCATGCAACCCGATATCAGGTTTTTATCCTTCCTTTTTAATCTTCAGGCAGAGGATGAGATCTGCCTTCCGGAGTACAAAGGCTCTACTTTCAGGGGAGGTTTTGGCCATGCCTTTAAAAAGGTGGTCTGTGCAATCAGGGGAAAAGAGTGTGTTGAATGTCTGCTTAAGACAAGGTGCATATATTCCTATGTCTTTGAAACCCAGCCACATGAAGGTTCAGAGATCCTCCGTAAATATGAAAAGGCGCCTCATCCATTTATAATAGAGCCGCCCCTTGAAGAAAAGAGGTTTTACAAGCCGGGCGAAACTATCTCCTTTGGTCTTATCCTCATAGGAAAGGCCATCGATTATCTCCCATACTTTATCTATACCTTTGAGGAGCTAGGCAGGATAGGGATAGGGAAGGGCAAGGGTAGATATGAGTTGAGAGAAGTGAGTTGTAATGGGAAGGTAATTTATAATTCAGTTGATAAACAGTTAAAGCCAACGCCCCCTTTCTCCCCCTCTTTACTAAAGAGGGGGATGGGGGGAGTTACTCCTAACTCCAACCTCATAGCTCTGAACTTTTTAACCCCCACCCGCATAGTCGTAAATGAGGATCTTGTAGTAGATCTTGAATTCCACCACTTGATAAGGAGTCTGCTTAGGCGTATCTCCACACTCTCTTATTTTCACGATGGGAAGAGGCTGGAACTAGACTTCAAAGGCATGATACAGAGGGCGCAAAATGTAATGGTTAAAGAGAGGGATACACACTGGTATGACTGGGAGAGGTATTCTGCAAGGCAGGATGTAAGGATGAAGATGGGCGGGATATTAGGGAGTGTTACATTCTCAGGCGATCTCCCGGAGTTTATGCCGTATCTCCTTTTGGGAGAGCGTCTGCATGTTGGGAAGGGGACGAGCTTTGGGCTGGGGAAGTATGAGATTATTGGAAAGGCCGGCTCACCTAATTTGAGCAAGGAATCCGGTGTAGTGTGAGACCTGGGATCTTTTCAAAATGTTTGTCCAGGGTAAAGACTGAACAACCATGTTCTAAGGAAAGGGAGGCTATGGCAATATCTGAAAGGGGGAGGATGAGACCCCGCCTTCTTAGTAAGGCAGAAAGCTCTCCTATCCTAATCCAGCTTGTCAAGGTGCACCCCAAAAAGGGGAGGACAGACATACAGGAAAGAATCTCAGTCTTTTCGCTCTCCGTACGGACTCCTTGCAGGACCTCAGCGATCTCCACCCCTGTCAAGAAAAGAAGCCTTTTCTGTATAAGCCCGGCAAGGCTGAGTTTTTCCGGTGAATCAGGGTCATTAAAGAACTTGATCCATACCGAGGTATCAGCGACGACGCCGGAGTTTGGCATAGAACACCTCATGTTCTTTCATACCTTTAAGTTCCTCCTCCTCCATCTTTTCCCAATCCAGATCCAGATGAAGCTTTCCGCTCAGCGAAAGGAGCTTATCAATCTTCTTCTTCCTAATATGCTCCTCAATCGCCTCGCAGATGGCCTTTGTCTTCGTCTTCTGGCCGGTCCACCTCATGAGCTCACCGATCAGCTCATCAGGGATATTCAATGTGGCTCGCATTTATCACCTCCAATGTATGCTCTAAATATATGCTTTATTTATGCATCTGTCAAGCAATCATCTGTCCCCAGTAGGTGGAGATGTTTAGAAAACAGGGAGAAAAGATTTCCATGATTTACAGAAGGTCTTAAAAATGATAGGCTTGATCATGTAATTAGAGGAGGTATATTCCATGTCAGGGTTTGATCAGAGGGAATATCAGACGGTAATACTCGGGGCGTTGTTGCATGATATTGATGGGAAAGGGATAGGGGGCATAAAGTGGGCATAGGTTATAAAATCTATAAGAGATTTGTGGATGAAATCATTTCCGGATTAGATAGGTTCTTTGACAAAGATGTCAGCCTTTCTGTTGTCCTATTTGGATCCATTGCCAGGGGATCCGGCAGAAAAGATAGCGACATAGACATCTTAGTTCTTCATAAAGAGGTAGGATACGATCCTGTCAAAAGATGGGTTAATATCCTTTTGGAGTTACAGGAAGGGAGGGAGTTCAAAAGACTCATTAAGAAGGGTTACTATCCGAATCCTTCATTAATATTTATGACACCTGCTGACCTTTCCCAAAATCCACTGATCCTCCTTGATATAATGGATGAAGGGATTATACTTAAAGACCAGAAGGGCGTGATAAAGGGCGTGATAAAGACCCTGAAGGAGAGGCTAAAAGCCATGAATGCTAAAAAGATCATCCTTGAAGACGGAAGCTGGGCCTGGGACCTCAAACCTGACTGGAAGCCTGGAGAGAGGATGGAGATAGTTCTATGACAAATATTGAATCAGGCAATAAATTATTAAAAGAGGCCGGGATTTACCAACCTCTACCCTTTTATTTTGAAAAAGAATATACAAAAGAGGAAGCCGGGGAAGCTGTTAAAGGCACCACCTGGATATTTAAAAAAGCAAAAACTCTAAAAAGGCTCTTGGAGAAAGGAGCAAAATGACAGAGTTTAACCAGAAGGAATATCAGACAGTAATACTTGGGGCATTGCTGCATGATGTGGGGAAGTTTTTGCACAGAATTACAGGAATTGAAGAATTTAAAGGAACCCATCAGCGACTTGGAGCTGACTTTGCTATCGGAAAAAATGAGTTTAGTGACGATGGAGAGCATGAAGAATTAAATTTTTTCGCCAAGCAAATTCGTGATGAGTGGGTTTACAAGGACAGGCTTGAAGAATCTATAAGAAAACATCATAGTGGAAAAGAGACGTGGGGCTGGATAGTCCATAAGGCTGACAGCTATTCAACAAAGGAACGCTTTGAGGAAGATGAAGGAGTTACGACTTATCCACCAAAGGGAAGGCTTGTTTCGTTGAAACCGGTATTTGCATCGGTTGATCTTGGTCAAGGAGTCCAACACAAGATATTCGCATATGGTGGCACCTTGCTCGATTCATTCCATGCTTTTCCGATAGAAAATAAAAATAAGTTAGAAAAAGGAGAAACAGGGGATCTCTTTACTCAATTTATGGATGAACTGCGGGGGATTAAATCTGAAGAGGCAACATTTAATAAATTCTACAATACAATTCATTCAATTTTTGAGAAATATTTCTGGTCTCTGCCCTGCCATACTCATCCTGCGATAGCCGATGTTTCGATTTTTGATCATTTAAAAACATCATCTGCCATTGCGGCATGCTTATATCAATATCACAGTTACAATGACACATTGGAAGTTAAGTATATAAAGAAGGATGATGAAAAGAAATTCTTGCTTGTAGGTGGAGACCTATCCGGTATTCAGAAATATATATATCAAATCTCGGCAATTACAGGAGAAGGTGGAATCGCTAAACGTTTACGGGCAAGGTCATTTTATGTGTCTGCTCTCATAGAAGTGATAATTACTAAAATTTTAGGGGAATTGAATCTGCCAGTTAGCTGCAATTTAATGTCGGCTGGCGGTAAATTCATAATCCTTGTTCCGAATAGTAGTGATATAAAAAATAAGTTGTTAACCATATATAGAGAAATTTCCGACTGGTTATTAGAGGAATTTTCCGGCGAGTTGTCTCTTATTATGGATTGGAACACGGCAATTCAAGGAGATGATTTTTATAAAAAGACAGGTAAAGAGAGCTTGGATAAAGAAGAGAATGAAGAGGAGGGTGATGCCGAGGAACCTCGTAAATGTAATTTCAGGGACAGAGTTGATGAGATGTATAACGCTCTTGAAAAATCTAAGGTTAGGAAATTTGAAACCTCTCTGCTCAACAGCACAGGATGGAAAGAAAGTAATTTCATAAGAACTGCTGAATATGCTCTCTATGGCGAAGGAGCAGATGACTGTCGCTCATGCAATAAATTCCCTGCTGAATATGCTGATCCTCATGATTCGACGGAAAGCGAAAAAGTCTTATGTGAAAAATGCACAATTGACAAGATAATCGGAAGGAAACTGCTTGATGCAGTATATCTTGCTATTGGCTGCGATGAAAGTGGTGAGCGCAAGAAGAATTTAGACAAAACTAAACCTCTCACATGGGATTGTTTTTTC
The DNA here is from genome assembly GCA_964648095.1 of uncultured Nitrospirota bacterium. Taxonomy (GTDB): domain Bacteria; phylum Nitrospirota; class Nitrospiria; order JACRHA01; family JACRHA01; genus JACRHA01. The sequence goes on along the minus strand of CAZYNY010000071.1, from coordinate 1,647 downwards.
TTTTTTAACGATAAATATTTTATCCGGCCATTAAAAAAATATAATTGGGATGATGACTATTTGGTGGTGCAAAGAATTAGAGATCACGGGGTTGACAAAGAGCCATTGACACTCGGCACAGTTCATCGTTTCTTAGCTAATTACACACCTTCTTTTGAAAATTATTCCGATGATAATTCATTATGCTCAGTGTGTAAAGAATCACGCCCTTGTGAGCAGATAGAAATGATGAACAAAAGAAGAGGCGAGAAGTATCTTTATACTTTTAGTTGTATAGCCGCCGCGTCATCTGAACAACTTGAAAATAATGAAGCGTATGAAGGGAGTCAATTGATCGGTGTGCTAAAGGCGGATATTGATAATCTCGGACTTGTTTTTAGCGAAGGGCTTAATAATACACTGACAATTTCAAGATACCTGACTATGTCACGCATGATAGATTTGTTTTTCTCAGGATGGATGTACAGAATTTTAAATGAAGATGTTAGTTTCAAGGAAATATATACGGTATATTCAGGCGGAGATGATCTGGTTGTCGTTGGGCCTTGGGAGAAAACAATATTATTTGCAAAAAGGCTAAATGAAGAATTCAGGCGGTTTACATGCAACAATAAGAACATTACTATATCTGCGGGTTTGGCAGTCGTTCAACCCAAGTATCCGATCTCCGCTGCGATTGAATTGGCTGACCAAAATCTGGAAGCATCCAAATTATCAGGTAAAGACCGCATAACCTTTTTCGACACTACTGTTAAGTGGCCTGAGTTAGATGGGTTGATTGCTTTCAAAGATATTCTGAATAAAGGGAATCATGACTTTGACGACATATTGACTACAAGATTCATACATAAATTACTTACCTATCATAAGATGTATTTGGATTTCAAAAAAGGGGATGTTGCCAAGCTTATTTTTCACTCTCGTATGAACTACGATGTAAGAAGAAATCTTGACGAGAGGTTGGTGAAAAGGGATGATAGTGAATCAAAGGAATGGTTTAAGGAAAATGTTTTAACTGCAATACAGAGACTCTACCAGACACCGGTAGAAGATACCTTAATGACAAATTTAAAAATTCCGGTTTATTGGACTTTATATAAAAACAGAGAATACGATAAAGGAGGTAATACATGAGTATTCAGGTGAAAGATTTTTTAGATGAGCATATGAATATAAGACCTGATTTATTGGATCAAGATGCGATGGAGATTGCAGCAAAATTCACTGAAAAGAAACTATCTACCCATCAAGTGAGAAAGTTTTTTGATGAAGTAAAACATTATAAGACAAGAATTGAAAAAGGGGAGAGCTTCAAAAGGATATTTCCTCTTATAGTGATGTTGAAATCAAAAGCGAAATATGCAGCAACGAAAAAAAGTGAGATGCTCGTCTTTTATGAGTTTATTAAGCAGAGTATTGAAAAAATAAAGACAGAAGACGAAGAAAAGCAAAAAAAGAAATTTGAAGCTTTTTGTCTTTTTTTTGAGGCGGTATATGGTTTCGCACAACTAAAAAAATAATGAGGAGGTAAGTATGCAATTCTTAAGATATAAGGAACTAAAGGGTAAAATAACACTCCTGACAGGACTTCATACCCTCTGTGTCAATAATGATGAGACACCTCCCCTATGATAAATTAGAGTAGAA
>CAZYNY010000070.1:13656-16928 GCA_964648095.1 uncultured Nitrospirota bacterium | reverse complement strand
ATCCATATATGATCATTACCTCTGAAGGGGTGATTTTATTATGAATCCGAGAAAATCTGTAGAAGTCAAAACCACCGGAACCTTGGAGTCTTTCTGGACTGACAGCGTGCCATCTTTCAAAACAGAACCAGAAGCTCTAGGCTCCGAACCGAAAATTGCCGAACCGGCGCTTCAGATTTTTCCGCTTAAGTCAGAGGAGCATATAGAGGCTATGGAAGAGCAGGAATTAAAAACTCCGTATGTGGAAGCTCATGCCCTGTACGAACAGGGCTATTATGAGGAGGCGATAAAAAAAGTTATAGCCCTTTCCACGCATGAACAGGCGAACCCTAAGAATATTGCCCTTCTATCCAGGGCCTATGCCAACCAGGGGAAGCTTTCTGAGGCCCTGATCTGGTGTGAGAAGGCAATAGCTTCTGAGAAGCTCAACCCCGGCCTCTACTATCACCGGGCTATGATCCTATTGGAGCAGGGGGCGACGGCTGAGGCGGTCATTTCACTCAAAAAAGCGCTCTATCTGGATAAGGACCTTATCCTTGCCCATTTTGCCCTGGGAAATCTTGCTGCAAGGCAGGGAAGGCTCAAAGAATCAAAAAGGCACTTTGGAAACGCCTTAGATCTCTTGAAGGATTACCAGAAGGATAAGACAGTGCCTGAGTCGAATGGGATTAGTGCAGGAAGGCTATCAGAGATCATTATTCAGATGATGCCCAGGGAGATGGTCGCATGAAGGAAGAAAATTCAACCAAACAAAAGAAACCGACAAAGACTATCAACTGGAATGAGGTTTATCAACATATAGAGGTTACGCGTAAAAGGCTTGAGCATGGGTGGACGCCGACACCGGAGGAGAAGAAAAAGACCCTAAAAGCGCGTGCCGTAGCGCTTGCAGAAGAACCAAAAGAGAAGGAGACAGGAGAATATATCGAGGTGATTGAATTTCTCCTGGCCTATGAAAGATATGCCGTAGAATCCAACTTTGCTCGTGAGGTCTATCCGCTAAAAGAGTTGACGCCTCTGCCGAACGTCCCGCCCTTTGTCCTTGGTATCATAAATGTGCGTGGCCAGATCATCTCTGTCATAGATATAAAGAAATTCTTTGACCTCCCGGAAAGGGGGCTCACTGATCTTAACAGGGTTATCATCCTTCATGACAAGACAATGGAATTCGGGATACTGGCTGATTCTATCATCGGTGTGAGGGCTATCGGCATCGATGAGATCCAGCCGTCACTCCCGACCCTTACAGGTATCAGGGAGGAGTATCTAAGGGGGGTTACAAAAGAGACCGTGGTGATATTAGATGCAGGGAGGCTTTTATCGGACAGGAAGATTGTTGTGCATGAAGAAGTTTAAAGTTTAGAGTTTCTGGTTCAATGTTTGGAGTTATAACTCTAAGCTCAAAACACGTAACTCAAAACTAACTTTTTTGGAGGTATAGCTTATGAAATGGCTTCTTAATCTTCCGATGCGGGCAAAGCTCTTTTTTGGTTTTGGTTCGATTATCCTTTTGCTCTTCGTAGTTATCATAACAGCCTATTCGGGTATTACAGCAATCCAGAAATCCCAAAAAAGTTTGTATGAAGACGACCTTGTCAAGGTTATAGATCTTTGGGATCTTAGAGCTAATCAGAACGGGATACGGGCAGATCTGTTGGATATGATGTTGGTGACCAGGCGATCGGATCAGGAGACATGGCATCAGGACATCAAGGATCGAGCCAAAAAGGTAGATAAGATCATGCAAAGACTCCTCGAACGGAGCCGGAATGACCCCCAAGTTCTCCTTAAGCTTGAAGAACTAAAGACCACGAGAGAGGCTTTTCAACATACAAGGGATTCCGAAGTTATTCCATTGATTTATGAAGGAAAGATCGAGGAGGCCAAAAAGTTAGCCCTGGGTGTCCAGTTGGAACGCTGGAAGAAGATGCGGTCTATTGCCGAGGAACTGGGAGAGGAGGAGGAGAGAAACGCGCAACAACGGATGATTGAGTCTGCGCAAAATGCAAAGAGATCCGTTTCTATATTTATAGGTGTAGGACTGATTGCCCTTTTTATAGGCATAGGGTTGGCTGTGCTGCTCAATAGGATGATATCTGATCCTCTCAAGGAGATATCTGGTGTGGCCGAGAGGATTGCATCTGGGGATCTTACGGTCAATGTCTCTACCGATAGCCGGGCAGACGAGGTAGGTCTGTTGTCCCAGACATTCCGGAAGATGGTGGAGAATATCCGCGAGATGAACAGGGAGATCAAAGAAGGCATAGCCCTCCTTGCCACATCAGCAGCCGAGATAGTGGCCACATCAACCCAGGTAGCCGCAGGTGCAACAGAGACAGCAGCAGCAGTAGCAGAGACGGCCTCTACCTCCGAGGAGGTAAAGCAGACAGCCCAGGTCTCAAGCCAGAAGGCAAAGTATGTCTCCGAGTCCGCCCAGAAGGCGGCGAGTGCGACTAGTGCAGGTAAGAAATCTGTAGAGGAGTCTGTTGAAGGGATGAATAGAATCCGTGAACAGATGGCGTCTATCGCCGAATCTGTAATGAGGCTAAGCGAGCAGAGTCAGGCCATAGGAGAGATCATAGCAACGGTGGATGACCTTGCAGGGCAGTCTAACCTCCTTGCCGTTAATGCCTCTATAGAAGCCGCAAGGGCAGGGGAGCAGGGGAAGGGTTTTTCCGTTGTAGCGCAGGAGGTAAAGACCCTTGCCGAACAATCAAGGCAGGCAACATCAAAGATAAGGTCTATCCTGACCGATGTACAAAAGGCGATGAGTTCTATGGTTATGGTGACAGAACAGGGATCAAAGGCGGCAGAGACCGGGGTAAGGCAGGCAGCGGAGGCGGGTGAGGCGATCAGGGCGCTTGCAGACAGCGCCACCGAGGCATCCCAGGCGGCCATCCAGATAGCAGCCTCAAGCCAGCAGCAGTTAGTAGGCATGGATCAGGTGGCCCTGGCAATGGAGAATATAAAGCAGGCAAGCACTCAAAACATCTCCGGCATGAAACAGCTTGAGACGGCAGCGCAAAATTTACAGGGGCTTGGTGGTAAGTTAAAGCAGTTGGTGGAGCAGTATAAGGTTTAGGATAGATATGCCCAAAAGGGATGATGCGTTTCTAAAAAGGCTCCTTGCGACATTTAAGGTCGAGGCAGAGGAGCATATAAAAAAGATCTCCTCCGGACTATTGGAATTGGAAAAGACACCTGTCGTTGAAAGACAGGTACAGATTATTGAGGCGGTCTTCAGGGAGGCGCACAGCCTGAAAGGCGCTGCC
>CAZYNY010000070.1:0-13646 GCA_964648095.1 uncultured Nitrospirota bacterium | reverse complement strand
CAGTGAACATAACAGAGATCGAGACGATCTGCCAGTCTTTAGAGGGTGTCTTTGCTGCATTGAAACGAAAAGAGACAGCTTTATCGCCAGGACTCTTTAATCAGATTTATAAGCAAACAGATGCGATAAGTAGGCTCCTGGCCTCTGCCACAGTTACGCCGGCTGAGCAGGCAGCGGGAGTCGGGGAACAGGAGGCCGGGATCAGGGAGCAGGTTGCAGGGGGGAGTAGACCCCCGTCCCCCGCCCTTTCAGATACCGTAAGGATATCCACGGCAAGACTAAACTCACTTCTCCTTAAAATCGAAGAGCTCCTTTCTGCAAAGCTCATGGCAGGCCGGCATGCCGCTGAACTGCGGGAGACCCTGACAACCCTTGAGGGATGGGAGAAGGACAGGTTGAAATTCCGGATTCCGGATTCAGGATTTAGGATTGATGGATTAACAAATCCGCAATCTACGCTACGTAATTCACAGTTAAAGGAGTTTCTTGAATGGAATAATACCTTCATGAAATTACTTGAAGCCAGACTTGCGGTGTTTTCAAGTTCTGCTGAACATGATCATCGTACGATCGGGAGGATGGTTGATGATCTCCTGGAGGATATGAAAAAGGTGCTGATGTTGCCCTGTTCCTCCCTTCTTGAGATCTTTCCTAAATTTGTCCGGGACCTCTCATCCGATCAGGGCAAGGAGGTGGATCTGGAAATCAAGGGGGAAGAGATAGAGATAGACAGGCGGATCCTGGAGGAGATGAAAGACCCGCTCCTCCATATCGTTCGGAACTGCATCGATCATGGTATCGAGAAGCCAAAAGAGCGGGAGGGAAAGAATAAACCTCTCCGCGGTAAGGTTACGATAAAAACCTTGCCCAAGGATGGAGATAAGGTTGAGATCATAATCTCTGATGATGGGGTGGGTATTGATATTGAAAAGGTCCTGGCAGTGGCAATAAAGGGCGGCATTATCTCCAGGGAAGAGACTGAAAGGCTTAGTGAAAAAGAGGCCCTGTGGCTTATCTTCCGGTCCGGTCTATCCACAAGTCCAATTATAACGGACATCTCAGGCAGGGGGTTAGGGCTTGCCATCGTTTTGGAGAAGGTAGAGAAACTTGGAGGCACTATCTCTTTAGAGAACCATCCAGACCTTGGGACAAGATTTCTTATTACCCTGCCGCTGACCCTGGCCACATTCAAGGGGATCTTGGTCCGCGTGGGGGAGCAGTTCTTTATCCTGCCTTCAATTAACATGGAGCGGGCAGTGAGGATAAACAAAGGGGAGATCAAAACAGTTGAAAATAGGGAAACAGTCCAGATCAATGGGCAGGCCATGTCACTTGTAAGGCTGGGAAGCGCATTAGGTCTTCCGGGAAAGGAGGGGCGGGATGACTCTTCGGACAAGATGCAACTGGTTATCATAAGTCATTCCTCCCAGCGCATAGCATTTGCAGTAGATGAGATCCTGAGTGAACAGGAAGTGCTGGTTAAAGGTCTTGGAAGACAGCTTTCCCGTGTAAGAAACATAGCCGGTGCCACCATGCTTGGCTCCGGAAGGGTAGTGCCGATCTTAAACATACCTGATCTGATGAAATCTGCCGTGCGGTCAGGCGCGCCTGCCTTGAGAGAGGCCCCTGCCCCTTTAATGGACAAAGAGGCAAAGAGAAAATCGATCCTTGTGGCGGAAGATTCCATTACTGCAAGGACGCTGCTTAAAAATATCCTGGAGGCGGCCGGATATGATGTTAAGACCGCCGTTGATGGTATAGACGGCTTTACGCAGCTTAAAAGCGGCGAATTTGATATCGTAGTGTCAGATGTGGATATGCCTAGAATGAATGGATTCGATCTCACGGCAAGGATACGTGCGGACAAGAAGATTTCGGAACTCCCTGTGGTGCTGGTAACGGCCCTGGAGTCCCGCGAAGACAGGGAGCGTGGAATAGATGCCGGTGCAGATGCATATATAGTTAAAAGCAGCTTTGACCAGGGCAATCTGTTGGAGGCGATCAGGAGGCTGATATGATCCATGTCCTTGTTGTAGAAGATTCGCCAGTTGTACGGGAATTTCTGGTGCATATCCTGAGTTCTGATCATGAGATTGAGGTAATCGGAACTGCAACCAATGGGGAAGAGGCTATAGAGTTCGTAAGAAATAAGAAGCCTGATGTTATTACCATGGATATCAATATGCCTAAGATGGATGGCCTGGAGGCAACCAGGAGGATCATGGAGACAAATCCTGCGCCTATAGTTATTGTCTCAGGGAGTTTTGACACAAAGGAGGTAAGCGTGGCCTTCCGTGCAATGGAATCGGGTGCAGTAGCTGTTTTGTCCAGGCCGGAAGGCATAGGTCGGGCCGGGCATGAGGAGAGTGCAAAAGAATTGGTTCAAACCGTAAAACTTATGGCCGAGGTCAAGGTGATAAGAAGATGGCGCCGGCCAAAACATGATGCAGGGGCTGTTTGCGTAACTCCCCTGCCCTTACCACCGCAGACAGACATCCGGATGGTAGCCATCGGCGCCTCAACCGGCGGACCGATCGCCATTCAAACTATTTTATCAAGGCTCCCAAAAGATCTCCCCCTTCCTCTGTTAATCGTACAGCACATGTCTGCCGGATTTACTGAAGGTCTTGTTGAATGGCTCGTCCAATCGTCAGGCTTTCAGGTTCAGTTGGCCTGCCAGGGCGAGTATATACTTCCAGGGCATGCCTATGTTGCCCCCGAGGAATATCAGATGGGGATAGACAGGAATAACCGAATTTCTTTATGTAAAGATAAGCCTGAAAATGGCCTGCGGCCTTCTGTCTCCTATCTCTTCCGTTCTGTTGTAAATCTTTTTGGTGATAATGCAGTCGGGGTTCTGCTTGCAGGCATGGGAAAGGATGGCGCCGAAGAGTTGAGGCTTATGAAAGAGAAAGGCGCCATTACGATTGTGCAGGATGAGGAGAGTTCTGCTGTCTATGGTATGCCCGGAGAGGCCATGAAGCTTGATGCGGCTACCTATGTGCTCCCGCCTGAAGGTATTGCAGCGGCACTTCAAGGTCTAATAAGGAATAAAAAATAGGGGGGATAGATCTATGGAAGCGGAAAGAAGATTAAGGAACGACCAGGTAGAAATCCTTATTGCTGAAGACAGCCCGACCCAGGCTGAGCAGCTAAGACACATCTTAGAGCAGCACGACTATCATGTTTTAGTTGCCGGCAATGGCAAGGAGGCGCTTGACTTAATAAATAATAATAGGCCCATGATCGTTATCACCGATATCATCATGCCCCATATGGATGGATACCAGCTCTGCAAAAAAATCAAATCAGATGAGAACCTAAAAGAGATCGCGGTAATCCTTTTAACCTCCCTGTCAGACCCAAAGGATGTTGTAAAGGGATTAGAGTGCGGTGCAGACAACTTCATTACAAAACCTTATGAGGAAAGGTACCTCCTCTCGCGTATCCAGTATCTCCTGGCGAACTGGGACCTTAGGCGTGACGAGAAGATACAGATGGGCGTTGAGATCTTCTTTGCAGGTCAGAAATACTTTATCACATCTGATCGCCTTCAGATCCTGAATCTCCTTCTTTCCACATACGAGGCGGCCATACAGAAGAATTTTGAACTTAAAAAAATAGAGGATGAATTAAGGAGATTAAACGAACAGCTTGAAGTCTCCAATCGCGAACTCGAGGCCTTTTCTTACTCGGTCTCCCATGATCTTCGGGCGCCCTTAAGGAGCATCGACGGTTTCAGCCAGGCGCTGCTTGAGGAATATACGGACAGGCTGGATGATCAGGGCAAAGACTATCTCCATAGAATAAGTGCCGCAAGTCAGAGGATGGGGCAGCTCATCGATGATTTGTTAGGTCTTTCCCGCGTGACCCGGAGTGAGATGCATAGGGAGAGGGTTGATATGAGCGCACTTGTGCAGTCGATTGCCGCAGAGCTTAGAAGGAACCAGCCGGAGCGTAAAGTAGAATTTGTGGTTACGCCCGGGCGTTATGCAGATGCCGATGCACACCTGCTTAGAATTGCCCTGGAAAATCTGCTTGGTAACGCATGGAAGTTTACTGAAAAACACCGGGATGCAAAGATAGAATTTGGTGTTACAGAATATGGGGGCAGATCGGCCTTTTTTATCCGGGATGATGGTGCCGGTTTTGACATGGCCTATTCAGAAAAACTCTTCGGCGCCTTTCAGCGACTCCATTCTACTGCTGAGTTTTCCGGGACAGGAATCGGGCTTGCAACGGTCCAGCGTATTATCCACCGCCATGGCGGTCAGATCTGGGCCGAAGGCAAAATGGAAGGCGGGGCGACTTTTTACTTTACTCTTTAACTTATAAGGAGAAGCTTAGAGTGAAGAATAGGACTATATTGCTGGTAGAAGACAATCCGGACGATGAGGTGTTGACCATACGTGCGCTGAAGAAAAATAATATCCTTAACGAGATAATTGTAGCGCATGATGGGGTTGAGGCGATTGATTATATCTTTGGAACCGGTCTGTACAAAGGCAGGGACATAAATATTATGCCTTCAGTCACCCTGCTCGATTTGAAGATGCCAAGAATGGATGGCCTGGAGGTGCTGCGCCGCATCCGTACTGATGAGAGGACAAGGCTTATTCCTGTGGTTATTCTTACCTCATCTAAGGAGGAGAAAGATCTGATTGATAGTTACAGCCTTGGCGCCAACAGTTATATATGTAAGCCCGTAGACTTTGATAAATTTACTGAGGCAATACGACAGCTCGGTTTATATTGGCTCCTCTTAAATGAAGAGCCGCCAACAAAGAGGAGGGTTTAAATGGGCGAACCTGTTCGTGTATTGATAGTTGAGGATTCAGAGGATGATGCCGCATTAGTTGTGCATGAACTTAAACGTGGCGGCTATGACCCTGTATATGAGCGGGTCGATACACGCGAGGCCTTTGGCGCCGCCCTGGATCATAAAACATGGGATCTCATTATCAGCGATTATACTATGCCGCATTTTAGAGGGACTGAGGCGCTGGAAATCATGAAGCTGAAGGGGATCGATCTACCCTTTATATTTGTCTCAGGTACGATTGGCGAGGATAAAGCAGTAGAAGCCATGAAAAATGGGGCGCATGACTACGTCATCAAAGGAAATCTGAAGCGGCTTCTCCCTGCCGTTGAAAGGGAGATGAGAGAAGCAAAGTCAAGGGAGGAGAGGAGAAAGGCAGAGGAGACGATTATCTATCTGGCTTATCATGATTTTCTAACCGGTCTTCCAAACCGCACTATGCTTCGGGATCGCCTGCTTGAGCTTATCCTTACCTCAAAGCTTGAAGGCAGCTCTTTTGCTCTATTAATAGTTAACCTCGACCGCTTCACGGAGGTCAATTTCACCCTGGGCCATCAAAACGGCGACATTATATTAAAACAGATAAAGGAGCGCTTGCAGGATGCCGTGCATGAAGCAAGCATAATTGCGCGTCTGGAGGGGGACAAATTTGCGCTCCTTTTATCAGATACAGATGCCGACAGGGCTCTACAGGTCGCAAAGAAGATCAGAAAAGAACAGGAGAAGCCATTTCTTATAGAGGGGCTTTCTTTGGATGTTTCTGTAAGTATAGGTATTGTCCTATTCCCTGGCCATGGCGGGGATGCCGATACCTTACTGAGGAAGGGGGATATAGCAATGCATACGGCCAAAAAGATGGAAAGCGGCCTCTGCCTCTACTCTCCCCAGTATGACCAATATTCCCCTGCCCGTCTTAGTCTCATGGCTGAGCTTCGCCACTCTATAGATGAGGATCATCTGTTCCTAATGTATCAGCCAAAGATAGATCTTAGATCTGGCCAGACAATTGGTTTAGAGGCCCTAGTGCGCTGGCAGCACCCAAAATTAGGTGTTATCCTGCCTGATCAGTTCATCTCCCTTGCAGAACAAACAGGCCTGATAAAAGAGATCACCTTCTGGGTGCTAAAAGAGGCGCTGCGCCAATCAAGAGGATGGCATCAGGCAGGCATTGAGATCTCTGTGGCAGTGAACCTCTCGGTAAGAAGCCTTCAAGCCCCGCAGTTCCAAGACCAAATAATAGGGCTTCTTTCCGCATGGGGCGTAGCATCTGGTTCACTAAGATTTGAGATCACAGAGAGTATAATCATGGTTGATCCGGAACTTGCGATGGGGATCATTGCCAAGTTAACCGATATTGGGATACACTTTTCTATCGACGACTTTGGAACAGGATATTCATCCTTGTCATACCTCCAAAGCCTCCCGGTGGATGAGCTTAAGATAGATAAATCTTTCGTTATGAAGATGATGGTAAATGAGGGCAGTGCCATAATCGTGCGCTCTATCATAGAGCTTGCCCACAATCTGGGTTTTAAGGTGGTAGCCGAGGGGATTGAGGATGAGGAAACACTGAATAGGCTGGCTTCGCTTGGTTGCGACTATGGCCAGGGTTATTTTATAAGCAGGCCGATGCCCCATGAAGAGACCACAACATGGCTGGGAGACAAGTAGAAAATGGGTGTGGCTATCCACTTTACCTTTAAGCATCTTCGTAGAAGCAGTAAGGAAACTGGGACTTTACTGGCTGGTCCTAAATGAGGCCCCGCCAATTATCAGGAGGTCATAGATGGGTATACCTCTTCGTGTATTGATAGTAGAGGATTCCGAAGACGACAAAGAACTGGTCTTAAGGGAGCTAAGGCGCGGAGGATATGATCCTGTCTATGAAAGGGTCGACACATCTGAGGCCATGGGCATGGCGCTGGATCAGCAGACCTGGGATATCATTATATCCGATTACACTATGCCTAACTTCAATGCCCGTGCTGCGCTGGAAGTCCTTAAGGCCAGGGCGCTCGATATCCCGTTCATCATCGTGTCAGGCACTATAGGCGAGGAGACCGCTGTGGCTGCCATGAAGGCCGGCGCCAATGACTACATCATGAAAGGGAATCTGGCGCGGCTTGTCCCTGCCATTGAAAGGGAGTTGCGCGATGCCCAGGTAAGACGGGGGCGCGAGAAGGCCGAAGAGGCGTTGAAGGCCTCGGAGAGTAAATTCCGGAATATTGCGGAAAATGCCCTTGTAGGTATATATCAGAGCAGTCTTGAGGGTGAAATCCTTTATGCCAATAATGCCTTAGCCGGGATATATGAGTTTGAATCACCGGAGGAGATGAAATCGAAGGGCGCTGTTCCAAGATATAAAAATCTAAAAGACAGGGATGCATTGATAGAAGATCTCAAGAAAACCGGTAAGGTTTCTAATCTTGAACTTGAGGTGCTTTCAAAAAAAGGTGAAACCAGGAATGTGCTCGTAAGCGCAACCCTTGACGGAGATGTCCTATCAGGAATGGTTATTGACATTACAGCACGCAAACAGGCTGAAGAGATGGCCCATCATCTGGCTTATTACGATATCCTTACCGATCTTCCAAACCGTATCCTGCTCTACGACCGCATACAGCAAGCGATTGTTATCGGAAAACGAGAAAATAGATCCCTTTCCCTTCTCATAATGGACTTAGACCGCTTTAAGGAGATCAACAGCACCATTGGACACTATAATGGCGACCTGCTGTTACAACAGGTGGGGTTAAGGCTGCGAGACCTGCTCCGTGAAGCTGATACGGTTGCACGGCTGGGAGGGGATGAATTTGCAATGCTTCTGATAAAATCAGACTCAGAGGGCGCTACCGAGGTAGCAAAGAAGATCCTGGAAAGGCTTGAAGAACCCTTTTTATTATCAGGGCTTTCCATTGATATAAGCGCAAGTATAGGTATAGCCCTCTATCCGGGCCATGGTGAGAATGCCGTTACCCTGATTCAGCATGCTGATACCGCCATGTACAAGGCCAAAGAGACAGAAGGCGGCGTTGCTGTCTACTCCCCCAAGTATGATCGATACAGTCCAGAACGCCTCGCCCTCATGGGAGAGCTGCGCCATGCCATAGATGTTGATCAGTTTTTTCTGTTGTATCAGCCGAAAATAGATCTAAAATCCGGCAAAACAATAGGAGTAGAAGCCCTTGTGCGCTGGAAGCACCCGCGACTTGGCATCGTCCCACCTGATCAGTTTATTACCCTTGCAGAACATACCGGGTCTATAAAACAGCTCACTTTATGGGTAGTAAAAGAGGCGCTTCGTCAATCCAGGAGCTGGCAAAAGGCAGGGATTGAGATCAGCGTGGCGGTAAACCTCTCGGTGCGGAGCCTTCAAGCCCCGCAACTCTTAGACAATATAAGGGGGCTGCTTTCTACCTGGGGCGTTGCATCAAACTTCCTCAGACTTGAGATCACTGAGAGTATAATTATGGCAGACCCGGACCTTGCAATGGAGATCATCACTCAGTTGACTGCCATGGGAATCCGCTTTTCCATCGACGACTTTGGTACGGGATATTCATCGTTGAGCTATCTTCAGAGGCTCCCCGTAGATGAGATCAAGATAGACAAGTCATTTGTCATGAATATGATGGCGGATGAGAACAGCGCTGCTATAGTGGGTTCGATTATTGAGCTTGCCCACAACCTGGGCCTTAAAGTGGTTGCTGAGGGAGTGGAAACCAAGGATATATTGGATAGACTTGCCCTTGCCGGCTGTGATGCGGCCCAGGGATATCTCATAAGCAAACCAATCCCTCAGGATGATCTTGCAGTCTGGTTGGAAAATCAAGTTAGAGAAGCTGGTGGATATTAAGACTTTACCCGGTCCCTGATATAAGGTTTGCTCCCATCTTGCCTCATCATCTTCCGCAACTATATAATCATATTAACTTGTAGTGAGCTTGTCGAATCTAAAGGAGTGTAGGTTTTAAGAGTATGATGCAACTTGATCTAAAGGATCTTCTCCTGGCCCCACATCTGGATCGACACCAGGCGGCCGCCATGCTCAGTCCCTATGGGTTTAAGGAGACAGAACAGGCTGATGCCAATCTTCAGGCGATGGCCGATGATCCCATGGCAAGACAGCTCCTCTCAGAAATAATCGAAGAACTCCTTTTCTGCCTTTCACGATCTGCGGACCCTGATCAGGCCTTAAATTATCTTGAAAGATTCACAAAGGCGGCTGTCAATAAGATCCGCTTTTTGTCTTATCTTAAAGAGAACCCGCGCACCCTTGAGCTATTGGCAAAGATCTTCGGCGGCAGCCCGTTTATGTCGGAGATACTTATAAGGGATCCGCATTATCTCTATTGGGTCTCTGATCCTGAGATCCTTTATAAAAACCGGAAAAAGAGGGATCTGATGCGGGATCTTTCTATTGCCCTGAAATATTTGAGAACCGAGGAAAAGAAGCTGGATATACTGCGTATCTTTAAAAGGAAGGAGATCCTATTAATTGGAATCCGTGACCTCCTGAGGATCTCTGATGTCGAAGGGACCCTGGCATCCCTGTCGATCCTTGCCGAGGTACTGATTCAGAAGGCATATGAGACATGTAAATTATCCATGAACAGGGGGCAGGGTACAGGGGGAAGGAAGATACGTGCCGGCTTTGCTGTCATCGGAATGGGCAAACTAGGTGGAGGTGAGCTCAACTTCAGTTCTGATGTTGATCTTATCTATGTTTGTTCGTCAGACCGGGAGGGTACATCAAAAAACCGGTCAAAGACCGGATCGGCATCCATATCAAAAGCAGACTACTTTAAGCATCTGGCCCGGAAGATTACCGGGGCGCTGTCTGATGTTACTGACGAAGGCTATCTCTACCGGGCAGACCTGAGGCTGCGGCCGGAAGGCAGAACAGGGAACATAACCAATTCTCTTAGTAGTTGCCGGCAATACTATGCCTCAAGAGGTGAGACATGGGAGAGGATTGCCATGCTCAAGGCATGGCCTGTGGCTGGGGATCGCGCCCTTGGTGAGAGGTTTATTTCGATGATCCGGCCCTTTATATTTCGCCGGCCTTTTGATGGAAATGCCATTTCCGAGGTAAGGCGGATCAAAGAGCGAATCAATCAAAAGATGTCTGATCGCGGGCTTGGCCGCCGGCATGTCAAGCTCGGATCCGGGGGCATACGGGAGATCGAGTTTATAGTCCAGTCCCTTCAGGTTTCTTTCGGAAGAAGATTCCCTGTAATACATAAAAGGAATACCCTGAATGCCTTGCGTGCCCTCTTTAAAAAACTGCTCATCTCCGAAGAAGAATACAGCTTTCTTTCTGCTGCATATATATTTTTAAGGGACGTCGAAAATAAACTCCAGATGGTTTATGATTTTCAGATCCATTCCATTCCTTCAAAGGAGGAGGAGTTGAAGGCCTGTGCGCTTAGGATGGGCTACAGGGCGACCGGATTCAGAACCGCCGCCCAAAAGTTGCTGCACGATTATCATCTCCACTCGGGCCGGGTAAATAAGATCTTCCAGGGGTTTTTTTATTCCGGCGATATGTCCCGCTTCCGCCTCAACCTTCCTCGCCGGAGGGCTTAAAGCGGGCATTAAAAAAACGCCTGACCTTTGTCATGTGAAGCTTGATCTCTTCTGCCAGTCTCCTGGTCTCTTTATCCCGGTATCTTCCCCTGTATCCGAATCTTCGTGCAAGGAATTTAAACTCAGGGGAGTCCTCATCAGGCAGTATGATGTCCCGGGCGTTTCCCCTTACTATCCTCAGGGCATCTATCAGTGCCCTTAAGAAAATATATGCCTCACGGAGAGATATATAATCTTCCTGCCCTATGACCCCGAACTTATCCAGGCCGTCTAATGCCTTGATCGTGGATGGTGTCATAAGTCCGGCATGCCCCTTGCCATGCATTATCTGCATAAACTGTACTGCATATTCGATATCGATAATGCCGCCGGGACTATACTTGACATTTACCTGACCGGGTTTTACCAGTTCCCGTGCCTGGCGTCTCCTGAGATGCAGTGCCCCGCTCATGTCGAAAGGTTCGCCGCTGTAGACAAAGGAATCACGGTGCGCCTCCAGCCTCCGGCCGAGGGTTTTATCTCCGGCTACCCATCTCAATTTGATCAGTGCCTGCCTTTCAAACTGGGCTGCATCCCCCCGCGAACTATAGTAGGCCATAAATGTTTCAATGGAATTTGCAAGGGAGCCGGCTGTACCATAAGGCCTTAGCCTTAAGTCAATATGAAATATCCCCTCTTGTCTTGCCTCGATAAAATCGATGATATCCTGAGCCAGGCGTTCGAAATAGAGACTGTTGTCAATGGAATTATCCCCGTTGGTATGTCCGGGTCCGCTATAGATGAACAATAACTCGATATCAGATGCGTATCCCATCTCACGTCCTCCAAACTTTCCGAGGCCGCAGATCGAGAAGTTGCATGCTGTTCCATCTTCGCTGAGGGGGATACCGTACCTTTTTATGATCTCCTGATGACAGCTTAGGTATGACTGTTCCAGTACAACCTCCGTGAGGTCTGAGAGCGCGCAGGAAAAATCGATAAGGGTTGTATGCGGGTCAAGCAGGTGTTTTATATCGATGGAAAAGATCTCCCTGTCCTTGAATTCGTTAATGGTCTTTTTCTTCTCTTCGATGGTATTGCACCCGGAAATGTGTGCGGATAGCTCCTGATAAAGAATCCTTTTGCCCGGCCTAAGCGGCCTTTCTTTAAGATCCTCAAGGACAGGCATAAGGTTTTCAAACCGCATCCTCAGGAATTCTTCCCAGAGAAAATCGCTTGTGCCAAGGAGATGTGCCATGAGGTCCAGGCCATCCCTTTCACTGACAAAGGAAAGGATATGTCCCGGTCTTTTTTCTTCCAGGAGTTTATCAAGCAACTGATCAAAGGCAAGGATCGCCTTCGCAGGATCAGGGGCCCTGGGTAGGAAATGTGTAAATTGCTTGATCAGCACCATGGCCATCCGGAGGGCCTTCTTCTCTTCCTTCCCAAGGATCTTATGTCCCTCTCTGTCTGATATGTAGAATCTGTCAAGCACCTCTGTGCCGACTGATTCTATCCTGACCTTATGGATATATATCCCCCTCATGGAAAGGGCATTTGAAACGGCATAGAGGAAGGCAGGCGTATCCTTTGAGTGCAGGTCCATTACGGTCCATTCCCTTGAGATGCGGTTATTAAACCGGACCTCAACAGGGTAGAGGAGACCGGTAAACAGGCCCTTTGTCTTTTCCAGGTATTCTGCCAGGCGCAGGTTCAATTGTTCCCTTGCCTCTTGAAAAAGCCCTTCCCTTAAAAGCCGGATAAGGCTGGAGAGTTCATCTTGTAGTTCTAACTCTTTTAACCTGTCAAAGCCATCCCCCTCTGTTAGACGTACGTTGAATATGTCCACTATCTTTACAGGAGACCCGGACGGGCTGACCTTCCCTTTGTTTCCTCCGCCCTTGGCTGGAAAGCTCCTTCGGCTGCTTTCTGTCCTGGATCTGGAGAAGGTATAGATATTACCTTTCTCGATGTCAAAACCAAAAGATGCCAGCAGTCCGCAAATTATGGAAAACTCGGAGAAATAATCGTATGAGACTATGATAATATCGAACCTTTTATCCCCTCTGGGGGTGATCTTTAGTTGAAGGGGGTGTTCAGGGTCAATGCTGCCGGACATGCTGATGTGTCTGCTTATCTCTTCCGTGGTATAGAGGGAGAAGTAATCATTATCCATCCTGCAAAAGAAATCCTCTATGGTTTCCGGAGGCAGATCCGGACAAATTTTCTCAATAGTCTGTATTAAGTTGCCCTGGTCCACCAAGCCTCTTTTCTTAAACAGGAAAATAGAGACAGGCAATAGTCTGTCTAATTTATATTTTGCCATAACCTGAATACCTCTGCATAGACTTTCCTTCTAACCCCTTGATATGCAAGCAAGTTGGTTTTATTCCAATAGAATTTTAGTTGACATTAAAAGATAAATTGTTTAAGATAAATCAGTTTTTCATAAAAAGGCCATAAGATGCTGGAAAGTATAGCTTTAAAGCTAGATAATGTGTTCAAAAAACTGCGGGGCAAGGGCCTTCTTACAGAGAAGGATGTAACAGATGCCCTAAAAGAGATACGTCTTTCCCTTCTTGAGGCAGATGTAAATTACAAGGTTGTAAAATCTTTTACAGAGTCTGTTAAAGAAAAGGCGCTCCAGCAGGAGGTCCTGAAAAATATCACCCCTGGTGAGCAGGTAGTCAAGATCGTTTGGGAGGAGATGTGCGCTATTATGGGGAAGAAGGGTGGAACGATCTCTCTTTCACCCAATCCACCTACGATCATTATGCTGGTTGGACTGCAAGGCTCCGGCAAGACCACAACAACAGCCAAACTTGCGAATATCTTTAAAAAGGATGGAAAGAAGGTTCTAATTGTAGCCGCAGATACGAACAGACCTGCAGCAGCAGACCAACTTGAGATCCTCGGGAAAAGCATAGGTGTTGATGTGCACAGGGAGAGCGGAAAAGATTCCCTTGCCATTGCCATGTCTGCATTAGCCAAGAGACTTTATTACGACCTCCTGATATTTGACACAGCCGGCAGGCTCCATATAGACGAAGAACTGATGGCGCAGTTGAAGGAGATGAAGCTTAAGTTGAGCCCCCACGAGACCCTATTGGTTGCCGATGCAATGACCGGACAGGATGCTGTTAATATTGCAGAGTCATTTAGTAATAACATAGGTATTGATGGAGTTATCCTGACAAAGATGGAGGGGGATGCAAGAGGCGGTGCGCTCCTTTCTACCTGAGCGGTAACAGGCAAGCCG
>CAZYNY010000069.1:0-17247 GCA_964648095.1 uncultured Nitrospirota bacterium | reverse complement strand
TTGAACCAAAAAGTTGACAGATGTTAGCTGGGATTGCTAGTATGAAACTGAGTACGGCAGCATAGAACAGGGAGAATAGCTGCAATTGCTCGAAGGTTACATAATGAGGGAATCGCCCCTGCCAAAAATAATCGCCGGCATGCCAGCTTTCAATGAAGGAAAATACGTCGGTAGCATTGTCTTACAGGCCAGGCAATACGCCCAGGAGGTCCTCGTAGTCGACGACGGGAGCACCGACCATACCGCTAATGTTGCCGAACTGGCCGGAGCCATCGTCGTGCGTCACGGAAAGAACCGGGGCTATGGAAACGCCATACGAAGCATTCTGGCTGAGGCAAAGAAGAGGAATGCCGATATTCTGGTCATCCTCGATGCCGACTCTCAGCATGACCCTAAGGAGATACCAAACCTCGTCAAAGTCATATCTGAGGGTTCGGATGTCGTTATCGGCTCGAGGGAAATGCAGAAAAATGAGATTGCCGCCTATCGTCGTCTGGGGCAGAAGGTACTGGCAAAGCTAACCTACATCGCCTCCCGGAGAAAACTATCGGATACCGAATCCGGGTTTAGAGCTTATTCCAGGAGAGCGATAGCCACGCTAGACCTGAAGGAACAAGGGATGGCGATATCATCCGAGATAGTATCTGAGTCCATTTCTAAGGGACTAAAGGTTACAGAAGTACCTATTTCTGTTACTTATACGGAAGATGGCTCGACATTGAATCCGATAGTACACGGATTCGGGGTGCTGAACCGGATAATGGTGATGATTTCCGAGAGAAGGCCTCTGTTGTTCTTTGGCTTGTTCGGAGGTATCTTCTTGGCGATGGGAATAGCCACCAGCGCCGTGGTAATATGGAATTTTTATTTCAGCTCGAGGGTGCTGGCTACAGGAACCGCCTTAGCATCGATACTATTCATCACCATCGGCCTGTTGAGCGTCTTTACCGGCGTAATACTAAACGTCTTAGTGAAACGGTTAAGTGACATACATAACCGAAATGGCTAATCGGCATCTGGTTTCGACGGGTGAGAAGCTTGGTAGGCTACCTATTATCAGAGAGTCCCTAGCAGCGTCCCCGAAGTTCTTTCCTGAATCTCGATGAAATAATGTTTGGTAAAGGCTGTATTCTGGCGCAGACCAAAGTTTGCTGGAGTTTGATTATTCTGTCGCGTGACGATACACTCTAATTGGAGATGATGGAAGCAAAACCTTATCTGGTTATCAAGCCCAAAAAGGGCTGGCAGCTAATAGACTTCAAGGAACTGGTAGAATATAGAGACCTGTTCTATTTTCTGGTCAGCCGTGATATCAAGGTGCGCTATAAGCAGACGGTGCTCGGCGGGCTCTGGGCAATCATCCAGCCCTTTTTCATGATGGTTGTCTTTAGCATCTTCTTCGGCAGGCTGGCAAAATTGCCATCGGACGGTATTCCATACCCTGTCTTCAGCTATTCGGCTCTGGTAGCCTGGACATACTTCTCCACCTCCGTATCGAATGCAAGTAACAGCATCATTTCCAGCGGTGGCTTGATATCCAAGGTATATTTCCCCCGTCTCATAGCCCCCTTAGCGCCGATTCTGGCTGGTCTGCTGGATTTTGCCATCGCCTTTGTCATACTGATTGCTATGATGTTGTATTACCGGATATATCCCACCATTACGACACTATTTTTGCCGTTGCTGGTTATCTTGATGGTGTTAGCCGCCGCCGGGGTAGGTATGATTCTTGCTCCACTGAGCGCAAAATACCGTGATTTTAGATTTACCATCCCATTCCTAATTCAATTCTGGATGTTCGCCTCGCCGATAGTTTACCCGACTTCCATGTTGCCCGAGAAATACCGACTTTTATACGCCTTGAATCCGATGGCCGGAGTTATCGAAGGTTTTCGCTCAGCCTTGCTGGGTACCGTAGCCTTCCCTACCCAGATGCTCCTCATTTCTACCGCCGTAAGCCTGAGCCTGTTTATTATCGGCGCTTTGTACTTCAGGCAGACCGAACGCTATTTTGCGGATATTATTTAATTATGCCAGAGACGATGATAAGGGTCGAAAATCTGTCCAAGCTCTACAGGATAGGCGCTGCCGAAAAGGGCTACAAGACCCTCCGCGAGGCGATAATGGAGGGTTTCAGCGCGCCGATAAAGAACTTCAACAGGTTACGCAACCTCACCCGATTCAAGAGCGATGTAGAAAACAATGGCGAATCAGATGTTATCTGGGCGCTGAAAGACGTTTCCTTCGAGGTAAAACAGGGAGAAGTGCTGGGTATCATCGGACGGAATGGTGCCGGTAAGAGCACCCTCTTGAAAATCCTGTCCCGGATTACCGAGCCTTCCTCCGGCTCTGTCGAGATTCACGGCCGCATCTCCAGCCTCCTCGAGGTGGGCACCGGATTCCATCCCGAGCTTACCGGACGGGAGAACATTTTCCTGAACGGCGGCATCCTGGGTATGAAGAAAAAAGAAATCGAGAGAAAGTTCGATGAAATCGTGGCCTTCTCTGAAATAGAAAAGTTCCTAGATACCCCGGTCAAAAGATATTCCAGTGGCATGTATGTCCGGCTTGCCTTTGCCGTCGCCGCCCACCTCGAGCCTGAGATTCTGCTGGTGGATGAGGTTCTGGCCGTCGGTGACGCCGAGTTTCAGAAGAAGTGCCTGGGTAAAATGGAGAACCTGGCTGGCGGTGGGCGGACGGTCATGTTCGTCTCTCATAATATGGCCGCCGTCAAGAGCCTCTGCCGCCGGACAATACTGCTGGAAAAGGGCGCCATCGCTGAAGACGGCCCGACAGAACACGTTGTCAAACGCTATCTTGGCACCGGCCTGCACACCAGCGCGGAAAGAAAGTGGGATGACATAAAGACCGCTCCTGGAGGTGACGTCGTCCGCCTGCGCGCCGTCCGCGCCAAAAACGCAAAGGGCGAGGTCACCAGCGAGTTCAATATCCAGGAACCAATCGATGTTGAGATGGAATTTCAGGTGCTGCAGGAGGGCTGGCCCATTCAGGACGGACTTAACTTTAATAGCGAATCAGGCCTGCTGATATTCGTGTCAATGAATAATTTAGACCCGGACTGGCGCAACCGAAAACGGCCGGTCGGGCTCTATCGTGGTACATGTAGAATACCGGGTAATTTCTTGAATGAAGGAACAGTTGTCTTAACGGTAGGGATTATGACTAGACCCTCCACCTGGCATGTTATTGAACGCGATGTCATAAGTTTTCATGTATTTGACCCGGGTTCAGGCGGCGTCAGAGGCGACCTTACGCGCGAGTGGCCGGACGTTGCTGTAAGACCATTATTAGAGTGGAAAACCAGACAGGTGCAGTTTGCAAATACCGGCGTCATAAGTAAGGGGGGACAGGTCAATATATGAAAGTCATAATTCTTGCCGGTGGTATGGGAACGAGACTTGGCCAGATGGTCGAAGCCGTTCCCAAACCTATGGTGCCGATAGGCAGTAAACCTATTCTGTGGCACATAATGAAAATATACTCGCACCACGGATTCAATGAGTTTATCATTTGTTTGGGAACGAAAGCGGATGTTATTAAGACTTATTTTTATCGATATGAAATCATTAATAATGATTTCACATTGGATATGGCATCGGGAGATATTCAATATCACAATTCCCATGATGAAACTAACTGGAAGGTTACCTTAGTGGATACGGGACTGGATACCCTGAAAGGTGGTAGAATAAAAAGAGTTCAAAGATACCTGGATTCGGAAGTCAATATGCTGACCTATGGAGATGGGCTTGCTGATGTCGATGTAAAGAAACTATTAGCATTTCATAAGTCCCATAATAAACTCGTCACGGTTACCGGGGTTCATCGTCCTTCCCGATTTGGAGAACTGGTTGAAGAAAATGGCCAGGTTCTTTCTTTTACGGAGAAGCCTCGGCTTTCCACAGAGCTGGTGAATGGTGGCTTTATGGTTTTTAATAAAGGGATGCTGAATTACCTGACTGAGGACGAAAATTGTGACTTTGAAATAGGCGCTCTTGAGAATTTAGCCAAAGCAGGACAGGTAATGACCTACAAACATGAGGGCAACTGGGACTGCATGGACCACGATCGAGATGTGGCTTACCTGAACCAGTTATGGAAAGAAAATAAGGCGTTCTGGAAAGTCTGGAAATGAGCGAGTTATTCAAGAACGTTTTCAAAGACAGGGCTGTCCTGGTAACCGGACATACTGGCTTCAAGGGGTCGTGGCTTTCTATCTGGTTAAGAGAGCTAGGGGCTAACGTCATTGGCTATGCTTTAGAGCCATATACGGAGAGAGATAACTTCGTTATGTCTCAGGCGGACAGTAAGATAACGAGTAACATCGGAGACATCAGAGACTATGAAAGACTTAAAAGGGTGTTTGATGAAGTCCGGCCAGAAATTGTTTTTCATCTGGCGGCTCAACCATTAGTCAGGTTATCTTACCAGCAACCAAAACTAACCTATGATACAAATATCGGGGGAACTGTAAATCTCTTCGAGTGTTGTCGGCTCGTTGATTCTGTAAGGGTGATAATCAATGTCACCAGCGATAAGTGTTATGAGAATAAAGAATGGAGTCGGGGATACACAGAGAACGATGCCCTAGGCGGCTATGACCCGTATAGTTCTAGTAAGGGATGTTCAGAACTCATAACAGCAGCATACAGAGATTCATTCTTTAACATAAGGGACTACCATAAACACAAAAAAGCAATTTCCTCAGTGAGGGCAGGAAATGTAATAGGTGGTGGTGATTGGCGGGAGGACAGGCTAGTCCCGGATTGTATCATGGCGCTGAGAAACAATGAACCTATTGGTATTCGTTCTCCCCGGTCAACGAGGCCGTGGCAATACGTGCTTGAGCCTTTAAGCGGATACTTACTGCTTGCTTCAAGAATGTATGAAGATGGAGCAAAGTATTCAGGAGCCTGGAATTTTGGGCCAGACCAAAAGTCAACTATTACCGTCGAAGAATTGGTCAAAAGCGTAATTAGACATTGGGGCAAGGGACAATATAAGGATTTATCAACAAGACTATTGAATGAACCTCACGAGGCAAACACACTAATACTGGATGCCTCAAAAGCAATGAATTTGCTCAACTGGAGAACTGCCTTAAATGTGAATGAAGCTATAAAGTACACCGTTGACTGGTATAAAGCGGATAAGGTCGATTATGATTTCTGCGTAAACCAGATTAATGGGTATGTTGACAAGTTACAGGCCAGCAAGGGATAAGTAACAATGAAGGATAAGTACTTCTTACCCCAGACAATAGGCAAGTGCCTGGGGTGTGGTCATAAATTACCCGGTGCCTTCCTGGATTTAGGTGAAATGCCTCTTGCTAATAGCTACCTCGAACTTGGAAAGAAGGATAAGTCAGAAGAGCTCTACAAACTCGCAGTCGCCTATTGCCCCGAGTGTCATTTAGTACAAATTACTCATAGAGTAGATCCTGAGAAATTGTTTGGTAATTACCTGTATTTTTCATCTAATTCGGACGCCTTTGTAAAACATTCGGCTGAGATGGTGGAAAGCTTAACTCATAAACTGGCTTTGGATTCCAATAGTCTGGTAATGGAAATTGCCAGTAATGACGGATATCTGCTCCAGTTTTTTAAGCAAAAAGGTATCCCCATACTGGGAATTGAGCCAGCTAAGAACATCTCTAAAGTCGCTGTGGAAAAAGGTATTCCGACCCTGAATGAATTTTTTGGTTCCGAGTCTATCAGTAAGATTCTAAAAGTAAAGGGGCCGGCCGATGTTATTATCGGCAATAACGTTTTGGCTCACGTTCCCCTGATAAATGATTTTTTATCTTCTGTGAGTAAATGCTTAAAACCATCTGGCAGCGCGGTATTTGAATTTCCCTATCTGAAAGACTTATTAGACCATACTGAATTTGATACTATCTATCATGAACATATCTTCTATTATTCTTTGAGTGCTATTAAGATACTTGCCGAAAGAGCCGGATTGGAATTGTACGAGGTAAGCAAGCAGGATATTCACGGTGGCTCACTGAGAGTATTCCTTCAAAGAGAACAGCATAATAAGATATCCGCCAATGTAAAACGCGTTCTCTTAGAGGAAGAGAAATTTGGAATTACCGACAAGAACTTGTATCTGAATTTTGCGGCAAAGGTAGAAAAGTTGAAGTCTAAATTAGCTAGATTGTTAAAAGAACTCAAGAGTACAGGCAATACTATCGCCGCTTATGGTGCTGCCGCGAAAGGGAATACATTGCTAAACTATTTAGGGATAGATAATAATGTAATTGAATTCGTGGTTGATAGGAGTACTCAAAAACAGGGGTTTCTCTTACCCGGAAGCAAAATACCGATTTTACACGCTGACGAGTTACTAAAGAGAATGCCTGATTACACCTTGATGTTAGCCTGGAATTTTGCCGTAGAGATTCTGGCTCAGCAGGATGAATACCGGAAACAAGGGGGAAAGTTCATTATTCCCATACCTGAGATGCGGGTGCTGTAAGGTGAAATTTAAAGAAACCAAACTCAAAGGAGCTTATATTATTAGCCTGGAACCGTTAACAGATGAGCGGGGCTTTTTTGCTCGCAGTTTCTGTCAGGAGGAGTTTGAAAAGCACGGTTTAAATCTCCGCATCGTCCAGTGTGATATCTCATATAACAAAAAGAAAGGTACCCTGCGCGGGATGCATTATCAGGAGGCTCCTTATGAAGAGGCAAAGCTGGTGAGTTGTGTCAGAGGCCTGATGTATGATGTAATTATTGATTTGCGACCAAATTCGCCTACTCACTCTCAGTGGTTTGCTGAGGAACTGAGTTTTGAGAACAATAAGATGATTTATATCCCCAAAGGTTTTGCTCACGGGTTTCAGACTCTGGAGGACGATAGTGTTGTTTATTACCAGATGTCTGAGTTTTACCATCCCGAGTGCGCCAGAGGGGTGAGGTGGGATGACCCGGCGTTCGGGATAAAATGGCCTGTCAAACCAAAAATCATCTCAGATAAAGATAAAAATCTACCAGACGCTAAATTATGACTTATTTTGGAGTTAATGAGATGAAAGTGTTGGTCACAGGCGCCACCGGCTTTATAGGAAATTATGTTGTTGAAGAATTATTAAAGAACAAATTTGATGTAATAGCCACCTCCATATTACCTGAAAAGGAAATGCATTTTTCCTGGCTTAAGAAAGTAGATTATATTCAGGCCGATTTAAATAAAAAAAGAGAAGATTGGGTTTCCTTCTTTGGGAAACCTGATTTATTAATACATCTTGCTTGGGAGGGGTTACCTAATTATAAGGAATTATTTCACCTGGAAAGGAACCTGCCTAATAATCGCATCTTCTTAAAAAGCCTGATAGGGGATGGCCTGAAAAAGTTTGTCATTATCGGCACATGCCTCGAATACGGAATGCAAAGTGGCGAGTTAAGGGAAGATTTGGAAACCATGCCTGATAATTCCTATGCTCTGGCCAAGGATAACTTAAGGAAATATTTAGAAGAGCTACAAAAAACTATCGCTTTTGACCTGAAGTGGATTCGTCTTTTTTATTTATATGGTAAGGGCCAAAGACCGGATTCGATTTTATCACAGTTAGAAGCAGCGCTTGAAAGAAAAGAAAAGGTATTCAATATGTCCGGCGGAGAGCAGTTAAGGGATTATTTACCGGTTGAAAAGGTGGCAGAGTATATTGTAAAAATATCGATGCAGGATAAAGTAAGCGGGATTATTAATTGTTGTTCGGGTAAGCCGATTTCTATCAGGAAACTGGTGGAAAATTATCTTGCTGAAAGACATAAAAGTATCGAATTGAACCCGGGTTATTATCCCTATCCTGATTATGAGCCGATGGCCTTTTGGGGGAGTGACAAGAAGCTTCAAATCGCCCTGAGTGGAGGGGCATGATTTATTGGAGAAAAAGATGAAAGCCAAAATTAAGCCCCGCATTAACCTTGAGAATAGAACCCGACTGGAGACGGTGATACCGCTTTCCACGCCGATGGTTTTATTCGTTGACCCTTCGAGTGTATGTAACTTTAGATGCAAGTTTTGTCCAACCGGCGACCATAAGCTGATTAAGGAAACTGGCCGCTGGCAGGGTTTGATGGATTTCGAGCTATATATAAAAATTATTGATGACCTTAAGGAGTTCGACAAACATCTAAAAGTTCTTCGTTTGTACAAGGACGGTGAACCGCTTCTCAATGACCGTCTCGCTGATATGGTTCGCTATGCCAAGAAAAGCGGGGTAGTGGACTATATAGATACCACGACAAACGGCTTTCTTTTAGAGCCGGAGAGGATAAAGCCCATTCTTGATGCCGGCTTGGACAAAATCAATATATCTATTGACGGTATGTCCGATGAGCAGTTTCTGGAATTTACCGGCGCCAGGGTGAATTTTAAGAAGTATGTAGAAAATATTCGTCGCCTCTACGAGAATAAAGGCAATTGTGAAATTGTTGTCAAGACTACCGGAGATTTCATGACCGAAGACGAAAAAAAACGTTTCTTCGATACTTTTGGAAACTACGCTGATAGGATCTTTATTGAGAATGTGGCGCCCTGCTGGCCGGAATTTGATGTGGAAGACCTTCTTGGGGTAGAGATAACAAAAGGAATATATGACCAGCCAATCGGCAATGTAAATACCTGCCCGTATATTTTTTACTCGATATCGGTTAACTCGGATGGAACCGTAAGTTTATGTTTCTTGGATTGGGCAAGGAAATTGTTGATTGGAGATGTCCGTAAACAGAGTTTAAAGGAAATCTGGCAAGGAGAAACACTTTTTCAATACCAGCTCACGCACCTGCAGGGAAGAAGAAGCGATATCGAGGTATGCGCAGGATGCCACCAGCTTTCGCACGGCTTACCTGACAACATTGATCCATATGTAAAAGCTATTGCTAAAAGATTACTGGCTTCACGTAAGCAGGAGTCATGATGCAAGTATTACATCTTACCGCTCATCTGGGTGGGGGAGTAGGTAAGGCTTTAAGCGGCCTGGCTGCCCAGGGGGGTAAATCTGGCTCAGGTGTTAAGCACCGGTTCGTTTGTCTTGAAGAACCTGAAAAAGATCAATTTGTTAGCCTGGTTCGCGACTCTGGAGGTGAGGTTATCATATGCCCTGATAATAGCAGGCTTGAGCAGCTGATAAGCGGTTCGGACATAGTTCAATTAGAGTGGTGGAATCATCCTGCAACCATTAAAAAGCTCTGCTCGCTATCGATACCTCCTATCCGGCTTCTTACCTGGTGCCACGTTTCAGGATTATACAATCCTATCATTCCACAAGGACTTATCCGGTCTTCTCAACGATTCTTGTTTACATCGCCATGCTCGTTTGAGAGTAAGGAAGTAATGAGTCTGGGTCCTGAGTTCGGAGAGCGGTTGGGCGTAGTATCAAGCAGTGGCGGATTTGAGGGATTACCTGAGAGAAGACCCGCAGTAGATGAAGATAACTCTGTAGGATATATTGGCAGCCTGAATTTTGCTAAGCTTCACCCTCGCTATGTCGACTACTTGGCGGCGGTAAAAATACCGGGATTCAAAGTCAGGATGATTGGAGATTTGCTCAATCAAGATATTCTGAATCAGCAGTGTGACAGCTTGGGTAAAACAGGAATGTTGGAATTCAGAGGGTACGTATCGAATGTTGCGTCTGAACTCTCTTCAATTAATGTACTTGCCTATCTTCTGAACCCGGAACACTATGGGACAACGGAGAATGCTCTTCTCGAAGCAATGGCGATGGGCATCGTGCCCATCGTTCTGGATAACCCGGCTGAGCAACAGATTGTAAAAGACCACACTACAGGATTAATTGTACATTCGCCAGGTGAATTTGCTGAAGCTATCGCGCGGCTGTCAAATAATCCGTCTGAGCGCCAAAAGATGGGACATCAGGCCGCTAAATCGGTTCGCGAAAGGTTCTCTGCAGAAAAAATGGAGACCTCTCTTAACCGATATTACCGGGAAATTCTAGCTATGGAGAAAAGGAAAATAGTTTTCTCTGAGATTTTCGGTCAAGACCCGGCACAATGGTTCCTCGCGTGCCAGAGGGATAAACACATTTTTGGGGAAGACGGCGGTATCAATGCTGATGGTTCTGTTCCCCTCAGCTATGGATTGTTTGAAAAGACCAAAGGAACGATTTTTCATTTCAGCGCCTATTTTCCTGATAATATGAAGCTGAAACTATGGGCGAAGAACCTGAAATCACTAGCGCAAAATACATGAATGCGACATCAAAATGACTACTTTATAATCCAGGATTAACAAATGATTGGAAAGCTGCCAAAAGAATTTTCAGAAACACAACATCTTAACCACCTCTGTCCGGTTTGCCGGACAGAAGAAGGCGCAATATTAGGGCGTCTGAAATACGTTTTGTTTGATGGCAGTCCCATAGCTGACACATATAACGTGGTTTGTTGTGTCCAATGCGGTTTTGTTTTTTGTGACGTGCCTTCATCACAGGATGATTATGATCAGTTTTATAAACAATATTTTTACAGTTCCGCCTACCTTAAGCGCGAAGTCAGCGCTGAGGAAAAGAGGTACTTAGACCAAACCCTCAACATCCTATCACCATATCTTACGGATAAAGATGCTTCTGTATTTGATATAGGTTGCGGCACGGGCAACCTGCTAGAAAGATTACATACGTTGGGCTATAAAAACCTTTATGGAGTTGACCCTTCACCTTCGTGTGTTAATCTGGTAAACAAATATCAGGGAATTAAGGCCGAAATCGGTTCCCTCGCCAGCGTGCCTTTTAACGGCATACTAGCTGATGTCATTATTTTAAGTCATATTATGGAGCATGTAGTTGAGTTGCCAGTAGCTTTTCAAGGTATCAATAACAAATTATCTGAGGCTGGCCTGGTTTACGTCGAAGTTCCCGACGCGACGGGATACGGGTCGTTTGAAGATATTTCGCCTATACGCTACTTTTATCCTCAGCACATTATTCATTTTGATGAAAATCATTTGTCTAACCTTTTTACGGCTAACAGGTATCAGCAGGTAGCAGACGGGCATCACACACGTGTTGAAGGTGAATTACGGATGCCGTGTGTATGGGGAATTTTCCGCAAAGATGCTACCGGGTCTGGCGTTATTAAGCCGGATTTTCAGCTTGCCCGCCAGATTAAGACCTGGTTTGGTAACGTATCATTGGATAAGGATGATGTTCTTGCTAACTTAGCTTCCAGTAAGATTCCGGTATATGTTTGGGGAATCGGTATCCATGTTCAGATGATGCTCGGCATGAGTCCGCTTGGAGATTGTAATATTAAATATTTTGTGGATAAAGATGAAAGAACCCAGCAGAAAACCATTAACGGTAATAGGATTTATCCTTTAGAAGTGCTTAATAAAGCAAGCGAGCGAGAGGCTGTTGTTATCGGGGCGCCAGCGCACAGCGAGGGAATGTATCATTACCTTATTGAGCAAGCTGGCTTCAGGGGACAGGTAATAATATGTGGTTTCGGAGATGTTCGTATAAAACGCCGGTAGAAGTATGTAATGTCTGTAAGAAAGTGCATATCGGCAGAGGTATCTTTACCGACTGTTAGCTTTCGTCTTACTGACCAAAGCTATAATTCTAGAACAGAATTATCACCAAGACATAGGTTCCAATCTCTATCGACAGTTCCACGCATGATAAGCTCAGCAGTATTGCCAATAATGCTCCTCTTTAACGTTCTCACCCCGAATATCCGGCAGCCGCTTAGAATTATTGAATCTTCGACGGCTGATTTCTTTATCGTCGTCTCACTTCCAATGCTGGTGTACGGCCCAATTACCGAGTCAACTATATGGCAATTCCGGGAGATTGATACCGGGCCGGTAATCATGCTATTTGCGATTGTGGAGCCTTCCACTATCTCCACATTGCCGATGATTTGACTATCTGAAGAAACCGTTCCTTTTATTTGCCTGACGAGATATTCGTTCAACGTCACCCGGTTAGCCTCCAGCAAGCTTTCTTTTTCGCCCGCGTCCAGCCACCATCCCTTAAGCACCGTGCTATCTACAACTTTGCCGGTTTCAATCAACCTTTGGATAGCATCGGTAATCTCATACTCGCCGCGCCCAGAAGGATTGAGTTGAGAGATAATCTCAAATATATCAGGGGTAAAGAGATAGGCTCCTGTTAATGCCAGGTTGCTTTTGGGTTCTTTCGGCTTCTCCTCTACGCGTTCAACCAGGTTCTTGGAGTTAAGTTCAGCCACTCCAAAGGCTCTGGCATCTGCCACCGCTTTAACGGCAATCAAAGCATCCGGTGATCTCCGGTTAAATTGGGTGACCAGGTTCTTAATCCTATCCTGAAAGAGGTTATCACCTAAAAGCAGCAGGAAATTGTGATTGCCGATGAAAGTCCGGCCTGTCTTAACCGCATGGGCAAGTCCCAGAGGTTCCGTCTGCAAAATAAAGGTAAACTTGGCATCACCCCTGAAACCCCGGGAAACCGCCTCGCGAATACTGGGAAGGCTCTCCGCAGATACCACTATGCCGATATCATCGATTCCGGATTCCAGAATTTGCTCAATACTATAGAAAATAATCGGCTTATTAGCCACAGGAATCAAGTGTTTGGGCGTGGACAAAGTAATCGGTTCAAGCCGAGTGCCTTTACCTCCAGCCAGAATCAAAGCTTTCATATCTGCTCCTGAATGACACTCATTATACCTCAACCGCCGTAGAAACTACTAAATGAGTTATGGTAAAATCAATAGTATCAGACTCATTGAGGATAGTGGGACCCGACTTTAACTTAGCTCCTATCCTGTCCTGACAATAGCGACCGCATGGTTGGCAGGACGCACGCGGCGTTACCTATGCGCTTCCGAGAGAAAGAAGGGGGGATTTTAATATTTTGATGATGAATAATAAAGTAAAGGTGCTATTTATAAATCCCAGCCCAATGCCATCGGTAGAGCAGGAGATCTTACTAGCAAAGCAGCCTATCGGCACGGTGCCTGATTTTGCAGTTCCAATCGGCATGATTGAGATCGCATCCTATACAAGAAGTAAGATTGACAATGTCGAATTCAGGCTCCTGGATATTTCAAAGGATTTGCATATGCATTACTTATCGTTAGACCAAAAAGAAGCCATTTCGCTGGAGGGCTTTTACAAGGAGAAGCTTGACGAAATAGATTATGCCCCCGATATAATCGGCCTATCAATACTTTTTTCAACCGCCTACAAGGGTGCTCTTGTATTAGCAAGGCTGATAAAACATAAATGGCCAAGCTCATTGATAATTGCCGGCGGTAATTTCGCAACATCAAGCTGTGATGTGATATTCAATGATACGGCAGATATTGATTATGTCTTCAGGGGTGAAGCAGAAATATCCTTCACTGAATTCCTGAGGAAGTATTCAAGTGCAAAGACTGATAAAGCAAATCTAACTGATATCCAGGGTGTATACAACAAGAAAAAATATCAAGACCAGAGTAAGCTTCACGGACGTAGCCTTGCATTATCAGAAGTGATTAAGGACTTGGATTTGATAGTTCTTCCTGCGTATGATTTGCTGGATTTAGACGCATACAGGCGAACATCCAATAAGCTCGGACAGGGAGCTATCAGCATAATGACGGAGCGGGGGTGTCCGTTCAACTGCTCATTTTGTGCAACCGGAACTGTCCACGGTAAAGCAATTAGAAGCAAGTCAAACGAAAGAATATTAGAGGATATACTGTACTTAGGAAAAGGAGAGGGTTTTAAAAGAATTATTATTCAGGACGACCTTTTTGCCGCAAATAGACAGAAGTTTATTGAATTGGAAGCTATGATTTCCAGAAATAACCTTAACAAGGAGCTATCGTTTTCTCTTCCTAATGGATTGAGCGTCGCGGTTATGACTGAGGAGATTGTAGATAAAATCTACTCTATGGGCGTTGATTTCTTTAGAGTGGCAATAGAATCCGGTTCTAAATATATTCAACAAAAAGTTATAAAGAAGAATGTGGACCTTGAAAAAGCAAGGAAGATTATTAACTATATGAGAACAAAAGATCTTCCAATTGAAACTAATTTTATCCTGGGATTTCCTGGTGAAACAAGAGAATTAATGCAAGAGACGATTGACTACATAGAGACTATAGATGTTGATTGGGTTCATTTTTTTGCCGCACTGCCGCTCCCGGGTTCAGAATTGTTTTATCAATATGTTGAAATGGGTGTGGTTGACCCCAACAATTTTGATTGGGATATGTCCAGGTATCCATTGAGGAACTTCGATACAGAGGAGATATCCGCCAAAGAATTATCCGAACTGGTCTATGATGTAAACATATATACAAACTTTTTTAAGAATAAGAACATCAGATACGGCCGATATAGACGAGCAATCGACTCATTTAACGTAATGGTGCTAAACAAGTATCCATTTCATATACCTGCCCGTTATTCACGCTCAGTGGCATATGATAAGCTTGGTGAGAAAGACCATGCAATTGAAGACCTGAGCATGTGCGCAGAACTTATTAGTAAAAATAATGAATCACTTAAACAATGGAAGCGTTACGGTAAAGAAATGCTTCTGCTAAATAACTATCTGGATAAAAGATATACTAGACTTGGAGGCAGCAACCTATGAAGGTGCTATTAATAATGCCACCTGTGTCGGAACATACTTTTAGGCCAGGCGCCTCGCCCCCTCTTCCCTTGCTTGCCATTGCTGCAGTACTGCGCGAAGCCGGCCATGAACCAGTGATTATTGACCTGAATCTTGTGCAATCCCATGAACCGATTGGTCACAGTGATAATCTCCAAATCAAGTACGTTATCGATATGCTCCACGATTCGGATGTACTTCCTAATATGGTGGGCATTAACTGTTTTACTGCAGCCCGTTTTCCATTTGTTCGGCGCCTTGCAGACTCTATTAAGCAGAATTATCCCCGCTTACCAATAGTTGTTGGAGGCATGCACCCTACATTGTTTTATCATGAGATTCTGAAACATTGTTCATCCATTGATGCTATTGTCGTTGGTGAGGGTGAACCGCAAGCTATTGCACTTGCAGAAGCCTACTCCTCTAGTGCAAGGGGAACCAAAGGAAGTCTTCAAAATATCGATGCCCTGGCGTTTCGAGACCGTGACGGACAGATTATTTACAATCCACGAAAAGACTTTATTCAGGACCTTGACAGTCTTCCGATGTTGGCATGGGACCTCCTGCATTTTGAGGACTATTATGCAGACCATTCCGTCTGGCATAATCCCCGTGGCTTAAAAATAAATATGTCAGTACCAATATACACCAGCAGAAGCTGTCCGTTTGACTGCAATTTCTGTTCCAGTCACTTTCTTATGGGACGCGGACTACGGTTACGTTCTCCAATGCAAGTAGTAGATGAAATGGAAATGCTCTATAAAACTTATGGCCAAAACTATTTTGGATTTATTGATGACAATCTCGTCGTACGTAAAGAACATATTATGACC
Organism: uncultured Nitrospirota bacterium; assembly: GCA_964648095.1. GTDB lineage: Bacteria > Nitrospirota > Nitrospiria > JACRHA01 > JACRHA01 > JACRHA01. Next base: position 1,776 of record CAZYNY010000069.1, on the reverse strand, counting down.
ATCTGTAATGAAATCGTTCGCAGGGGTATGAATATTCAGTTCGAATCTTCCGTTGGATACCATATAAATAGTTTAGATGAAGAGATTATTGACGCAATGGTTCGGGCTGGTGCTACATATTTTATACTACCTATCGAACATGGTAATGACAGAATTCGTAATGAAATCATCGGAAAAAGACTCTCCCGTGACAAGATTCGTGAAGTGGTTGCGATATGTAAACGTTATGATGTATTAACAGGCACATCCTGTATCATGGGATTCCCCGAGGACACAAGAGAGACTCTCGATGACACTGTAAAACTACTTAACGAATTGCAGCTAGATGTGGTCAATGTTAATACCTTAGTTCCTTTCCCTGATACAAAAATTTTTGACCAGGCGGTACGTGACAATCTTTTTTTTAATGCTATCGGACTTGATTCACTTTGGGACGGAAGCTGGATCATGGATACCAATGAAGGCCAGTTCTATATAAAACCGTATAAAATGAGCTTGGATGAACTGATTGAATATAGGAAAAAGTTTGACGCCATCAGGCTTGAATGCCTTGCAAAACAAAGAGCAAGGCATTCATGATTCACTGGTAGTAATTTTGGAGGATAGCTAAAATGACACAGGCTGGCAACTTTTCCGACGAAGTATTAAAGAACATCGACTTGATGGCGAAAGACAGAGACTTTCTGGGGTTGAGTAATATATGGGTAAGGGAGTGTATCAGGTATAAATACGCATATAACTTTACCTGGCTTGGCCGGCCAATTCTGGAAGTTCCTCAGGATATTTATGCTATTCAGGAATTGATCTGGAAAATAAGGCCGGACTTGATTATCGAAACTGGAATAGCGCACGGGGGCTCTCTAATCATGAGTGCCTCTATGCTGGCTTTGCTGGATTATTGTAATGCGGCCGACCGGAAGACGACTTTGAATCCTCAGGGGTCTCGAAGGCGTGTAGTTGGAATCGATATCGACATTCGACCTCACAATCGTAAGGCTATTGAAGAGCACCCGCTGGCACATCTCATTGATATGTTCGAGGGGTCATCCACTAATCCCGATATCGTTCAACAGGTGAGGGAGATGACAAAGGACTACAAGAATATTCTTGTGTTTTTGGACTCAACTCACACACACGACCATGTCCTGACGGAACTCAAAGTGTACGCTCCGCTGACCTCTGTAGGCAGCTACTGTGTAGTCTGGGATACCGGCATTGAAGACCTGCCTGCTGATTTCTGTGCTGATCGTCCCTGGGGAAAGGGAAACAATCCGCAGACTGCCGTCTATGAGTATTTAAAAAGCACGGAATCCTTTGAAATTGATGTCTCTCTTCCCCATAAGCTAATGATTACGGGATCTCCGTATGGTTTTCTACGAAGAATAAAATAACTCTGAAGTAATAATATTCTCATAGAAAGACCAAAAGCGACGATTGAATGCTCCTGTACGAGGGACTGAATGATAAGGTGTACCATCGTTATTCCAACCTATAACCGACCTGGCTATCTGAAGCGGATACTCAGTTATTATAATGACTCTCATGTTGTCTGCAACATTATTATCGCCGATGGTAGCTCTGATGAGATAAAGAAACTAAATGGCGAGGCTGTTTCGTCTTTTCCAGGTCTAAAGATTCAACACCTTGAGAAGTATCCTTTTGAAACTCCTCCCCTAATTCGTATCGCTGATGCTTTAACGTATGTCAATACCCCTTACTGCGTCTTCTGCGCCGATGATGATTTTGTTACCATGAAAGGAATAAGACAATCGGTAG
>CAZYNY010000068.1:0-17575 GCA_964648095.1 uncultured Nitrospirota bacterium | reverse complement strand
AGGCAGGCTCAATGGGAAAAAGGCCATTTTCAGGATCAGGAATAAGGAGAAGGATCCTCTCAAATATAGGGATGTTTGTCTCCTTGACCATAACAATTATCAGCTTGATGATCGGTAGTAAGGGCCTGCATGGAATGGCTGGTTTGATATTTATAGCTTTATTGGGTATGCATATCCTTAATTGATATCCTGATCGGAGGAAAAAGGATGACTCCATTAAGCATATTGCCTGGGAGGATAAGATTTGAAAACCCCTCTCTTACCGGGCATGTAAATTATTGTCATAATCTGCAAAAACAGATTGCTGATCTTGATGGGGTGATAGAGGCATCTGTGAACCATAGGACGGGGAGGATACTTGTTAGATTTGATGAGACCTTCCTCAATCATGATTCCCTTATGCTGTACTTCAATCATATCTTAAATCTGATGGAGTTACAAAAAAAAAAAAAAGTCATTCCAAATGCTTCTGTTTTTAATATAAAAGGAGGTTTACCGATTGGGATCAAATACTCTTTGATAGATATCGTTTCTCATGCAGTTCTGCCAAAACCATTTAATATCCTGCTTCACATAGCCCTGATCACAATGAAGGGATAGATAAGGTCATTAGTATCAATAGAACAATATTATGGAGGATTGCACTATGGATAGAGAGGGAGTGGAAGAAAAAAAGGATAAAGGAGGTGATCAAATGAGCGGATACAATATCAGCAAGAAGAATCTTTGGCTTATGGCCGCCGGGGTCGTGGGCGCCCTTGCAGTTATAGGGATCGGCAAGGCCTCAAAAAGGATAAGGCCGGCGGTAGTAGGTGCTGTAAAAGAAGGGTACGGATTTAAGGAATGGATACAGGCAAAGATAGAAGGGGCGAAAGAAGACATAGAGGATATAGTAGCAGAGGCTAAACATGTCTATTACAAGGACATTGAGGCAGCGGCAGAGTCTGTCAAGAAGGAGAAGGAGATATTGCAAAAGGTTGAAGAAAAGGTGGAAAAGAAGATGGCAAAGATAAAGGGTAAAAAGGAGGGCAAATAGTTATGGAAATGGGGAATAGGACTAAGAAATATCTGGGTACATTTTTGAATTTAGCCATTGGGGCAGGGACTGTCCTTGGCGGTGCCTATATATTCTCAAGGATCAGGGAGAAGCAGGAGGTGGAGACCAGGCTTGACAGGCTGGAACAGATACTGGAACAACTCTCAGCGGAGAAGGAAGGGAAATAGTGGACTATAGGCTTATCCATGAACTCCCCGGCAGGATGAGGATAGAACTTGCAATCCCTATAAGAACTCTCCCTGATACCTCATGGATAGAAGGACGATTCTCCGCAATAGAGGGGATCAAAAAGGTCTCTTTTAATCATAGGACAAAAACCCTTCTTGTCTGTCATAACGGCAGGCCTGAACCAAGGGATGCCCTGTTGAAGGAGATAAGAAAGGCGCCATTAACCCTTGCCGGGAGGGCGAACCATGGGTCAGGCAGTCTTGGACAGAAAAAGAGGGCCATGCTCCTTTCCGGCTTTCTTTTGATGTCAAGACCTATTATACCGATCGGAATGAGACTCTGGATTGCCCTCTTTGGTGCCTTGCCTATTTTCAGGAAGGGTATTAGGGCCGGTTTAAAGGGACGATTAAATGTAGACATCCTTGATTCGAGTGCCATAGGGATATCAATTGCAAGGAGGGACTATCTGACAGCCGGTGTAATAGCATTTTTGCTTAAGGTAGGGGACTACCTTGAAGAATGGACAAGGCAGAGGTCCAGGGAAAGCCTTGCAAAGATGCTTTTCTTGCAGGAATGGGTGTGGATAAGGAAGAATGGCAGGGAGGAAAGAGTCAGTAAGAATGATATAGCCATCGGAGACCTCGTGGTTGTAAGGGCAGGCAGCGGGATACCTGTGGATGGTGTTGTGGTAGAAGGTGAGGCGATGGTTAATCAATCCTCCATGACAGGTGAGCCGATGCCAGTTTTAAAAAGAGAGGGGATTACGGTCTATGCCGGGACTGCAATAGAAGAGGGCTTCCTCGTAATAAAGGCGGTTAATGTGGGTGATGAGACGCGGGTCTCTAAGATAATAAAGGTGATCGAGGAGTCGGAAGGTTTAAAGGCGGATGTACAGAGTCAGGCCGAAAGGTTTGCAGACAGGATTGTACCCTATTCCTTTCTGCTCAGCGGACTGACTTATGCCCTTACAAATAATCCTTTAAAGGCCGCCTCAGTCCTGCTGGTCGATTACTCATGCGCCATCAAGCTATCGGCTCCATTAACTATAATGTCAGCCATGATGAGGTCAGCCAGGGGAGGGGTCTTAATAAAGGGGGGCAAGTTCATAGAGAAATTGGCAGAGGCAGACCTCTTTGTCCTTGATAAGACCGGTACTCTTACAGAGGCGTCTCCAAAGGTTTTAGATATAGTCCCATTTGCTCCTTACAGCAGGGAATATCTTCTTAAGTATGCCGCTTGCGTGGAGGAGCACTTTCCCCATCCCGCTGCTACGGCAATAGTGAAGAGGGCGGAGGAAGAAGGCCTTATTCATAAAGAAGAACATGCAGAGTTAGAATATCTCCTTGCCCACGGGATTGCATCAAGGTTGAACGGAAAAAGGATACTGGTCGGCAGCCGGCACTTTATTCATGAACATGGGGGTATTGATACAAGCCCTTCAGATCCTGCCCTGATGAGGTTCGCAGAACATGGACATTCAATCCTCTATGTAGCAATAGGCAATCAACTTGCCGGGATTATCGTTCTTGAAGATCCTCTGAGGGATGTCTCCTTGAGATTTCTTAAGATGCTGGAAGATATCGGGATAGAAAGGATCATTATGCTTACAGGCGACAATGAGGCAACCGCGAAAAAGATAGCAGAAAGACTCGGCATAAAGGAGTATCATGCGCAGGTATCCCCTGAAATGAAGGCGGAAATAATCATAAGACTTAAAGAAGAAGGTCATATGGTTGTAATGGTAGGGGACGGAATAAACGACTCTCCGGCCCTGTCCCACGCTGATGTCGGGGTATCCATGAGGCATGGCGCTGACATTGCAAAAGAGGCATCTGATGTCCTGATCTTAGAGGGGGACCTTACCGGCATAATCCATGCGAGAAAGACATCGCAAATCGCCATGTCATTGATCAGGAGGAACTTCAAATATATTATCGGTATTAATTCTCTCCTGATAGGTCTTGGATTACTGGGAATTGTGACCCCCGCAGTATCAGCATTCAGTCACAATATCGTTACAGTATTGGTAACTACAAACAGTATACTGCCCCTTGCCCGAGGCTCCAGTTTTTCATAACAGGCCCAACTAAGGCTTATACTAAAATTGGGGAGCCAATATCAAAAATTACTTGACAATTGTTTTTATTATATTTATATTGAGGACGATTATCAATATCAAATTAACTAATTTATGCTAAAAAAAGATGAGAAATGTACCCGTATATTGCTGGTAGATAATCAGCGGCTCTTCCGTCAGTGCCTGAGATTACTCTTAGAGCAGGAACCCGGCATCCAGGTGCTGGGTGAGGCAAAGGGAGGGCAGGAGGCCGTGATCATGGCTACAGAGATGTCTCCGGATATGATCCTCATGGATATAGACCTCTCTGACATTCCAGGTCCAAAGACTGCACGTCTGATCCATGAGCGCCTTCCGGGAACCAAAATACTAATGCTTTCCGGACATAACGATGAAAAAAAGATAATGGAGGGCATCTCTACTGAAATGGTCGGATGTATCTTAAAAGATGTAGATAATAGGGAATTTCTTAAGATCATAAAAAATGTCATGGATGAAAAACCGATGACCTCACCATTTCTAATCACCCTTGATCAGAAGGCCCCTTCTCCCCTGACTCCCCTTACAAACAAAGAACGGGAGATCCTAAAATACTTGAGCGAGCCTATGAGCAACAAGGAGATTGCCCAGGCGATGGGTCTCTCTCCTGAGACGGTAAAGTCCCATCTCCATCGTATCTACACTAAGCTGGGTGTAAGCAGGCGGGCAGAGGCGATGCGGATCTTCTATAGCCAGCAAGAAAAATAAAGACCTTATTAACCCACCTGGGTGAATCTATACCCCAAAATAGACCTTTATGGGTGATTGTCTTTAGATAAGTTTATGAATATGCTATAGACCATTAATGATAATGAAAATTAACATCATAAGCTTTTTAATGCCGAAGCGGCAATGGAATAGTCCTTCGGCTGCATCCCCCGGCCCTTCTCACCCTCCTTAGGGGCCGGGGCCTTCTCTTATTTCGGTTTGCCGGGGGAGAGGAAGGGTAAGGTTGTGATAGGAAAATGGGCATCTTTAACATAATGGTGTTAATTGGTTTGGTTCTTTTCCTGGGAGCGATGATATTTTTCCTCTGGAGGGAGTTCAAGTAGGGGCAGGTTTTAACCTGCCTTGACTAAATGCTGACGGCAAGACTCTGGATTAACCCGTAAGGGTGAATAACACCCCTGAAATTACTCTTAATAGGTGATTGTTATTAGATTAGATTATGATTATTCTATGGATCATTAATGAAAATGATTCTTAACATCAAATTAAAATAAGGGAGGTTGTCAAGTGACAATTATCGATAAAGATGACTGCCTTACTCTCAATAGGGTAACCCTTCTTCTCACTATGAAGGAGGTAAAATCTTTGCAGTTACAGTTGGGTGATTTGATCTCTAAACCCAGGGTCCGTGATATTCATATCGGTAATATGAATTCTGAGGGGGAGATATCAGTAGCTATATATACCGAATCAAAACAAGCCAACGCCCCCGCCTTAACTCCCCCTTCCCCCTCTTTGGTAAAGAGGGGGATAAGAGGGGGCGTTGAGGGGGATGGGGGATTTTCAGATGAAAAATAAGACTGATGGAGTATTACCTGGTATTCACCCAATTAGGTGAGTAGACCACCTGATATATCCCTGCCTGGGGGATTGATATAAAAAAGAAAGATGATTATGATATCGAAGTTTAATTGAAAATGATTATTAACATCAATGAAAGGAGGATTGACTGTGGGAAATAAAAAGGGCCGCCGCTAACTGATTTGTGACCAGGCTATCGGAGGCCCTGCAATGGCACAAAGGATCTTCTCTGGCCGATGCAAAAATGAGCGTATCAAAAAGGGCTGCATCTGTCAATCATAAGGGCCCCGCAAGCCATCCGGGGGTGCCAAAGATGGTAGTGGTGAAGTGGAAGGTAGAAAGTAAATCAAGAAAGATGGAGGTAAAAAAAGATGAATATCATGAAGATGGCCCATTTAATAAGATCGGGCCGGTTGAAAGATCAAAGAGGTTTTACATTACTCGAACTCCTCGTGGTTGTAGCAATCCTAGCTATTATTGCCGGGGGTCTGATTGTTGCCTATGATGGGCTTGAGAAAAAGAGTGCATTAGGCGAGGCCAGCCATGCAATTGCTGGTGTGGATAACGCGGTCCGCACCTTCACCAGCCTCCGCGGAGCCGCCCCGGACAATATGGACTCCCTGCTTGCCGCTACACCGGTGGATGGAACCCAGAATCCTGCAACCATTACCGGTGGTGCAGAGGTGGCAATCCTGACGCCCACGCTCAGCGGTAAAATCTCGCCTGCTGCCCTGACAGCGGCCCAGGTTTCTTCCCTGAGTAAAGCGGGCATTACTAAACTTCGATACATTGACCTTCTTGGAAATGTGGAAACATGCGCTCCTTCATGCGCCCTGACCACCCTGGCTGCCGATGCAACCGCAGCAACAGTTGGAAACATCAGCAAGGCCGATATTCCCACCCGCATCTTTGATGTTCCAAGGGAAGGGGCCAATAAAAACAGGGGGCGTGGTTATTCCCATACTCTTGCATCAGGCGACATGGTTGCGACCTGGGATGTAGGCGCAGGCGGCATTAATAACCTAAAGGTTGGGGCTGCTGCTACTGATGTCCTGGTGGCCATGGGGTTAGGGAACAATACCACGATGTTCCAGATTGACTCCACAGCAGTCGGCGACGCACATCTCTCAGCCGCGCCCACCTACCCGGATGCGAAGAAGAGTGAATACAGCCGGTATTTAATGCTCTACAACCTGGGCCCGGCCGGCAGCGAATTTCCAAAGGCCCGGTTACAGGCGATAGTTGATGCCAAGGGAGACTTCCTGGATGAGGAAATGGCTGAATATAGCGGCCAGAAGCAGTAACTTGGTTCCAACGGTATGACATGTCCGGCGGCAGTCTTCTCTCCTCCTGCTGCCGGACTCTTTTTTCTTTTTATCTGATTAAGGTATGAGGGATATCTTGAGATTAAAGGCAGAGGATGGGCTTACCATCCTTGAATTGTTGATTGTAGTTGCAATCCTCGCTGCACTCGCAGGAGGGGTGATCATGGTATTAGATGGCACTCAGGAGGATTCGGCCTCAAAGGTTGCCCAGAGTGAGATGCTTGAGATCAAAAAGGCCCTGCTAAAATTTAAGCAGGACACAGGTTATCTTCCGAAGCAGGGGCCATTTGAATTAGCCCCTCCAAATCAGTGTAATACCTCGAACTTAAATGGTGTGGTCCCGCTCCCTCCTCAAGGCAAGGACTGGTTTTGCTCGCCTGCTAACTTATTAGAGCTATATGAAAACCCCCTTGCTGCCACCACCCATCCGCTAAAAGATTGGAACCCTGATACTGCGCGTGGTTGGCGAGGGCCTTATCTTACCCGTCAGGGCGAGGGCCTGATTGATATAGGTAATGGTCTGGGTACAGATGGATCTGGCAGTCCGACAACAGGGGCACTCCTCTCAGAGGTACGCGGGGTGGCAGACCCATTTGTGGCCAAACCGGAAGGGTCATTTTTTGTCTGGCGGACAAGCCCCGGCAGTACACCGCATGACCGTTGGGGTCGGCCATTTTTTTTATTCGATCTTAACGACAATAATAATGCCCGAATAGTCGGGATGGGGCCTAACAGGACTTATAATAACGAAACAGATGACGACATCATATTATATATCTTTAAATAGTCTTAAAGACCAAAGGGGCCTGACCCTCCTTGAGATGCTGGTTGTGGTCTTTATCCTCTCAGCCGTTGCCCTGATGACCTTATCCTTTACTAATAATGCGGATGAGCAGTTCAGGTTTGAAGATACAAGGACAAGACTTGGGAAGATCAGGACAGCCGCTGTTGGAGAACCTGAGCGAACTATAAATGGCGGGCCTGCAATTAGCGGTTTTGTGGCAGACATCGGCCGGTTGCCGAACGATATCCGTGAGCTGATCCAACCGCACCCAACTGACCCGAATATTTCTTGTGATGGTGTTGGCGCATTACCTTGCTGGAAATCTGATCCTACTGTAGTAGAACTCTGGGCCGGCTGGCGCGGGCCATATCTTTCTACCTTTACTGAGCAGAGCGGTCTTAAGGCCTTTCGGGATGGCTGGGGGAATGCAGGTGGTGTACCAAACTATGGATGGTCAGTTACTGTAAATCAGGCCGCGGGGACTTTTAGTGTTGTGAGCCTTGGATCGGATGGGACTTCCGGCGGGACGAATTATGCGGCTGATTATCCTTCTTCCGGTAATCTCGCGATACAGGATGACCACCAGATCAATATTAAAGGATGGTCAATAACAGTGACCTTCCGGAATCCTGTGGGTGGCGCTGGAACGGATTTGACATTGGGGGCCAACACGCTCCGTCTCCGCCTCTATTATCCGCAGGAGGGGAATTTCAGCTACCCTGCAACATGGCCTCCACCGACACCGGACACTCAACCTTATCTTAGCTTATCGGGACCGGCGACGGCCGTTACGGTGTTAGAGAATGGGTCTGCGGATATTTCCTTCTCTTTCGGGACAACGGATAAGTTCGTCCCCTGGGGGGTACACGCTTTGGCAGTGATAAATGACCTTGACGGGACAATCTACGTGCCTGCGCCAAATAAGACTAAACTTGTCACCCTGGTCCCCCGCACACAGTTAGCGTCGATGACGATGGAGTGGCGGCTTGAGTAGCGTGAGCAGCATTAAGAACTTCATCCCCTCTTTAAAACCCTTCATCCCAAAGATCAGTCGACCCTGGTCCAGACCCCGCCGTCTCCTGGCTGTTGAGATGGACGGCTTCGGACTTCGGGCCGCGTTGATCCGTGCCGAGGGCCGAAAGGTGGTCTTTGAGTGCGTGACCGGCTCGCAGGTTTCAGACCCGGCATTGGCCCTGGCCGAGGCAAAGAGGAGGCTGATGCAGTCCGGCCGGGAGGTCCCGAAAGATGCAATCTTATTGACACCTACAGTGATCCCTGCGGTACTGGAGCTTCCCGTTGCGCCGAATAAGCCGAGGCCTTATGCCCAGATGCAGGAGATGATCCGATGGGAACTTGAGCCCTTCTTTGTGCAGCGGGTAGGTGTCTGGAAACTTGGGGACATCCTCGTCTCGCGCGGCTACCTGACCGGGGATCAGTTGGAGCAGATTAAGCTGGATCTGGAAAGGCGAAAGGAAGAGAAACATCACCATCTTGCCGGCATGTCAACCTCCACCCTCTTCGGGGAGGTCGCCATAGGGCTTGGGTTCATCACCCAGGAGCAGCGGGACGAGTGCCTGGCCATTCAGCAACAGTTTCATGTATCTGATGATGAGATGATCTGCGGCTGGTCCCCTCAATCGCCCCCATCCAAAGATTCGGGCAGGGATGCGATCAAAGGAGAGGGAAAATATCCCTGGCTTGTCTGCGGGATGAGCCGGGGCGAGCGCTCACGGTGGATCAGCCTGTTTAAGAGGGTCGGGCTTGAGCTTAAGGGGATCTATCCTCTGGTAGGATGCAGTGCGGCGGCCTTAAATGGAAACCTTACCCCCTCATCTGCGATGATCGAGATCCGTGCAGGGATTATGGGATGCATGCGGCTTACGGGAGAAAGGGTTGTATCCCTGCAGCTCTATTACACTGCCGGACAGCCCCTTTCAGGGCAGGCCCCCCTTACCTCGGTCAGCAGCAAGACCGATACACTTTATCTCTCAGGGGAGGACCGTAGTATCCGCTCCATCTCTGAGGCCCTCTCTGCCGTTGGCCAACAGGAGACCAGATCAATTCCAGTTGAGGTGGAGCATTCACCCCTTTCCAGTGAGATCAGCCCTGCAGCCCTCTCAGGGATGTTGGGGGCGGCCAGGCATAGGCTGGGCCTTTTTGGGGGAGGCCGGGCGGTTTCTGTCCCGGTTCGCGACCCCGGACCTCCGCTCCGGCAGCGGGTTACGGTATGGTGGGTCTCGGCAGGTATAGCCTTTATCCTGATCATCGGGGCACTGGATCTCTCTCTTTCCCTGCGGACGAGCGGCATTCGTACCGGTCATACAGAGGCATTGCATGCCTTAAGCGCCCTGGAAAAGGAGGAATCCGCGATAAAGGAACGTACAGAGGCAATAAAGAAGCTTAAGGAGGGCCTGCTTGCGATGCAAAAGGAGATGGATGGTATGACCAGGCAGCGGGAGTTTCTTGAAAGGGAGTTACCTAACCGTCCGCATCGGATCATCTCCTTTCTCGATCTTGTGGCCGATGCCCTTCCGGCAGAGATGGTGATCAACCGATTTGCTGAGAGGGAGGGGGGCGAGATCCTCATCACGGGATGGGCCATGTCAGAAAGGACGGCCCAGCGGTTTGTGGAGCGATTGGCCGCAGCGACCATCCCATTGGGATTAAAGATGGTGGGGCTGGACGTATCAGCAGAAAAAGGGAGGCTTGGGCTATCAGGCCATTTGGTAGAGATCAGGTTTCTTCCAGTCCAGCCATCAGCGCCTGTTGAGGCATCAGTGGGAAGGGAGGAGAAAAGATGAACCTCAAGAAGATGAGCTGGAGGGAACACCTCCTGGTCATTATTGCATGCGGAATATTAATAGGCATGGCCTATGTCCCCTTCCGTTACCTCCCGGCCCAGAAGGAGATAGCCGGGCTGATCGAGGAGACCGAAAAGACATGGGCCAAAACCAAGGGGATCGAGTTACCAAATGACCCTGCCGAGGATTTAAAGCGTCTTGAGAAAGAAAAGATGGATATGGAGCAGACCCTCATCGGGATGCGCGAGGCGATCGCTTCCCTTGAGGAGGCCTTTGCCCCGGTTGACTCCCCTGAGGTCCTGCACGGGCTTCAGGTAGAGATCTCGGATCTGGCCAGGGTAAGCGGTGTGCGGATACTGGAAAATAAGCCATATGAACCTAAGTCTCCATTGGCTCAGGGTGTAAAACAGTCCGTCCCCGATACTTTCACACCCTATTCCCGTCCAAAGAGACGGCTTGAGGCAGCCACATCGTACATCGGATTTAAAAGATTTATCCAAGGTCTCAATGATCTTCGTTGGCGAGTAACCGTAGTTGAGCTTGCTCTGGAGATGACCCCGCCGGCAAAAAGGGGACCAGGCAATGAGCCGCTTATCGTAACTCTAATCCTTGCGCTCTAGGAGGAATGGTGCACGACTCCAAAAAGGCATTTGAGAAACTACTAAGGAATTGCATAGAGATAGGGGCGTCTGATTTACACCTGTCGGCCCGGACAGGTCCCATGGTCCGGATCAATGGCATTTTAAAGCCGCTTACTACTGGAGAAATGTCCCCTGATCTTGATCAGACAGTGGAAGCTATTATGAACCCAAGGCAGCAAAAGGTCTTTGAGCAGGAACAGACCCTTGACCTTGCCTACGCCCTTTTTTCAGGAGAACGATTCAGGGTTCATATATACAGGGAAAGGGGTGAGACTGCCGTTGCTCTCAGGAAGCTTGAGAGCCGGTTTAGGAGCTTTGAGGAACTCTCCCTCCCGCCCCAATTGAAGGAACTCTCGGACCTGCGCGATGGACTGGTGCTGATCACCGGGCCGACAGGAAGCGGGAAGACCACAACCCTTGCAGCGCAGATAAACAGGATCAACATGACCAGGAGCTGTCACATTGTTACAGTAGAGGATCCGGTGGAGTATCTCCATCAGAATATAAAGAGCCTGGTACGCCAGAGGGAGCTTTATACCGATGTCCCGAGTTTTGCCCAGGCTGTCCGGGCCTCGCTGCGGGAGGACCCGGATGTAATTCTGATCGGGGAGATGCGGGATATTGAGACTACCCGGGCTGCCATCACGGCGGCTGAGACCGGGCATCTTGTCTTCTCCACCCTCCATACCGGCGACACAGTAGGGGCGCTGGACCGGATGATCGGCCTTTTCCCCGGATGGGAGCAGGAGTCGGCCCGCCATCAGATCTCCATGGTCTTGCGCGCCGTAGCAGCGCAGCGGCTCTTGCCAGGCAGGAATGGGAAGGGGCGGCTGCCGGCAGTGGAGATCCTGAGGGTTACACCTGCGGTGGCCAACCTGATCCGTACCGGCCGCCCCCAGCAGATCTACTCCTCTATAGAGACAGGCGCTGCCCAGGGGATGCAGACACTGGAGCAATCGCTGGCCGGCCTGATCCGGAAGGGATCGATTGCGCCTGAGGATGCCCGCTCCATAGCGCGCGATTGGCGGACCGTGGAGGCACATCTCCGCCGCGGGGAACGTGTCCAGGAATCTGGAGGAGGTATGTAGATCCACGTGGGGATCTACCTAGCGAACAACGTGAGCGAGAGGGGGAGGCTCCATAGGCTTTGCCTTTGGAGGGGGCGACGCGAGCCCCTTTAATAGATATGCCGATTACAAATGAACAACTGATAGAGGCTGCCATTAAGCAGGGCCTGGTTGATGCGGAGAATGTAGCTAAATTACGCCTCAGGGCGCGCCGAGAGAGGATCGGTCTCCTGGAGGCCGTAACAAGTCATTACCGCTTTCCCGTTGCAACCCTCTACCGTGCACTGGCCGATCTGCGCGGACTCCCCTTTGTCGATCCCGGCGTCTCGCCCCCCATGAATCTGCTTAAGAGGCTGCCAGTGGCCCTGATCCAGTTCCTGCGCGTCCTTCCGGTCTCCGAGGATGGGGAGACTGTTCTTGTTGCTACAGCGGACCCGGACGACCGCGCGACACTGGAGGCGGTGCAGCGGATCCTGGGCAGGCCGATCAGGATAGGCCTGTCCGATCCGGCCTCTCTTGATGAGGCCTCAGAAAGGGCGCTCAAGGAGCTTTTCCGCGGGCCAGGCCCTGTTGTGGCCGGGCAACCGGCCCTGATCATTGATCCTGTGACCCTGCTGGACCGGGTCTTTAAAGAGGCCTTCTTAAGACGGGCATCAGATATCCACCTGGAACCCCAGGAGACGGGTTATCGTGTCAGGCTCAGGGTAGATGGAATGCTTCAGATATTTCAGGGCCTGGGACTCGAAGAGGGGGCCGGTGTAGTATCAAGGGTTAAGGTCCTTGCGGGTTTAGATATTGCTGAACAGCGGGCCCCCCAGGATGGCGGGTTCACCTACCACATCTCGCGGGCAGGGGATCAGGATGCCGGTATCGATGTCCGTGTCGCCACCTCTCCAACCCGATGGGGTGAGCGGGCCACGATAAGGCTCCTTGGTCTTGAGACCTCAGATCTTACCCTCGAGGCATTGGGGATGTCGCAGCAGGATATGGCAAGGTTTCGCACTGCCATCAAACAGCCCCATGGGATCATACTCCTTACCGGTCCTACCGGAAGCGGGAAGTCAACCACCCTCTACGCCGCACTCAGGGAGATTAACCTTCCGGAATTGAACATACTGACCGTCGAGGATCCGATTGAATATGTCATTCCAGGTATATCGCAGATAGAGGTAGGCGGGGAGAAGGTGACCTTTGCATCAACCTTGCGCGCCCTCCTGAGGCATGATCCTGATGTCCTCATGGTCGGGGAGATCCGCGACGGTGAGACAGCAAATGTGGCCATGAGGGCCGCAATTACAGGGCATCTCGTCTTCTCTACCCTCCACACAAATTCTGCCTGCGGGGCGATCACCCGATTGGCGGACCTTGGCTGTGAGCGTTTCCTGATCGGCTCAACCCTTGTCGGTGTTATTGCTCAGAGGCTTGTGAGGAGGCTTTGTCCCCGTTGTAAGCGATCCCGTCCTGCAAACCAGAAAGAGGTAGAGCTGCTGAAGGCAGAGGGGTCTATTGCCGAGATCTTTGAGCCGGTGGGCTGCGCCAGTTGTCTTGGCACCGGCTATCGCGGTAGGGTCGGGATCTTTGAGACGCTCTGGATCGACAGGATGCTGGCCCAGAGGATCTCACATGGCGGGACAGAGGAGGACCTGGCAGGGGCCGCCTCTGAGAGACTCACTACACTCTTTGCAGACGGCTGTGCAAAGGTATTGACCGGGATTACATCTATAGATGAGGTACTTGGGGTAAGCCTCCAGGAGGCAGATACCCATTACAGCGAGCGAAGTCGAGCGTAGGGAGGGGGAGGCTCCATCCGGCTTTGCCGGTGGAGGGGGATGGTCGCTCCCCTGTATAGACGAGGTACTTGGGGTAAGCCTGCAGGATATTGGAAGTGAAGTAGACTATAAAGGGATCAGTGATGCGGCTCTATAACTATATAGCACTGGATAAAGAGGGGCTGGAGCAAAAAGGGGATCTTGAGGCGCCTGATTCACGGTCAGCCGCAGTGATGCTCAGAAGGCAGGGATTCTTTGTGGTTGAATTGAAAGGGCAGAATAGAACAGAAGATCCCTCCGGTATGAGCGGAGAGGATATCAATCCCGAAGCGCAAGAGGCCGGCGATGCCGGTGATATCATGGGCCTTGTGAGCAGGGTTTTAGGGGGGCTCCGGCCGGTCAGGGACAGGGATCGTATATTATTTTTGCAGCAGGCAGCCCTGATGCTCCGCTCAGGACTGACCCTCCTGCAATGTCTGGAGGAGACAACCCGTACTACATCCAAGCCAAAGTTTGCGGCGGCCCTGGGCCGGATGAGTATGGGAATCCGTTCGGGTATGAGTTTTTCCCAGGCTATCACAAAGGAGGGCCGTTTATTTCCACCCATTGTTGTTAAGCTTATCGAGAGCGCTGAGGCGAGCGGAGAGATGGATACTATCCTGGACCAGCTCGCTCTGCATCTCGATCAGAAGGCACAGGTAAGGACTAATCTTCTGACCAGCCTGATCTATCCGACGATCGTGGTCCTTGTAACTATTGGGGTTACGGCATTTCTCATCCTAAAGGTAATTCCGAGATTTGCCCGGTTCTTTGCTTCCCGGAATACTGCACTCCCCTGGTCGACCCAGCTTCTACTGGATATATCCGGATTTGTTACCGGATACGGTCTCTTTCTCCTTGTTGGCCTGGCATCCGGCCTGGCATCCCTTGGCCTATTCTATGCAACAGACCGTGGCCGGCAACTCCTGGACCGTGGATTCCTGATGATCCCGGTGATGGGTAAGCTTCTCAAGGCAGGTGCGATGGCCCATATAGGTCTGATCCTCTCAATCCTCTTGCGATCCGGTGTGACCCTTCTTGAGTCCCTCCAGATAACCAGGGGCATTGTGAACAACAGGGCAATTGCGACCTGCATGGAATCTGCAGCAAACCAGATCCTTGGGGGGAGGGATCTTGCAGGAGGTTTACGGCATCCTGCGATTCCTCCTCTTGTTCCACAGCTGGTTGAAGTTGGGGAGAGGACCGGTACTCTCGTCCGCGTGCTGGAGGAGTTAGGCCATTATTATGACCGGCAGCTCCAGATGATGACTAAAAGGATGAGCCTCCTGATCGAACCGGTGCTGATCCTGATCATAGGAGGGATTGTCGGATTTGTCTATTTTGCATTTTTTCAGGCGCTATTTCAGCTTGCAACAGCAGGGAGGTAAAAATTATATAACGGTATCTATGTGCAGGATTAAGAGATCTTGTTAATACAGGAGGAATAGGATGGATAAGATTTTCCGTTTTTGTCTGTTAATAGTTATGATATTGGCTTTGTTTACCCCGGTGACCGGAGTGGGAGGAGAACGCCCGCAGAATGGATCCCAAAAAGATTCCGGTCGAAACCCCTTTTCGGATACTGACCTGATTCAGAAGGAGGCAGAAAAACGTATAATGGGCGGTATAACCCCTCCCTCCAGATTGCCCGAAGGTATTCCAAATCTCATGTTGCGCGGGTATATTGAGGGCAACGGCAAGAAATCCGCAGCCCTCCTGGAGATCCAGGGGACCGATGTCTATATTGTCCACGAAGGGGATTCTCTTAACCTCCATTCAGGCCTCCAGAATATCCTGCTTAAGGTCAGGGAGATCCGGAATATGAATCTAATCCTGGGCGTCGGGGTACGTGGTCAGGAGATTATTGTGCGATGAAAAAGATAATGACAAAACTGATCATTACCGTTATTACTCTCTTGAGTATTGCCATAATGACGATGCCTGTTCTCCTGGCAGAGACGGAAGCCTCGGTGCCGCTCCAGAATGGGAAAGGTCCTGAGTTCAAGATCTCGAAGCTGGAGCTTAAACAGGCAAAGGTGGCTGATGCCCTTCGACTCATTTCTGAGCTCTCCGGTATTAATGCCGTGGCAACAGAGGCGGCCCGGCAGAAACAGATCAGTCTCTATTTGCAGGATGTCACAGCCCGCCAGGCAATGGATACCCTGGCCAAGATAAGCGGTCTCTGGTATCGGGAGGATGAAGACACAGGGACATTCAGGCTCATGACCACTGAGGAGTTCCAGAAGGATCTTGTGATCTTTCGCGAGGATCTCACCAGGGTCTTTAATCTCCTTCACCACAATACGGTCAGCATGGCAAATGCGATTGCCGATCTCTACGGAGAGAGGGTCATCCTCTCGTTAGGGGAGGAAGAGACAGATCCCTTTGCGGGGAATCTAGGATTCGGCGAAGGGATTACAACCCAGGCGTCCCAGTTCTCGCGCCCTGTCTCAGGACAGCAATCAGATTTGAGGTCGGGGGCTGCCCGGGGCGGACAGGGCTCAGAGATACGCGAATCGGAGAAGATGCTCAAAGAGACACTTACACCCGATCAGATTGCCAGGCTGATGAAACGCATAGGCAAGGCCCCATCGGATGAGAAAGAGGGGGTTCCATCAGATACACTCCGCGGGATCTCACGCAAGGAATCACCGATATTTGTGACAGTTGTCCGCCAGCATAATGTCCTTGTTGTCCGTACTTCCGATTCCAGGGCCGTGAAGGATATCGAGGGGCTGATCAGGGATCTTGACAGGCCGACTCCACAGGTGCTTCTTGAGATGAAGATATTAAAGCTGGGGCTTGGAGATAATTTCCGCTCCATCTTTGACTTTGGCGGTACGAATGGCCAGGTGATCTCAGGGCCCCAGACAGGTCAGCCTGCAAATCCCCTGGTTCCAGATGCCTCTACGGCCGCCCAGAATATCCTTGGCCTTGGTAATTTTCCATTGGAAGGGGGGACCTTTATCTATCAGTTCTTGAATGACCAGATCAGGGCCAGGGTTCAGCTCCTTGCCCAGGAAAACAGGCTGGAGGTAGTTGCAACACCGATGATCCTTGCCTCCAATAACAGGCCTGCCCGTTTATTTGTGGGAGAACAGCGTGTTTTGGTCACCGGCGCAAAGAGCAATGTGGTGACCCCTGCCACCGGCGCCTCCGTTACTGTGATAGAGCCTGTTACAGAGGTGCGGGATATAGGCAATACACTCCTTATTCAGCCCAAGATCAATGCAGACCGGACGGTCACCCTCTTTATCAGCCAGGATTCCTCTACTGTTCTGGTAGACAGCACCACTATCCCTGTGGCCACCCAGACAGGCGATGTCAAGGAGATTGCCATAGACACGGTGGATACCGCTATACTGCAAGGGACAATAGTGGCCAAGGACGGCCTGACTATTGCAGTAGGAGGGCTGATCCAAACCAGCATCAGTAATGATCAACAGAAGGTCCCCCTCCTCGGGGACATCCCCCTATTGGGCTGGTTCTTCCGCAAAGAGATCAAAGAAAAATCAAAGAGCGAACTGATCTTACTGATCACCCCCCATGTCCTCATGACACCAGGTGAGGGAAAGGAGGTAACCGACGCGCGGATGGAGGAACTCTCAGAGCATCCCTATCACAAAAAAGGAGATCAGGGGTTTGAGTCTAAAATTCTTGAAGATCCGGGAAAGGAGGGGGAGAAATAAGATGAAGGGGGTAAAGGGAAAAACAGTATTTGTAAATATTGTCTGCTCGATCTTCTTGATCCTGGCCGGATGTGCTGAGGAGGAGGCCCTTACAGGCGCCGAGATCATTGCGCCGGAAGATAGTAGTATCACATATGATAATTCTCCGGGCGGCTTTGATCAGTCCGCAGCGCCTCTTGAATTTCAGGTAGTTGGCGCTGATGGTAAGACACCAAGTGAGGGCATTAAGATCCGGTTTTTTGGAGGATTAGAAACAGCAGCCCTGGCAGACCGCAATGGTAATCCCCTGAATCAGGAGGATCCTCTCTTCTTTGAGACTACTACAGATGAGCGGGGTCTTTCACCTATGGAGGTCTTTGTACTCTGGGAAGTCCCCCGATGCAAGGCCGATCTGGCCGATCCGACTATCCCGGGCCCGGACACTACTGTCACAGCAACTGTTACGGTCACTGTAGGTATAGACTCTAAGACATGGACGATGACCATTACTGTAAAAGGTGGGACTCAAGAAGAGGGTTGTGTCCCGTCTAGCTAGCCGAAGTTCCGCACTTGAGGTTGGTTTTAAAAAATCTTTGGGGTATTTTCGGAC
>CAZYNY010000067.1:0-17657 GCA_964648095.1 uncultured Nitrospirota bacterium | reverse complement strand
GAACTATTATCATATGCAAAAATAGATCCGGAAGGATACAACATAATTCTACAAGGAGATATAGTTAGATTAATAGAAAAGTCTACAATTGAAAGAAGACAAATCAATGAAGAGATCGCAGGAATTCCGGGATTTGCCAGGATCCATCCCCTTCAACCCGAGGTCATATCCCAGGGCGCTTTAAGAATTATGTTTGACCTTGAGACATACCTAAAAGAAATCAGCGGACTTGAGAGGGTATCATTACAGCCTTCAGCCGGCGCCCAGGGGGAGCTGGCAGGTATGCTTATGATAAGGGCATACCATAAAAAGATGGGGAACCCAAGAAAGACCGTGATCATCCCAGACTCTGCCCACGGGACAAATCCTGCGAGCGCAACCCTGGCAGGATTTGATGTCAGGGAGGTGAAATCGGACAATGAAGGTCTTGTCGATATAGAGGATTTAAAAAAGGTGCTGGATAAAGATTGCGCGGCGCTTATGCTCACCAACCCGAACACATTGGGTCTATTCGAAAGGGAGATAAAGACTATAAGCAAACTTGTCCATGAAATGGGCGCCTTATTATATATGGATGGGGCCAATCTAAATGCCCTCCTGGGTATCTGCAGGCCGGGTGATATGGGTTTTGATCTGGTCCACTTCAATCTACACAAGACCTTCTCAACACCGCATGGCGGGGGCGGTCCCGGTTCAGGTCCTATAGGTGTTAAGAGGCACCTTGCACCATTCCTTCCTATCCCAACTATAGAAAAGGATGGAGAAAGGCTCTATCTCGATTTTAACAGGCCTGAATCTATCGGAAAACTCCAGGCATTCTACGGTAATTTTGCCATACTGGTCAGGGCTTATTCATATATAAGGATTGTCGGAGAAGAGGGACTTAATGATATAAGTATAAATGCCGTTCTAAATGCGAACTATATAAGGAAGAGGCTCGAATTAGAATTCTTTATACCCTTTAACCGGGCCTGTATGCATGAATTTGTCCTCTCAGCAAAAAGGCTGAAGGCAAAGGGGATTCATGCGTGGGATCTGGCTAAGCGGCTCATAGATTATGGCCTCCATCCTCCAACTGTCTACTTTCCCCTGATAGTGGAGGAGGCGATGATGATCGAGCCGACAGAGACCGAGTCAAAGGAGACGCTGGATCAATTCTGTGATGCCATGATAGCCATTGCAAGAGAGGCGGATCGGGACCCGGAACTTATAAAAAAGGCCCCGCACACAAGAGATATCGGCAGGCTTGATGAGGTCAGGGCAGCAAGAAACCTTGATGTCTGTTTTTCACCGACAAACAGACTTTTTTAGAGCATACTCACGATCAACATAAGCACCATTGCCTCATTCACTTCGTTTATCGAACCAAGAATATCCCCGGTAACTCCCCCTAATCGTCGATGAAAGTAGATCACGCAGATGATTGTAATCCCGCCAATCAATAAAAAGATAAGTCCGCCCTTCCATCCTAAAGCCACGTATCCCACAATAAGGGCAAAGGCCGTGGCAATGAACAGGCTTATGCGTGAGACAGTTTCAATAAAATCTCTGCCGGTCCCTCCCGTAGGCCTTGCATATGTTGAAAGATAGGCGGCAAGGACCATTGACCATCGCGACAGCGCCGGCATCACCACAAGTGCAGTGTGCTTTAGCCCGGCCGGAATGGATAGCAGGGTTATATATTTCAGAATAATAACAAAGACCAGACTAACGACGCCTATTGCACCTACCCTGCTGTCTTTCATGATGGCAAGGGCCTCTTCCCTTGTCCTTCCACCATACAAGCCGTCAAATGTATCTGCAAGGCCGTCTAAGTGCAATCCCCCTGTAATTATGGCAAGGGTTACAATCAGGATAAAATCTACCACACTCCTTGGAAGTATAGTGGATAACATTACATCTATGCCAACCAGTATCCCGCCGATAAAAACCCCTGCCAGAGTGAAGCAGGACATTGATCTCCCTATCTCTATAGGCTTTAATTCCATTTTTATGGGGGAGGGAAAGACCGTCAGGAACCCTAAAGCAATCAGTAAAGGTTTTACCACTTCTCTATCCTTTTTATGAAAATGTGGAACCAACCCACAGGAGCATCAACCCTGATATAACCATCAGGATAGACGAGACGATCATGATTTTGTTTGCCTCTTTAATATGTTCTCTGGAGAGATCATGATCACCTTGTCCGATTAATGGTTTAAGATATGGTAAGCCTTGATAATAGTTCAGTCCACCCAATCGGACACGTAAAGCACCGGCCATCGCTGCTTCGGGAATGCCGCTATTGGGGCTTGGGTGGTTGCTGTGATCACGGGCTGCTGTCGCAAAGGAATTTTTCCAATCCTTTCCGCACAGGAAGGCGGCAATCGGGATTAACAGACCGGATAGACGCGCAGGCAGATAATTGGCCAAATCATCGAGCCTTGCCGATGCCCAGCCAAGATCTATATACTTTTCATCTTTATATCCTACCATGGAGTCGAGCGTATTGACGGCCTTGTAGGTCAGGGCAAGGACAGGACCTCCCACAAAGGCATAGACAAGAGGGGCAATCACCCCGTCCACCGTGTTTTCAGCGACTGTCTCCACAGCGCCCCGGATTATTCCTCCCTTGTCGAGACTATCCGTATCCCTTCCAACAATCCTGGATAGACTCTCCCGCGCAACCTTTAAGTGATCCTCTCTAAGGTCTTTATAGACCTTCATGCTCTCTTTAAAGAGGGACCTTGCTGAGATGGTAGTATACAGGAGGAGAACAGAAACCATAAATCCAATATAGCGGCTGAGCATATATGCAGAACTAATTACTACATATGAAATCCCAAATGTCATACTGACTACAATGCCCGTAAGAAATAACCCGCTCACCTTAAGGGGCAACCTTGTTTTTCTTAATACCTGCTCCAGATAATTAATAACCTTCCCAATCCAGCGGACCGGATGCGGCAGCCACTGTGGATCACCGAAAATAAGGTCGAGGATGAAGGCAAGGAGTATAATTGAACTTTTCTCGATGATCCCCATCCTAAATAACCCCCTTCAGCTCTTTCAGTAATAATGCGTTATGCCTGCGAGATTTAACTGCAATCCTGATATATGAGTTATCAAGTCCGTAAAAATTGGAACAATCCCTCACCAGAATACCTTTGTTTTTTAGCGAGGCTATTATATCAGTTGCCTTCTTTGTTCTTATTAAGTAATAATTAGCCGCAGATGGAATGTAATCTATCCTTAATTTCTCAAATCCCTCTTCGAGGAATTTTTTCTCTTTCTTTATGGTCCTAAAGGTCTCATTTTTGAAAGATATATCATTGACTGCCGTAATCCCGGCCCTCTGTGCCAATGTGTTTACAGTCCAGGGCTCCTTATAGTCTTCTATGAGCTTTACAAGGCTTAAAGGAAACACTGCATAGCCAAGCCTTAAGCCGGCAAGGGCATAAAACTTGGTCAATGATCTTAACACAATTAGATAGGGATTCTTGGTTACCTCTTTGATTACAGACTCCTCAGGACAAAAGTCTATAAATGCCTCATCAACAATAAGGTAGCATTTTAATGCCTTTGCTGAATCTGCAATCTTTATCACCTCATCTTTTTTCAGTAATCTGCCAGTTGGATTATTGGGGTTGCATAGGAATGCCATGTCGCAGCCTTTTAATGCCCGTACATATCCACCCGGTGATATCTCAAAATTATTCTTTTTATCCAGCATGAAATACTTAAGATGTGATTTTGCAACCCTGGGATGGCTTATTATCACGGCCTTTTCATATTCAGAGAAAGTTGGGGCAGGTATGAGGCCCTTTTCAGGTCTAAGTGCCCTGACAACTAAATAGATTAACTCAGTGCTCCCATTCCCGCATATAAGGGACTCAGGGACTATGTCGTGAAGTTCTGATAGACGGCGTCTTAATTTCATTGCATCGATATCTGGATAGCCGTAAAGGCATTTCAACGACCCCTGTAATTCGCGACTTATGGCCTTAGAAATCCCCAGAGGATTTATAGAAGAACTGAAATCTATTATCCTCCTCTCCGGGATTCCATATTCCTCTGAAAATCTGTATATGTTGCCGCCATGCCTTCTCATGATTAAGCAGGCTTATCTCCTATTTCAAACTGTTAATAAAAGCAAGGCGCATCTCCCCGGGGGCCAACCTGCAATTTTGTTCATCCATCAAAAATGTCTTCAATCTTTCCACGGTCTCTTTTCTGTGTGCCCAATCGCATTTTACGCAGGACCACACCCTTGTCCCTTTCCCTGAGATTATATATTCTCCAAGATTGTTATCCTCGCAGGGATAAAATATGCAAAAACAGAGATTACATGTTTCCAATCCCGGATGGCATGGGAAATAATCGCAGCTCTCAACAAAACCATTCCTTGCCATGCGCCCTATAATAATTTCTTTAGAAGGAATCTGCATATTTTGTCCGGTAGCCCCTGGATGTTATGAGCTTACCTCCGAGGCATACAGTCTGACTGTTCCCGATAATTACAATGGATAGCATGCCTATCTTTTCATTTGTAAGATTTTCCAGGTCAGTAGTGACGATCGACTCACCTTCTCTAAAGGCGTTGGTGACAATAGCCACCGGGGTATTTCCTGATCTATATCTACTGATAATCTCCTTTGCCTTGACTATATGTTCAATCCTCTTCTTACTTTTTGGGTTATAAATGGCAATAACAAAATCCCCTTCAGCAGTGCACCTGATCCTCTTCTCAATGACCTCCCATGGCGTGAGAAGGTCACTCAGACTGATAACTGCAAAATCGTTCATCAAAGGCGCCCCCACCAGAGAGGCCGCTGCATTAACAGCCGAAACACCCGGCACTATCTCTATGTCAACGTGGTACTTCTCATTTAATTCAAGTACAAGGCCGGCCATGCCATAAATCCCCGGATCACCACTGCTTACCAGGGAAACTATTGCCCCGGCCTTGGCCAGATCTATGGCCTGCTTACAGCGGGCAAGCTCTTCCGTCATAGCCGACACACAGATGCTCTGGTTAGTAATCAGCGGACCTATTAAATTCACATAACGTTTATAGCCTAAAATTACCGATGATCCCGCAATGGCATTCCTTGCGCTTGCAGTTAAATGGTTAATATCCCCGGGACCAATGCCGACTACAAAAACCTTTCCTCTGCTATCGCTATCGTTGTCCCGTTCATTTTTATCTTTGGCAGTAATAACTGGCATCCAAACCCTCCCAGCATGGCGCACGGTTCAGCCACCGAATAAACCCCTATAGTATTTTTTACCAGTTCCGATTTGGGGAAATTATTTTCTACTGTTTTGATCCATATCTTGGATATGAACTTGAGGGGGATATTTAACCTCTCTGAAAGTTGAAAGAAACCCTTCTCCCCACGCTTATCCTCTACACTCGCAATCAGTCTTACCTCTTTTAATTGACGACCGATAGATCCCAGTCCTTCCATCATCGTCTCCTCAAGACGATCAGCCGAAGCGCCGCGTCTACATCCCATTCCCACAATCAATGTCTTAGTTGCCTCAGATCCAGTTGTGATGACAAAATCCCCTCGACAGATGAGCGCAACTTTTTCAGCAAGCCTGTTGGCTCCTCCTTCGTGGCCGGAAAGGGTGCTTATGGCATAACGCCCCATCTCATCTAATACAACAACAGCAGGGTCTCTATGTTTATCCTGGATATGATCCTTAATAATCCTGATTACAATACCCATGGCCATTATGAAAATCAGGGAATCATACTTCCCCCATATCTTGCCAACAAGTTCTTTTGTGTCCGTATTATAGCTAATAACTGCTACATCTCTTCCAGTTACCGCCGCTTCTGAAACATAAAGATCACCCATAAGGTGTTCCTTTAGTCTCGTTCCAACGATCAGTCCTTGAGGGGTTATAGCAATTATTGCGATAGTCATCGCATTGGCCTCCAGGCATGGCTGAAACCTTCATTGTATAGTTGTGAGACACCTCCTTTTTTAGCCAGCACCTCACCCACAATGATCAATGCGGTCTTTTTGAAGTTTTTCTCTTTCGTCCTTTCCAAAATATCCTCGATTGTCCCAGTGACAATCACTTCATCGAGCCAGCTTACCTTGTATAAAACTGCAACGGGGGTTGAAGGAGGATAGCTTGATTTTAGAATTTCTACAATTTCAGCAAGGCTTGATATTGAGAGGAAGAGGATGAGGGTAGGCCTTGTCTTAATGATCTCTCTCAGGTCTTCTTTCTCCGGGACAGGGGTCTCCCCTCCAACACGGCTAAGGGTGATGGTCTGGCAAACTTCAGGCAAGGTAAGCTCCTGGCAGAGGGCTGCCGCTGCCGCCTGAAAGGAACTTATGCCCGGTATCACTTCATAAGCAATACCCAGATCATCCAGCAATCTCATCTGTTCATTAATTGCTCCATAAATAGAAGGGTCACCGGAATGGATGCGGGCAACATTAAGATCCCCCTCTTTTGCCTTCCTGAAAATATCTCCGATCTCGTTTAAGTTTAAGGCGGCAGAGTTGTGCACCTCCTTAGCGTTAACAGCAAATATTAGTATCTCCTTGTTCACGAGAGAGCCGGCATAGATTACAATATCAGCCTTCTCAATGATCTCTTTTCCCTTGATCGTGATGAGCTTTGGATCCCCGGGCCCTGCTCCCACAAAATATACCTTCATTTCTTGTTCCTCACTATTATCGTAGAGAGATAACCCTCTTTTTCAGATACAACAAATGGCATCTCCATCCCATTTATCAGCCTTTCTCCTTTCTGGCCCACACGGCTTCCAAATACGCTATTCTGGAGTAGATTCATCTCATGTAATAACTTAATAACCTCTTGGAGTCTTTTTGCGACCTTCATGATAACCACGGTGTCGTTTATTGTGATTATCTCTCTCAGATCTCCGATGTCATTCGGTATAGGGCAAATACATATCTTCTCATCCTTCTCGGCCAGGGAGTAGCTGAACTTTGCTGCTACTGCACTGTATGCAGAGACCCCTGGAATAGTTTCAATCTGCAGCCCGGGGGCTATCTCTTTTAAGGCGTTAATAAGATAGATATATGTGCTGTACAGGAGGGGGTCTCCGATGGTTAAATAGGCCGCATGTTTACCTTGATAAATCTTCTGCAAAATGATCTCAGCGGCCCTTAAGTATCTTTTTCGGAGCTCTTCTTTATTGTTTGTCATGGGGAATTCGATCTCAATTATATCTTTACCATTCTCTTCTCCTAATGCCTTCTCGACAATCTCCCTGGCAAGGCTATCTGCCTTTGTCTTGCTTTTAGGCGCAAAGATAATGTCTGCCTCCTTCAGAACCCTGAAGGCCTTTAGAGTTATCAACTCCGGGTCACCAGGTCCAACACCCACACCATAAAACTTATTCATCATGCACCAAGACTATCAGGATACTCAATGATTCTTCCTTGATTTTATCAAAGTCATCAAAGGAAATCTTTGAGATTTTTTCATCCGGCATAGAGAGGTGTGAGGCAACATAAAATGTATATTTGCGCACAGCAATTGACATTATCTTGCTCTTTACAAACTTCAGGTTGTGTTTTGGATCAAGAAGGAGGATAAATCTGTTATTTTCAATGAATATCTTTTCGATATCTGTCTCTTTATCCCCGTGGATGCTGAAGATACTGTAAGCCTTCCAGCTCTCTTTTAACTTACAGAAAAGATACTGAAAAGAACTGACTCCAGGGATTACCTCGCAATTCTCCCTGCCTAATCGCTCTATTATGGACTCTCCAAAGCTGTGGAACAAGGGATCTCCGGAGACCAGAAATACCACTTTTTTATCCTCTTTGATCCTGTCCACTTCGTCAAAGATATCCTGATAATTATTTTCCAGGACAATGGTTGTGACGTGCTTTTTCTTGACAAAATCAGACAGCAAGCGCTTCGATCCTATTACTACATCTGCCTCTTCAATGGCCCCCTTCCCTCTTATAGTTAAAAGGTCTGGGGCCCCGGGCCCACAACCAACTATGACTACCCTTTTATCCATTCTATCCCTGCCTTCGAGGCGCCGATCAGTTCTTTGTTCATATTAAAAAGGAGTATGGGGATGGGTAAGTCTGTCATTAAATATTTCCTTACCTTCTCTTCAATAGCCTCTGCCAGATCGTTCAATAAATCACCACAATGATGTTGGTAAAGTATGACAACTATCCCCTCCACTGTCGGGGACTCCTTCATCTCTCGCAGGATATCATCCCCGATCCTGTCTTTGAATAACTGAATAACAAAATTATTCGCAGGCTGAGACCTGGAGTAGTGTGTCTGAAAGTATCCCCCAAGAACCTTTGCCAGCTTCCCTGGATGGCCTGCCAGAAGGAAAGAGAATCCCATCCCGAATACACGCCTTAAAGTAAACCCCAGAAAATCACCTGACTGAACGATCTGTTCTTTAAAGACTCTGTCTCCAAAGTGCGTCAGCATAGCCTCTTCGCTGATATTCCCCGGTGTAATAATAATCTCTTTTACCCCGTTATCTCTGCAAAAGTTTAGTTGTTGTAATATGGTCTGTTTGAATGAATCCCGGGATTTCGGCCACATAATGCCGGTGATCCCTATAATGGATATACCGCCTATGATACCAAGCCTTGGATTATAGGTTGAGCCGGCAACCTCTACCCCTCCTGGGGCGGATATAATCACATCCACGCCGCGGGGAGTCAACTCCCTCACGGAGGAGCAGATCATCTTCCTTGGAACCGGGTTGATGGCCGCCTCTCCTACAGGGAGATGGAGCCCCATTTTTGTTATACGTCCTATGCCCTTACCGCCGTCAATATGGATTTGATCATCTTCCCTGAAACAGACATGGGCGAAGATCTCTAAGTTGTGAGTAACGTCTGCCTCTTCAACAGACTTTTTGACCACACCGCATTTCACGGAATCTCCTGATCCTTCGGTGGAGTTCACGGGGATTAAGGCCTTCTCACCTTTTGGCAGGGTTACCCCTATCTCTACCAAATCCTTCCCGCCCAACAGCACACTCAGCGCCGCCTTCGCTGCTGCTGCAGCATATGTTCCTGTAGTATAACCAAATCTGTTCACCGTAGATTATCCACCTTCGAGTTATCCATAAATTCCATCTTAATTAAGGCATTTACAATGGCAGCAGCAACTCCACTGCCTCCTTTGTGCCCCCGATTGGTAATATAGGGAACCTCTTTCAGGGTCCTTAAATATTCCTTCGATTCCTTGGCATTTACAAAACCGACAGGAACCCCAACCAGCAGTGCCGGTTTTATATGTTCTTTTTTGATCATGTCTATCAATGTGATCAAGGCGGTAGGGGCATTACCTATGGCAACTATATTGCCGTCAAGTTTACAACCTAATGTCTTAATGGCAAAAGCTGCCTTAGTTAAGCCTTCAATCTCAGCGCCCTTTATCACCTCCGGACTGTTTATGACACATCTTACCTCGTGCCCAAATCTTCTATTAATGCCTGCCTGGACCATAGTGACATCGGTATAGATGATCTTCTTTGCGCTAACCGCCTTCAGACCTTCAGATATTGCCTCTTCATGAAAAACCATATTTTTTAGAAAGTCTAAATCTCCCGTTGTGTGAATCACCCTCTTAATAATAGGCTTCTGATAAGGATCTATGCTATTGTTATCCAGGTAGTTTTCGATAATCTCCATGCTCCGCTCTTCAATCTTTGAAGGAGATACATGCTTGAATTCAAGTTGATCTGCCATATCTTCATAAACCACCTCTTTAAAGAGATCAAAAATATCCGGATGCATACCTAAAGGCTCCAACATCTTGAGTTTTATCTCTATGCCGGATTTCTCTATTGCTTCTTTGAGAAGGGCAGGGACATCTTTTGAGTAGTGCATCCCGGTCAAGAGAAAGAAGGGACAAACAATTAACCCATCCATCCCCTTTTTTATTAATGTTTCAATACCCTCTTTTATGGAAGGCGCAGCCAGCTCCATAAATCCCGCCTCAAACATATCTGACTGAAAATAGTCTCTTAGTTTCTTGACTAATGTAAAGACCTGTTCATTTGCCTCTTTCTTCCTGCTGCCATGGGCAATGACAAGAAAACCTTTTTTATTTTTCATAAAAAGCTGCCCCCCTTATCCCTAACCCGGATACCTATATCATTAAATCCCTTCCGACACACCGGCCTCTCCAAAGGTAGCCATCTCTTTATAAATCTTAAGACCTGCCTCCATTATGAGCATGGCCATTGCGGCTCCTGTGCCTTCTCCGAGTCTTAGATCAAGGTCAAGGATCGGTCTCAATCCCATCTTATCAAGCATTATCTTATGTCCCTGTTCAACCGAATTATGGGCCGCGAACATATAGTCCTTTGTCTTTGATTCAAGAGAGTATGCGATCAGCGCGCCGGCAGTAGATATGAATCCATCGATAAGAACAGGAATCCTTTTTGCCGCCGCACCAATGATTAATCCTGCAATCCCTCCTATCTCTGCGCCTCCAACTTTTGAAAGCACATCTACAGGGTCCGAGGGGACCGGTCTATTTACAGAGATGGCATCCTCAATCACCTTAATCTTATTTCTTAATGGTTCATCGCCTATGCCTGTGCCTCTCCCTGTAACCTCACATACAGATCTGCCTGTCAGCACGGCTGCTATTGCAGAAGAGGGTGTCGTATTTGCAATCCCCATATCTCCGGTACCGAAAATTTGATATCCCTTCTCTGCATATTCATTTGCAAGCTCAATCCCTGTCTCGATACATTTCTCCGCCTCTTTCCGTGTCATGGCAGGGCCCTTGCGTATGTTGCGGGTTCCCATCATCACCTTTTTTGAAATCAATAATCCTCCCGCCCCACTTGTGTTTAAGTGGCGTGGAACGGAATGATCAGGAAAATCAAAATCCACTCCAATGTCAACAACCACTACCCCGGCACCGGCATGTCTTGCAAGGACGTTGATTCCGGCACCACCATTCAGAAAATTGAGCACCATCTGTCTTGTGACCTCCTTTGGATAGGCTGAAACGCCTTCTTCGGCCACTCCATGGTCTCCTGCAAAGGTAAAGATGACCTTCTTATCAAGCCCAGGCATTGTATTTCCTGTGATTGCGACAAGCCTTCTTGCAAACTCCTCAAGCCTTCCGAGACTGCCAGGCGGTTTTGTAAGATTGTCCAGACGCTTCTGGGCAATGGAGTACCAATGCCCGTCTATCGTGCCGATACTCTTCACAGCATCCCTCAATAAGTTCATTTCAACCCTCCATTTCACCTGAAAATACCCTTGTGTCATATTTAACTATTTTAATTTTAAGGGGATCCCGCAAGTAACCAGATAAACTTCATCAGCAATACCCGCCACCTTCCTGTTCATCAGCCCGCACACATCCCGGTAGACCCTGGCCACCTTATTTTCAGGAACAATCCCCTGTCCCACTTCGTTTGACACGGCTATTACCCTGCATGAAAGCCCTTTCAAAGTTGCGACCATATATTCTATCTCCCGGGTAATATATTCATTGCCTTCATTTCTCATAAGTAGATTGGAAAGCCAGAGGGTAAGGCAGTCTACAATAAGCACAGCGTATGAACCGTCTATCTTTTTCAGCCTCTCACAAAGGGCAAGCGGTTCCTCTATGGTCTCCCATTCCATGGAGCGGCTCTTCCTATGCAGGGCGATTCGGTCTTTCATCTCCTCGTCTAATGCCTCTGCTGTGGCAATGAATCCCTTTCTCCCGTTTATCCTGGAGCCGAGTTCAAGGGCAAAGGCGCTCTTCCCCGACCTTGCACCACCTGTGATAAATACAATATCGCCCATATTGTCATTCACACCCACCCTTTATAACCGTATTGAAGCAGGTCCTCAAAATAAAAAATCCCCAAAGCCGCTTAAACGGCCTTGAGGATTGCACCCTGTTTCTTCACCCCTAAGGCGGTATGCTTATACCCCTCTTGCGGGGGCGAAAGCACCACTGATCCCAGGCAGGTCTTCTGGCTCATGGATCATCCTACTTGCCGTCCCTTCCCGGTAAATAATTCCCAGTGGATTGTTTGCGGCTTTCGTCCCCAAATACAGCGGCGGGACCACCCCTGATTCACACAGGGTTCCCTCTTGGCTTAGCCTAATCTGCCAAGCACACCTGGTTTTTGGAATATTTATACGTCAGACAATTTATGAAAGTCAAGATTATTTTTACCATGTGTCAATTCAACCCTGTTCCGCCCCCTCTGCTTGGCCTTGTATAATGCGGCATCTGCCATAGAAATTATCTCTTCCTCATTCCGTATCCCCTGATGATAAGAGGCAACACCAATGCTTACTGTTATGGTTTTCATCTCTTCTTCAATAGTCTTTCTGATCCTCTCGGCAACCTCATAAGGCTTTAAGACCTCTGTGTCGGCAAGGAGGATAAGGAATTCTTCACCGCCATATCGGACAACAAGGTCCATCTCCCTCACCTCTCTTAAGAGTATCTGTGCAATCTTCACCAGCAGCCTGTCGCCTGCAGTATGTCCATAATTGTCGTTATATTCCTTAAAATAGTCTATATCCAGCATGGCAATCGAGAAAGGTATCCCATACCTCCTTGTCCTGACAAATTGCCTTTCAAGGACTATGTCCATGTGGCGTCTATTTGCAAGACCTGTAAGCGGATCATGGAGGGACAGAACCTTTGTAGTCTCATGCATCCTGACCTTTTCTATGGCAATCCCTATCTGATCCCCGATGTGATACAGAAGCTTAACATCATCCTTGTCGATTTCAATGTCCGGGCAATCAACAGGCCGGAACAGGACCAATACCCCTATAACCTCCTCCTTGATCTTAACAGGGATAATGATGTTTCCATGAGAATCATCAGAATAGTTTATGGTATGCCTCTCGTCTTCCCGCGCATCCCTGGAAATAATAATCTCTCCGGTCTTTGCTGCAAGGCCGCATAGACAATTACCAACCTTCATGCCTTTATGCGCGATGTCGAAATTGTCAGGGCACCCCAAACTAAAGGCAAGCTTCATGCGGTCTCCCTCGACAAAAAATATCGCACCCTTGCGCAAAAGATTGAAGACCTCGATCCCCGTAACAGCATCCAGGAGGCATGTGAGCAGCTCATTCATATCAAGGGCATGACTTATCGCGGAAGATATCTTATAGAGCACAGAAAGCTCTGAATGTCTCTTAAGAGATTCCTGTTCAGCCCTCTTGGTCTCGGTTATATCCTGTATCTGACCTATGAAGTATGTGGGACTGCCCTTTGCATCACGCACAACTGAAACACTGAGCAGCGCCCAGACTATATGCCCTTTTTTATGAATATACCGTTTCTCCATGTGGAAATGGGTAATCTCGCCTGCCAGGATCTGACGGTGATAGTCAGCGCTCTTTATCATATCATCAGGGTGGGATATATCGCTGATCGACATGGCTAACATCTCCTGCTCCGAATATCCGAGCATCTTGCATAAGGATCTGTTTACCCGGAAGAACCGGCCATCTAAAGACACCAGATCCATTCCTATGGCTGCATCTTCAAAGGCGCTCCTGAATCGCTCTTCACTCTCCCGGAGCGCCCCCTCAGCCCGCCTTTGTTCGGTGACATCCCGAAAGTTCCAGACCCTTCCAATACTTTTTTTGCCTATCCGCTGGGGCAGTGAATATCGTTCAAAGACCCTCCCATCCTTAAATTCCAAGACGTCAAAACTCTCTGCATCCTGTTGCGAATACAACTCCCTTACCTTAGCAAGAAATCCCTCCGGGTCTTTAAGCTGATCCAATACATACGCCAGGGCCTGATTATCGTCCCTCGATGCTGCAACAGGCGCTGGAATGCGCCACATATCTACAAACTTCTGATTAAAACTCTCTATCTTTCCTTCGCTGTTTACAACAAGGATGCCGTCAGCAGTAGATTCAATCGTTGCACGCAAAAGCGAAAGGGAGTTCTCAAGTTCTTCCTTTTTTCCTTGTCCCTTCATCTGTCTCCAGGTCCGGAGTTATGTGACTACAGAATAAACCGGGGTCAGTTTGCCTAAAGATTTAAGTATTAGCATAATAATACGTCATGGGTATTGTCAAGTTATTTTTAAAATTTCCTTGACTTTAAAGAAAAAAATGGATAGATTAACCTTGCTTCCTTAAAGGATAATGGGAGATCATGGAATATATACGGGAACTCGGAAACCATAGATATCCTGATCTTTTTAGGTTTTTTATTAAATTATTTCAAGGAGGACCCTGATGAAAAAATTAGGTTTATGCGTATACCTCTTTACCATCCTTTTTATCCTGCTGGTCAATGGAGGTGCAACAGCAATAGCACAGGAGCAACCGAAGAAAGAGGAGGCCCCGCCTCCGCCCCCTCCTGTCCCTGTTTATCCTGAAAGGAGCTATAACGCACCTTACGATATCTTGTGGGATAAGATAATCGAGACATTAAAGGAGAAACGCCTTTATATCCACCCCCATGGCAAGACGGCAGAGGATAAAGAGAATGGAAAGATAACTACACCCACTTTTAGATACTTTTCCATCATACAGGCGGCAAATCCTGTGATTGAGCATGATTATACAGATCAATATACGATAATGGCCATCAGACCCCCTGAACCTAAGAAGGAGGAACCAAAGGCCGAACCAGCAAAGGATACAAAGGTTGATTCTGCAGCCAAAAACCCTGCTGATCCGGACAAGAAGGCAGAAGCGCCTGCTGAAAAACCCGCAGAGGCAACTCCAGCAGTGCCTGAGGCACCAAAGGGCCCGCCTCTAATTAAGGTACAGATACAGAGAAAGTTTCTAAAACATAATGGCCTGCCTAACCCTCAGGGTGCATGGGTGGAGACAGATCCGAAGAAAGAAAATAATATAGGAATAAGCGAGGAAGATCTCTTTAAGACCCTTGATCTCCTGGTTGCATCTATACCCGCAGCATTGCCGGCCGCACCTATGCCTGCGGCTGCCCCTGCATCCGCAACATCGGCAGCGCCTGCGGGGAAGTAGTCTAAGATATTCCAGGTCTGCATGAACTGTACAGAAGGAGATACCGGTAGCAGGTAAATATGCGATCCGACTCCTTCTGTACAGTTTTGATTCCCCTTTAGGATCTATTTATATTTATCTCGGTTCTGCTATATTTACCCAAGTTGTTGGAGGCTAAATGATTCCTGCTCAATTTCCGCCGCCTATCAGCCCCGGAGAGTTTATATCACCGATAACAGTCAGCCCTGATAACCGGATCGAGGTGGGAGCGCTCTTTGTCGGGGGAGGCCCTGCGAGTCTGGCCGGCGCTATACGGTTGGCACAGCTCCTTGATCGTGCACCTGAGGTAAGGTCGATGCTGGGTGATCTCCCTGTCGCTATTATTGAAAAGGGGAAATATCCAGGGGCACACCTCCTTGCGGGTGCAATAGTCAACCCTGTCTCCCTAAAAAGGCTCTTCCCGGATCTGGATATAAAGGATTTTCCTTTCTTCGGGCCTGTAGAAAAGGATGCCCTCTATCTTTTAACGCCCAGCCATGCAATCCCTGTCCCGGTCCCTCCAATGATGCGAAACCGGGGTAACTATTGTGCATCTATCAGCAAACTCGGATCCTGGCTTGGAAAACAGGCCGAGGCCCTAGGGGTAAGCATATTCAATGAGACACCTGGAGTAAGGCTGCTGGTTGAGGATGGGAGGATAAGAGGTGTCAGGACAGGCGATAAGGGACGTGATAGAGAAGGAAGGCCCCTCCCGAATTTCCTTGGCGGGACAGATATCATTGCAAAGGTAACTATCCTGGGAGAGGGTAGCCAGGGTCATCTCATCCAGGCAGCGCTTGAACACTTTGGGGTAATCCGGCCGAACCCTCAGATCTTTGCGCTTGGCGTAAAAGAACTATGGGAGGTGCCAAGGCCGCTAAACAAAGTGATACACACGATGGGCTGGCCACTTAAGTGGGGAAAAAGATTCAGGGAATTTGGCGGAAGTTTCATCTATCCCATGGGTCCCGGCCTGGTATCATTAGGCATGGTTGTGGGCCTTGATTATCATGATTCATCCCTCTCTGTACACGGCCTGCTTCAGGAATTAAAAAGGCATCCCTTTGTTAGCGAGATCTTAAAAGGAGGCCAGAGGATCGAGAATGGATGGGGCGCAAAGACGATCCCGGAGGGAGGATTCTATTCCCTCCCGGAGAGGTTGAGTCTGCCAGGTGCACTCCTGATAGGTGATGGAGCAGGATTTTTAAATGTCCCTGCCCTGAAGGGCATCCATTATGCGGTCTCGTCGGGCATGCTGGCAGCAGATTCAATCTTTGACTGTCTTAAATCAGGGAAAGACCCCGGTGCAATGGGTAGACTTGACAAATATGACCAGGCAATAAAGGAAAGCTTCATATCTAAGGACCTATATGCGGTAAGGAACATGCGGCAGACCTTTGGCCATGGTCTTTTGCCTGGGTCCATCCTTGCATGGCTCATGACACTCACAGGAGGCAGATTCCCTGGTTGGAGATTTAAGACCTCACTTGATAATGAACAGCCCTTATTTACCGGTAACAGGAGCTATCCGGAACCAGATGGCAAGCAGACCTTTGATAAGCTCTCAAGCGTATTTGCCAGTGGCAACAAAAGCCGCGATAACCAGCCGGTGCATCTTCGGATCCAGACATCTGTACCGGAACAATTGGGTGATGCATGGATAAATATGTGCCCGGCAAATGTCTACGAATGGGGTAAGGATCAAGGAGGCAATAAGGTCATCAAGATGCTCTCTACCAACTGCATCCACTGCGGGGCAATCAGTGCAAAGGGAGGACGCCTGACCCCTCCTGAAGGAGGCAGCGGGCCAGAATATGAGATGATGTAATATTGTAATTTATCTTACATATTTCCTGGATAAAAATGTTATAATTTATTTAATATTTAATTGCTTATGGAGGATAAAATGGCAGCAGCAAGGAATAAAGGCGGCACAAGCCAATACTGGATAATATTATTTGGAATTGTCCTCTTCTTTATCGGTCTTGCCTGGGATGTAAGCGGTCATGGAATGGAGTCCATTATGGAGGATTTCAAACATGCCCCTGGTCCTCATCTGATGCCCCTTGCAGGAATAGGAGTAATCGTAATCGGCCTGATTGTAGGCTGGAAGAAAAGCTGATAAAGACTATCGGCTAATACCAATTTGCCTTCATTCGGCTGCCTGCGTTGGCTTCGTCGTCGGCTCCAGAGCGTACAAACCGTGAAGGAATCTCTAATCAGGCCATAACTGATTCAGCGAATCGAAGACAGATAATCTGTCTGACCAAAATTTAAGATAGTTTCTGTCTAAAGCCCCTCTTCTCATCCGGATGATATTCTCCACATCTACTAGATCCTGGCCCCTGCCACTCAAAAGCTTAAGAAGAATTAAATCTTCTGGCGAGGCTATCCTTATATTTACACCTTCAAACGGCAGCACAACAGCCCTTTTTAGGGAACCCCCAAAAAACTCATTATCAGTAAGGATAAAATCCAGCATAAGAAGCTCTGTTTCTTTGCCTTGAACAAACATTCGGAGAAGCTTCATTTTTCTAAACTGCATCGGTTTTGGGTCGAATATGATCAGTCCCTCCTTCTTTGCTGTCTCTATAAACAATGGGAGATCTTCTTCATTTAAGCCTAAAGGGGTATCCCCTTGACTCAGGTACACCCAACATATAGAATGACGGGGTATGG
>CAZYNY010000066.1:0-17758 GCA_964648095.1 uncultured Nitrospirota bacterium | reverse complement strand
GTCCGAAAATACCCCAAAGATTTTTTAAAACCAACCTCAAGTGCGGAACTTCGGCAAGATGTTGGGACGTGACAAACATGAGGCGTTTGAGGCACTCCGCGTTGCCCAGGAGCGTCTCCAGGAGGCTTGGGAGGAATGGAAGCGGGGCCGACAGACGGCCTACGAGGAACGGCAATGCAACAGAGAAGCAAAACGACAGTCATATGAGGAACA
Source organism: uncultured Nitrospirota bacterium (assembly GCA_964648095.1). Lineage (GTDB taxonomy): Bacteria > Nitrospirota > Nitrospiria > JACRHA01 > JACRHA01 > JACRHA01. The sequence continues at coordinate 17,545 of CAZYNY010000066.1, read as the reverse complement.
GCAGCGTGCCAGGGAAGAACGGGCCACGAAGCACACGGCATGGAGGAAACGAGTGGAGATCAATATCGACAACTTGGAACAGCGACTCGAAAAACTCACAGCGGTCCTCGCTCACAAGGAATCGCATCTCGACGAGTTGCGCGATAAGCGCGACTCCGCATGGAATGATGACTTTCGGGAACGCGTCGAAGGATGGATCGACGAAGAGGAAGACCAGATTCGGGATATCCGGAATAAGATCGAACAGGTCGAGGGGTGGCTTGAAGAGGCGCGTTCGCAGCTCCACTGAGATGCTGAAGGACTAAAGGGGTTGTTCTCTTTAACCCTTCCAGCGAGTGAGCTGCACTGCCGTGCAACTGGCAGCCCCCAAGCAGTGGCGGCGTCTACCACATCTGTCTGGAGTGTTAGGCTGTTTTTCTTTTTGGTTCTCTTGTATGAACAATCCCTAGTAAACCGTCTATTGCAATATCCTCGTCTATCGTAGGCCAATGGATGCCGTAACCGGAAGGAGATATTTCGTATGTATTTCGTTCTACTTCAGATGCCTGCTCAAGAGCAGAGGAGATATCCTTGATTGTGAACTTTTTCTCCTCTCCGTCAATAGTCATGGTCATATGCTCTTTGCTAAAACAAAGATTTTGAATGTCATGATGTTTTTTCATTGTTGTCTTCTCCTTTGAAACTCATCCCATTGTTGTTCGATATACTCAAAATGTTCATAAATTATTTTCTTTATTTCCCGTTGATCCTTGGAAGACAAATTATAACTGAAGGCTTCCTCAAGGTCGAACTTATCCCTCTCAAGCCAATACTTACATTCCATATCCCCTTTTCGACAATGGACGTGAGTAGGCTCATTCCCTTCATTTGCATAGAAGAAAAGCCGCCATCCCATTATGAGTAAAATTGTGGGCATAAATGCTCTACTCAATTCATATTTTAACGTTACAGCCTGGGCATAAGCAAGCAAAATTAGGATCAGCAGAAGAAACGAACCGATCCTCGGGCTTATCTGGCGAGAGGTATCTGCCTTATCCATGATCTCTGTCCATAGGAGATCCCACCTTGCTACCCTCGGATAGAGGAGCCAGATTAATAGCGGGCCTAACAATTCATGTGTGATATAATCCATTAAGATGTCAGATTGGGACAATAAATATTTAACACGAGACTATAGCTCGGCCAGAGACCCAAGCAGGCTACTTGTACAGCTCCTCACCCTTTTATCCAAAGGAAGGGCACTGGATATCGCATGTGGTGAAGGACGAAATGCCATCTTCCTTGCACAAAATGGCTATGAAGTCGATGCCGTAGATGTCTCGACTGTGGCCCTGGAAAGAGCGGCAGAGGCGTCTGATCATGAAAGGGTAAAGGTGAACCTAATCCAGGCTGATCTGGAGAACTACGAAATACCGGCAGGGACGTACGATCTTATTATAAATTTCAACTATCTCCAGAGGAGTCTTGCGCCTATGATAAAAAGGGGGCTCAAAAAAGGCGGGGTGCTTGTCTTTGAGACCTATACATTGGAGCAGCAGTCTATAGGACATCCAAAAAATCCTGAATTCCTGCTCAAACCAAACGAACTTCTGCATCTGTTTTCCGATCTTCATATATTTTTCTATAGGGAGGGTATCTATGATGAAGGAGGAAAGAAGGCCATAGCGTCTTTGGCAGGAAAGAGGGCGGGGTAATACCAATTCGCATTCATTATTGTCCTTGAAAAATTATCGACCAGAAAGGGGTTAAGGACCTCTTTTATCTCCCAGTCTTTTATCTATATTATCCGTAGCACATACCAGACCAAGAAAAGATGTTATAAGGTCTTTATCGGTTGGTTGAATGGATCAGGAGCCTGTGCTAAAATCAACAAATTCTTATTTCCGGTCATCTTTTATTTGAGCTAAGGAATTTCGGATCAATCGGCAGGAAGGGCCCATGATAATCGGTGTGCTAAAAGAGACCTATCCTGGTGAGAGGCGTGTGGCCCTGGCGCCGGATGCAATCCCGCGTTTTCTGAAGGCAGGTCTTGAGGTATATATAGAAAAAGATGCCGGTCTTGACGCAGGGTTTAAGGATAGCAGCTATAAGGATAAAGGCGGCCGGATTGCAGATAGTCGCGATCAGATCTTTTCCTCAGCAGATATCCTCCTCCAGGTGCTGGGAGGAGGCGCTAACCCGAATTCATCCCGCGAGATAGAGAGATTTCATCAAGGTCAGATCATAATCGGCCTTATGGACCCTTTAAGTGACCCTAAAATAATGCAGGGTTTTGCTAAAAGGGGGATAACAACCTTTGCGCTGGAGCTTCTTCCGCGTATAAGCCGCGCGCAGGGCATGGATACACTCTCATCAATGGCAACAATTGATGGTTACAAGGCTGTACTCCTTGCCGCAGAATCCCTTCCAAAGATCTTACCGATGATGACAACAGCAGCGGGGACGATGTTGCCTGCCCGGGTATTCGTTATAGGGGCAGGGGTCGCGGGACTGCAGGCCATAGCTACTGCCAGACGTTTAGGCGCAGTAGTCTCGGCATATGACATGAGACCTGCCGTAAAGGAGCAGGTGGAGAGCCTGGGTGCCAAATTTTTTGAGGTTCAACTGGAGACAAAAGGGGCTGAAACCTCAGAGGGATATGCCACGGAGATGGGGGAGGAATTCTATAAAAGACAGCGGGAACTCCTGGCCCTGGCTGTAGCAGAATCTGATATTGTTATTACAACGGCGGCTGTTCCGGGAAAGAGGGCGCCGGTCCTTATTACATCTGAGATGGTAGGGCCGATGACCCCAGGGTCAGTTATCATTGACCTTGCCGCACGATATGGGGGGAACTGTGAGCTTACAAGGCCAAAAGAGGTGGTGATCTCCCACGGGGTAAAGATTATGGGGCCTATTCATTTGGCCTCTACGGTCCCCTATCATGCCAGCCAGATGTACTCTAAGAATATCTCCAATTTTCTCATGCACCTGATAAAGGATGGTAAGTTTGAGCTGCAGTTGAAAGATGAGATCATACGCGAGACCCTTGTGACGTACGATGGCGAGGTTGTAAATCCAAAGATACTTGAGCTGCTTAGGGGTATTTAAAACCTAAAAAAAGGAGGGAAGACAGGTGGAGGCATTGATAACAATCCTGACGATCTTTGTATTGGCCCTATTTGTGGGATTTGAGGTGATTGCCAAGGTGCCGCCCCTTCTTCATACGCCGCTTATGTCAGGCTCAAATGCCATATCAGGGATTACCCTGATCGGTGCCCTCCTCTCTGCCGGTTCTAAATATACCCTGCTCACCACAATACTGGGCCTTGTTGCAGTGACCTTTGCAACGATCAATGTGGTAGGGGGTTTCCTGGTTACCCACCGGATGCTCGGCATGTTCAAGAGGAAAGGATAGTAGATGGAATCGGCCCTTGTTAATATAGCCTATCTGATTGCATCGGTCCTGTTTATCCTGGGTCTCAAAGGACTGGCCCATCCTAAAACTGCTGTACGGGGGAATCTTTTAGGTACAATCGGGATGCTGATTGCTGTCCTGGTCACGCTCCTGGATAGGCATATATTGAGCTTTGAGATAATATTTATCGGTATAGTGGCCGGCTCTGTTATAGGTGTGTTTCTTGCTATTAAGACCCCAATGACCGGGATGCCTCAGATGGTGGCCCTGCTAAATGGATTTGGAGGAGGCGCATCCACCCTTGTGGCAGGCGCAGCCTTAGTAGAGGCAATCCTGCTTACTACCGAAATTGACATCCAATTTACAGTGGCTACTGCGGCCTCCGGGATCATAGGCGCAATTACATTCTGGGGAAGCCTTGTAGCCTTCGGAAAGCTCCAGGGTCTTATTACCGAAGAGCCTCTCCTCTTTAAAGGACAACATCTGGTAAGTGCACTCCTCCTTTTTTTATCCCTCCTCCTGGGAGGATGGCTTGTTAATGAGCCTTCCCTTGTATGGACCTACTGGGGAGTTGTTGCCCTCTCCTCGATATTGGGTATAACCCTTGTCCTCCCCATCGGAGGGGCGGACATGCCTGTCGTGATCTGCCTGCTTAACTCCTATTCCGGCATCGCCGCCGCGGCAACGGGCTTTGTCTTAAACAACAATGTCCTTATCATCTCTGGTTCGCTGGTTGGGGCGTCCGGTGTCATCTTAAGCAACCTGATGTGCAAGTCTATGAACCGTTCCCTGACTAATGTCATCTTTGGCGGGGTCGGAGCAGTAAATACCAGGACATCTTCCGAAGATATCTATACCGGGAGGGTAAAAACAAGCTCTCCGGAGGAGGTTGCTATGCTCCTTGAGGCCGTGCGCCGCGTGGTGATCGTCCCCGGATATGGCATGGCGGTCTCTCAGGCCCAGTTTGCGATCCGCGACCTCTTTCTTCTGCTCGAATCAAAGGGGGTCACGGTTGAATTTGCGATCCATCCGGTAGCAGGGAGGATGCCGGGACATATGAATGTCCTCCTGGCAGAGGCAAATATCCCCTATGAAAGATTAAAGGAGATGGACGAGGTAAATCCCACCTTTGAGCAGACCGATGTGGCTATAGTGATCGGCGCCAATGATGTGGTAAATCCAATTGCCAGAGAAGATTCTGCAAGTCCTATTGCCGGCATGCCGATTCTGGATGTAGATAAGGCCAGGACTGTGGTAGTAATCAAACGGAGCTTAAGCCCCGGCTTTGCCGGTATCCCTAATCCCCTCTTTGCAGCCGACAATACCCTTATGCTCTTTGGGGATGGGAAGAAGATGGTGTTGGATCTGATTTCTGCCTTGAAGGAGGGGTAGAGGTCTCGGAGGAGCTCCACTGACCGTCCCAAACTGCACGGCCCAGGTGAAGCCTGATAGATCTTGGGAGATCCGAGGGATACGGGGAATTGACAAAAGATAGCGCTTTTTGTATTGTATTATTGAATTAAATATTTTTATGTCAATAAGGAGACGTATTGAAACAATCAAACCTTACCATTGATGAGGTAGAACACGCTATCGGGGCTTTTGGGATTGAGGAACAGAGAAGGCTATTAAATGATCTGCCCAAATTACTGAAGCTCTCTGCAGAAGATATTGGTCTGCTTAAGGTGGCAGAGTCAGCCTTTAGATTCTGGGAAAATCCGGAAGACCAGATCTATGATGGGTTATAAGCAGGGAGAGGTTGTCCTTATCCCGTTTCCTTTTACCGACCTGACCACGACCAAGCAGCGCCCAGCCTTGGTTCTTTCCTCTGAAGATTTTATCCTCCATTAGTTTAGCCACGGAACTGATCAGACGGCTCGACTCCTGTTTAGCTCAAACCAGATTGTCTGGCAATAGCCTTGAGTTCAAGACCAGCAACCCGCCTTGCAAGATAGATGGACACTTGACGGGCCTCACTGGGTCTGCGAGCGGGCATCAGGATCTCCTCCTTTTTCTTGCAGTAGCCCTTCCTTGGATACGTGGGGCTGCAGGTTGCTTGCGAACGAAGGGAATCTCGGAATCCCCTGACCTTTGATCCAGCTTTGCACTTTTTTAAAAAAAGTCTCACCTCCTAGGTAAATCTGGCCTCTAAGGTTTGACCACGGGCTTTCTTGTTGTGTGGCCCCTCTCCACATATTGACGATAGTCTAACCCTATTACTGACCCTTATTTGCTCCGCGATTGGTAATGTTCATTCACTATGGTGGGCGCAACCCACCCTATGGGGTTATCCAGCGTTCTTCACCTCTTGCCAACTTCAGAGCTATTTCGTCTAACTCAATTGCCACAAGCGTGGGTTTTCTTCTGCCAATGAATCTACTTCTATCAACAGCTTTGGGATTTCCCTCAGTTACTTGATGGATGAAAAGCTGGCAGACTCTGGTTCCGGGCATTACTGTAATTGGAATTTCCCCGACGTTAGACAGTTCAAGTGTGAGACACCCGGTGAAACCTGGATGGACGCCTGTGGCTGTTGCGATGATCAGGCCATGCCGGCCCCACGAAGACTTTCCGACGACGTAGGCCGCTCGATTTACTGGAAGCCTAATCCATTCTAATGTTACCCCGAGTACGAACGATTTTGGATGAAGAACAAATTTCTTTCCGTATGGCACGTAATAGGATTTGGTCAAATTAGCCTCGTTTGGCACATCGGCAGACTTGTCGTACACGTCATGAAGCCCTATACGTTTTTGTCGACATACCAAGAACCAACAACCAAGCCGTATATCGATGGAGGCGGAGCCAGACTTCTCAATTTTCTCCAAATCCGGCATCGGCGTGACGATCAAAGGATCTTCCGGGTTACTCGGCTTATTTAATTCCGCCGCAATCTGTTCGGCTTTAAGAATCATAGTGATATCTTTAGAAGTTCATAAACTTCCGAGACCTCCATACTCTTGAGCATGAGATCTTTCAGCACGCGGTCCTTTTCTTCAGGCTTAATTTGAGGAACATCTTTCCAAAGGTCAGGATCCAATGAGCAAATCCAACTGGCATTCAATAAGTCAGTAAGGGACCGTTGGTTTGACGTCGGCGAGATCTTTTTACGGAAGTCGTAGCAGATTTGCGCTACTTTGTCGGTATCACGCATGGGCACAGTCTTCTGGTTCGCATAATCTTTCACCAGATTTTCCATATCAAGGGTGAGGGAGGCCGAAACGGCGTCGGCGATCGATACGAGCAATCTTGTAGAGGGTTCATCCGGGTAGGTTTCAGTTACGTATCCAGCCTCGTCGAATCCAGGCGGGACAATAACTTCCATTCTCCTAGCCGCATCCACGAGATGGGATACACGACGTTTGAGCATGGGGTAACGTATCGAGTGTTCTCCGGGGACGCCTGGAGAGAGCAGATAGGCAAAGGCATGCAGGTATGACTCTGCAAAAAGCCGTAATCCGAAGAAATCACAAAATATTTCCTCGGCCTGCAATAATGCCCAGGTGTAAGCTGGCTGCCAAGTACCAGTAGTGAACAGATCGTTATTCGTGAGTTCATCCTTCTTGTATTGCGGATAGAGCAACGTGTACTCGCCCCACCGATTCTCTTTTAACTCCTTCAAGACGCCATCAACGATTTTATCTTTGAACGACGTTTCAAATTTGTTGGTCTCCCAGACAGAATGCCCCAGTTCATGCCCCGCTAACGGAATCAGCAACGGATTTGCCGATTCTGGAGCGGGCAAACCTACAAGAACGAAGCCATTTAAGACTCCCTTTGCCAGATAAACAACGGGATAAAACACCCATTCTGAAGACACAATCAACTTTGTGTCATCTCTTATGATACTACGAGCAAGCCTCAGGAGAGGAGCGTATACCTCAAAAGCGTTGCGGACATTGGTAGAACGGAGGATGAAACCGAGAATCGGGACGTAGTTGATTAGTTCACGTAACGAGTTGCTGCAGGCAGTATCAGTCGTGTCTGGTGATATGTCTTGTGAGATCCTCTCCAGTTTACGCTGATGCTCTTTGAATATCTCCGCCAAAAGATCCAAGGCATCGCTTGAATGCTTGTATGGGAACTCAGACTGTTTTAGCCGATCGATCTCCTCAAGAACGGTGGCAACCCGTTTCCGCGCATGGTTTATCGTGGACACCATCACCTCCGAAAAGGATGCGACGGGTGCAGGTCGTGTATTGACTTGTGGTAGGCCATCACTGCCCTTGAGAATGCTACACAGAAGTCCCGCGCCTGCTTGAGTTCTTCCTCATGATTATCCATTAGGTTGGCACGGGATAGCGCCTTGGCGATCTCGGCCGCTTCGACAAGCAATTCCTCGACTTTCTGCAAAGATTTCTTGTTTTTAGCCTTTGCCACCGCCTCGTTAAGGATGGTAAGGGTAACTGGATCCATCAGCGAGTGCGGTGGATCACCCGTAGGGGTCACCTCGATAGAATTATTCAGCCGTTCAGCCAAGCGCTGTATTGCCAGCGAATTCGTCTCTCTTTTCAACAAAAGGTACTCAATGTCAATCGCGGCTTCTGATGCCAGCGAGGCAAGATCGGCATCAAGAGCACGAAGCCCTTGATTGCCTTGGGATGTCTCTGACGCAGATGGCATAATGTTAACCTCCTTCTATTTTGGAAGTAAAACTACTCCGCATGGTTGGGACTCAGTCCCCATAGGGCAGGCATCGTCCACCATGAGGTGTTTATGGTAGTAGAACCATACAACTTTTCAGCCAAAACTTCAACCATCGTTTTCAGGAAAAAAGCCATGATTACCGTAGCGCGGTTTTTTTCGCATCTGTGTTGAGCGCAGGATTAGAGCTCTTAGCGCCCAGAGCGCCAGGCAAAGACCACAAGAGCAGTAAGACCAGCGATGACTCCAACTGCCTGAAGCTGCGTGCTCTCCATGTTACCGGTAGCAACATAACGAGCAAAGTGCTCACAGTTGTGGCCAAACAGATCGTAGCCCGGGTTTTGAAGGGCACCCATCATTCTCTGGATCGCATGTGCTTCGTCAGTAATTCTTCCGAGAACGGCCCTAACGCCTGTGTCTTGTGGATGATTGATCCGGTTGCCAACATCCAAGATGCCATAGTGGTCGACACCCTTGTCTTGTGACTTCTGTTTCAGCAGGTAAAGGCCGTCCGGATATCCCTGATAAGGCATCCCTTCCTCCTATGACGCCAGGGGCTCTAACATGTATTATGCGGCCTAAATAATCTGATAAATACTACAATGTCTGCCATATAAGCTGTCCACATATTTCTAAGCATCAAATACATAACCATACAACTATGGATTATGAATATACCACGCCCATTTTTTTGTCAAGTTTTTGTACTCGTCCACCACATATAAGATTGCTTCGGCATCGCCTCGCAATGACAGGCAATGCAGGCAAGGATATTAACTCTTATATATACATAATGTAGGGGCACGTTGCAACGTATCCCTACTCCTGAGAGGCATTTAACTGACATTATAAATCAGATCTTATCAATGCTGCTAACAATATGGAGGCTATCAGCGCCAAGGTTGCCCCAGTCGTAAATGCCACCTTAATACCGAAGGCCTGCCAAAGGGAACCCATAAGTATTGGGAGAGCGTGCATAAGAATCAAAAAACAGGACAAAAGGGGGCCGTAGACATGGCCTGGCATTGCTGTATTTCTAATCGAGTTATTGACGGCCATATAAAATATAAGATACAATACATACAAAATATATGAATATGGAGGTATTATGAAGACCACTCTGGACATCCCTGATGCCTTGCTTAAGGAGGCTATAAAGCTATCCGGGACCCGGACAAAGACGGAGACTGTTCGGTTGGCCCTGGAAGAGCTGATCAGACAAAAACGGCTTGAGGAAATTGTCGCAAGCGCCGGCAGGCTGAAATTCTCCGGTGATTGGGACAAGATGCGTCATGCCCGATAATGTGCTGGTGGATACATCAGTCTGGATCGAATATTTCCAGGTCCCTAAGAGTCATGTTTTTGAGCATGTAACCCGCTTGCTCACAGAGCGGCGAGCGGTCTTCACGGGTATCATAGCTATGGAGCTAATCCGAGGGGCCAGATCAGAGAAGGAACTTTCTGTCCTTGAGTCCCTGTTCAGATCTATCAACAAGATCGTAGAGCTGGAGACAACCCATTATGAAGCCGGGAAAATAGGCTACGGATTGGCGAAAAAAGGACTAACCATAGGAACCGTTGATCTATTGATCAGTCAGCTGGCCATCGAAAACGACCTATCCCTTTACACACAAGATCAGCATTTCGAGATCGTTGCGAAGTCCTTCCCCTTGAGGTTTTACAGAATCGAAAGATAGTTTTATGTAAGATTAACTTTTTTCCGATTGCCGGTTAATATTTTCGTTATTATAATAAAAAGATCGACCTTACAGATCCGACCTTATAAGCAACGTAAAGAGGATCATAGCCACAAGTGCCAAACCTGCCCCAGTTGCAAACGCAACCTCGATTCCAAAGGCCTGCCATAAGGCCCCCATAATGAGGCTTGCAGGGAGGATAGAGACCCCGATTGCCAGATGATACAGGCCGTAGGCGGTGCCGCGCAGATCTTCAGGCGCAAGGTCGGAAATCAGCGCCCTTTCTGCTGCCTCTGTAAGTCCGAAGAATAGACCGTAGCATGCAAAAAGGCCCCAGAAGATAAATCCGTCCCTTAAAAACCCGAATCCAAGATATACGAGGGCATAGACGATCCACCCGGAGATAATCATCTTCTTTCTCCCGATCTTATCAGAGAGGATACCGGCCGGGACAGAGCTTGCGGCCTTTGAGATATGGAGGAGTATCCAGAGGATCGGGAGCATGAAGGTATCTATCCCGCGCTCCTTTGCAAGGAGCACCAAAAAGGCGTCAGAGGAGTTGCCAAGGCTGAAGATAAGGACAACAAGGAGAAATAGCTTGAACTTCCTGTCAAATGAGCTAAGCTTGAATCTGGTGGTTGTTACCATCTTTGGGATCCCCCTCTTCTCTTTGATGAAGAGGAACAGGATCAATACAGAGGCGGCCCCAGGGATGATGGAAAGGAGGAATATCGTCCTAAGCTCAACACCTAGCAGCCTCAGCAGGACAAATGCAATAAGAGGGCCTATGATGGCGCCGGCATGATCCATGCTACGATGGAATCCAAAGGACCTTCCCCTTTCTGTCACATCACAGGAGTAGGTCAACAGGGCATCCCTTGGCGCAGTCCTAATCCCCTTGCCGACACGATCAAGAAATTTAATCCAGAGCAGATGCCAGGGAGAGCCTACAATGCCTATAATCGGCTTAGTGGCTGCCGACAAGGAATAGCCGAAGATGATAAGATGCCTCCTGTTGTTCATCCTGTCAGAGGCCCAGCCTGAGAATACCTTAAAGAGGCTGGCGCTCCCATCTGCGATCCCCTCTACCAGGCCGACAAAGGCGACACCGGCGCCAAGCACGGATGTCATAAAGATCGGGAGCAGAGGATAGATCATCTCGCTTGCAATATCATTTAAGAGGCTTACTGTTCCAAGAAAGAATATATTCTTGTTAAAACCGAACACCCTCTTTTCACACGAAAATCCCCCCTCACCCCCCTTTACCTCTAATCCACCTTTGTCCCCAACGCCCCCTCTTATCCCCCTCTTTGCCAAAGAGGGGGAAGGGGGAGTTAGAGAGGGGGATTGAGTGGAGTTATTCTCATTTGTCTCTGTCATAAGCTCCGTTCTATAACAATAAGGCTCCTCGCGAATGTGGACACTGGGAGCCTGAACCGGAATATAGCTTTAATAGATATAGGAAGATTAAGGGCCAGAAGCCGTGAGATCTCATCGTCAATATCCCACCCCTTTCCTGCGATGATCCTTCCGCCGGGTCTTAACATAGGGAGGCTGCTTTTTACCAGCCTGTCAAGTTTTGCGAATGCCCTTGCCACGATTATATCGGACATAATGGAGGGGTCTGACAGCGGATCTAGCTCCTCGATCCTGTTGTTTACTATCACTACATCATCAAGCCCCAGGAGGCCTATTATATGATGTAAAAAAGATGCCTTTTTACTGGAAGATTCTATTAGGGTAAGTGTTATAGATCCAAGATATATCTTAAGGGGGATGCCGGGGAACCCTGCCCCTGTCCCGATATCGGCTATCTTCCCTCCTTTTCCCTCCTTGAGCGTAAAGGCCTTAAGAAAGGCAAGTGAGTCTAAAAAGTGCCCTATTACTATATCCTCTGGCCTTTCTATGGAGGTGAGGTTTGTCTTCTTATTCCACCTGATGAGTTCGGCCATATAGATGAGGAGGGCCTCTGACATCCGATCGTTAAGTCTAAGTCCAAGCGCCTCTGCCCCTTTGCTTAAGGTCTCTTCCGGTTTCATGCTCTACGCCGCCACTTTGTCTATTTATAGGGGCTTGCGTCGCCCCCTCCACCGGCAAAGCCGGATGGAGCCTCCCCCTCAACGCTCGCTTTGCTCGCTGGATATCTATCTTGCTGTAGCGCTACCATGAGGATCGAGATGGCCGCCGGGGTGACCCCGGAGATCCTCGAGGCCTGTCCTATAGATATTGGCATGATTCTGCTTAGCTTTTCTCTTACCTCCTTTGACAGGCCGGACAATGTTTCATAGTCAAACCCTTGAGGAATCCTTCTTTCTTCAAACTTCTTAAACCTCTCGATCTGCGATAGCTGTCTTTTAATATACCCTTCATACTTGATCTCGATCTCGATGGCCTGAATAATATCATTTAATAACTCCCCACTCCCCCCTTTGATAAAGGGGGGTGAAGGGGGGGTTAGTGTTTCATTTTCCATTAATAATCCGGACAGGCTGACACCCGGTCTCTTCAGCGCCTGAGCCACGGTAATAAATCCTCCGCCTTCCTCATCCCTTGTCTTGATAGAATTGAGCCTGCTGATCCCATCTTTCATCGCCTCTTTTTTCTCCGTCACCCTATTGTATCTCTCCTCGTCAATAAGTCCGAGCCTGTATCCCTTTTCCATAAGGCGGAGATCGGCATTGTCATGGCGCAATAAAAGCCTATATTCGGCCCTGGATGTAAACATCCTATAAGGCTCATCGGTCCCCTTTGTCACAAGGTCATCTATGAGTACCCCTATATATGCCTCTGATCTGTCGAGGATAAAAGGTTCCTCTCCCTTTATCTTCAGGACTGCGTTTATCCCTGCCATTATCCCCTGGGCAGCCGCCTCCTCATACCCGGATGTCCCGTTTATCTGCCCTGCATGATAGAGCCCATCTATCTTCTTTGTCTCGAGTGTGGGTTTAAGTTCTGTCGGTAATACAAAGTCATATTCAATGGCATAGCCGGGCCGGAGCATCCTCGCCCGCTCTAACCCCGGTATAGTTTTTATAAATTCTATCTGGGTATCTATGGGGAGGCTTGTAGATATCCCGTTTGCATAGTATGATACAGATCCCCTCCCTTCCGGCTCAAGGAAGACCTGGTGCCTCTCCCTCTCAGGGAACCTTACCACCTTATCCTCAATAGATGGGCAATACCTTGGGCCCCTTCCAACTATCCTTCCGCAGTAAAGGGGTGAGCGGTCCAGGTTCTCCCTTATTATCCTGTGGGTCTCATTATTGGTGTATGTGAGGTGGCAGGGGACCTGTTCCACGTTTAGTGATCCGGTAGAGTAAGAAAAAGACGGCGGCGGTTCATCTCCATACTGAGGGATCATGCATGAGAAATCGATGCTCTCCCTGTCGATCCTCGGAGGTGTCCCCGTCTTCAGGCGTCCTAAAGTAAGGCCGAGTTCCTCCAGGGAGAAAGAGAGCTCCTCTGATGCCGGCTCACCGCACCTCCCCGCGGGCATCTTCCTTTCGCCTATATGGATAAGTCCGCGCAGGAATGTGCCGGTAGTCAGAATGACGGCCTTTGCATTAATCTTTAGGGCTTGATCTGTAGCCACACCTGTAACCCTGTTAAATTGTACCTCTATCCTTGCCGCGCATCCCTCTATGATATCCAGATTTTTCTGGGCCTCCAGGGACCTCCTCATGGCAATAGAGTAGGCCTCCTTGTCTGCCTGGGCCCTCAAGGCCCGGACAGCAGGCCCCTTCCTTGTGTTAAGCAGCTTGAACTGGATCCCTGTCATATCAGTGATCTTCGCCATCTCGCCTCCCAGGGCGTCTATCTCCCTTACAAGATGGCCCTTTGCAATCCCTCCTATTGCCGGATTGCAGGACATCCTGGCAATAGACTCACGGCTTATCGTGATCAGGGCAGTATTAGCGCCCATCCGGGCGGAGGCAAGCGAGGCCTCACATCCGGCGTGCCCACCGCCTATCACAACTACATCATATTCTTTCTGGATGCTCATTTCCCTATGCAAAATCTGCTGAAGATCTTCTCAAGGAGATCATCGCCAATCTTCTCGCCTATTATCTCACCCAAAAGATCTATCGCATCCCTTATATCTATGGCCTGGAACTCCTCTGTTGCGCCAAGGTCCAGCGATGATACCATCCTTTTAAGGGACTCATTTGATCTCAAGAGGAGGCCTTTGTGCCTCAGATTGATGGTGATCCCGGACTCTATCCGGCCGATACCGGAGTCAACGGCAAGGCTGTAGATAGATGCCTCCAGCATGGCTATCCCTATCCCTTCTGTGGCCGAGATAGTCAGGCATTTGTCATCAGAGAGCAGGGTCTCGATCTCATTTAAATCGATCTTTACCGGAAGGTCGATCTTGTTTAAGATGATGAACCTCCTCCTTCCCTTTGTCTCGCCTATGATCTTCCTCTCATCATCATAAAGCCTGTCTGACGCATCAAGCATGATGAAGAGGAGGTCGGCCTCATCCATGGCGCTCTTTGCCCTCTTTACCCCTTCCAGCTCTACCGGGTCGCATGTGCCTCTTATGCCGGCCATATCGATAAGCCTTACAGGGATCCCCCTTATATTTATAAACTCATCGATGAGATCCCTTGTCGTTCCCGGTATGGGGGAGACTATGGCCCTCTCCCTTCCTAGCAGCCTGTTTAAGAGGCTGGATTTTCCTACATTGGGCCTCCCGGCTATGGCTATCTTATAACCCTCCCTTAAGATCCTTCCCCCCTCATAAAGGCGGATCAGATTGTCGATCCTATCTATGCAACTATGGATTTCAGACCGGATACTATTATTAGGCGGCGCCTCAATATCCTCTTCCGGAAAATCTATATTGACCTCAAGGAGTGAGAGTATGTCAAAAAGTCTCTCCCTGACCCCCCTGATCTCTTCATAGAGTCTGCCTTTTAACTGTGTCGTAGCGGCCTTGAGGGCTGCATCGCTCTTCGCCATTATTATATCCATCACAGCCTCTGCCCGTGTCAGGTCGATCCTTCCGTTTAGATATGCCCTCTTTGTAAATTCACCCGGTTCGGCAAGCCTTGCACCCATTCTGATTAGAATCTCGAGTGTCCTTTTTATGGGCAAGGGCCCGCCATGGCAGTTGATCTCCACAATATCCTCTCTCGTATAGGTCCTGGGTGCGGCCATGATGGTGAGTAGGGCCTCGTCTATTATCTCGTTTGAATCAGGGTCTATTATCTCGCCGTAGTGGATGGTATGGGTTGGCAGATCAGATAGCTTAAGGCCGGACTTAATCTTAAAGACAGGATCTGCCACCATGATTGCCATGGGTCCGCTGATCCTTATTATGCCAATGCCCCCTTCTCCGATGGGGGTTGATATAGCGCAGATAGTATCCCTTATCCCATCACCCATATTGCCTGACTTGAGCTATGCGGTCTTGAAATATTTATTGGTAATCAGTTGTTGACCTATGGTAAGGACGTTGTTCGTGAGCCAGTAGAGGACAAGCCCTGCAGGGAAATTCAGGAAGAGGAAGGTGAATACGACAGGCATGAGCATCATCATCTTTGACTGCATAGGGTCCGCCTGGGTCGGCTGCATCCATTGCTGGATAACCATGGTGATCCCCATGATAATAGGCAGGACATAGTACGGGTCCTTATCAGAGAGGTCTCTTATCCAGAGGAGGAATGGGGCCTGCCTTAGATCTATGGCTGTGTAGAGGATGTTATAGAGGGCGATAAAGAAGGGGATCTGCAGCAGCATCGGGAGGCATCCTCCAAGGGGATTTGCCTTATTCTTTTTGTATATCTCCATCAATTCCTTGTTCAGCCGCTCTTTGTCATCCTTGTGTTTCTTTTGCAGTTCCTGGATCTTCGGCTGAAGAACCTGCATTGCCTTCATGGATTTATAGCTTTTATGTGTCAGAGGTATGAATAACGCCTTTAGAAAGACGGTAAGAAGTATGATCGAATAGCCATAGTTGTTCGTAAAATAGTAGAGGAACTTTAGTATATAAAAGAGCGGCTTTGCGATAAGCCGGACAAAGACCCAGCTCCCGAAGATAAACCACCCAAAGTCTATGGTCTCGTCAAGGTGGACATTCATTGCCTTTAAGGCCTCATACTCCTTTGGCCCGGCATAGAGGATAAAGGAATCAGGCTTACCGGCAGAACCCGGCCCCTCAATCTTCATGGCGGCGGATACAATCTTGGCCCCTTCCTTATTTATTAGCGCCTTCTTTACATCCCCTTTGGGGATCAGGGCGGATATAAAATATTTCTCCTGGAGGGCTATCCATGAGACCTCCCCTTTGTGTTCGACCTCACCTTCCATCTTATCAAGATTGTCCTTGATGACGCTGTTGTCGACAAGACTCACAGGTCCTACGAACCCGGCGAAATTGGTCCCGTTATTGCCCGTCATACCGAAGTTTGCCCCAAGATATATCTTGTAGGCGCCGGGTACACCCCCAATATCAAGCCCTACCTGGTATGTATCGTTGTCAAAGGCGAGCCTCTTGGTGATCTTTTTACCTGTTACCGTGTCCTGGTATGAAAACTCGACAGAGCCTGTTTTCCTGTCTCTGTTTAAGAGGAGATCCTTGCCGGAAACCTCGAAGGGACCATCCAGTGCCCTTGTTTTCCCCTGCTGGTCCTCCATGTATATCGACAGTGGTGCGATCCCGCCCTTTCCATGCGGGAGGAGTTCGATCCTGCTTCCATCAGGAAGGGTATATTTTTTAAGTTCCCACCTTTTTATCACACCTCCGATGTTGGAGAGCTTCACCCTCATAAGGTCTGTATCTACTATTATCTCCTTTTCTTCTATCGCCTGACCTGAAGGGGTTGCAGGCTGCAGTACCTGCGCTTTTGTCTCCGGTTCAGGTGATGTAACAGCGGCTTCCTCCTTTTTCCCATCGACCTTCCTTGTCCCTTTTATGAGATACTTCTCGACAATAAAGGGGTATACCAGCATGATCAATAAGGAGATTACCAGAAAAATTACGGCCCTTTTTCCCATTCTTAGCTCAAACCTCAATCATTTATATAGATTTTGCAAACAGCGCGACGCTAGATCTTTTTACTTGGCCTCCTGAATGCCCGTTATCTTCACATCAAAGTATAGCGTCTTTCCGGCAAGAGGGTGGTTAAAATCGAGTATAACTGTTTTATCCTTAATCTCTTTTACCTGGGCATGAAGTACCTGGCCATTTGCATCCTCTCCCTGGATATGCGCCCCTACTGTCAGGCCTTCCGGGGGGAGTTCTTCCTTGTTTACCTCAACAAAGGCCTCCTGATCAACCAGACCATACCCTTCTTCAGGCTTTACCGTAACCTGTCTGACCTCTCCTGTCTTCATCCCCTCAAGCCCATTCTCAAGGCCCGGAATTATATGATGGGCGCCCTGGGTGAAGATCAACGGTTCGGCGCCTACATTAGAATCTACTACGCTTTTGTCCTCGAGCGTTAGCGTATACTCAATGGATACCTCTCTTCCAACTGCAACTGTCATCTCTTCCTCTCCTTTTGTAGACTCACCCCTCGCGGCGGTCTGGTTCATAAAAATAGAGACACAAAGGATGGACAAAAAGGCAATCCATCTCGTGATCCCGTGCTTTCCCATTTTTATCTCCTCCCTATGGGCAGTTAAGCGTTTCCAGTCCATCTTTAGTGACGGGCGATTTTATCCTGTTTAGCGGCGAAAAACAAGACCCTTTTTTCTTTTTTCTTCAAGACAAAGGGACATTCTCAAGCATATACTCAAAAATGCAAGGATAACCAGCGAGGAATGCACAAAAACCTTTGAGATAACAAGAGATACAGCA
>CAZYNY010000065.1:0-17798 GCA_964648095.1 uncultured Nitrospirota bacterium | reverse complement strand
ATTCTTTATGATATACCATCCCATTTTATTTCAATTTCATATCATTTTGCTTTCTTTCAATATTGGGGACACATTATTTACTATTTTAATAATAATATAAAAATAAATGTTAGGCAGAATGGACAAGATATGCTAAAATTTACTCGCGATGCCAACAGTTTTAAGAGTTGGAGCATATAGATTTTTCTTTTATGCAGGAGATAAGGCCGAAGCTCCACATATCCATATTGAACGTAATGGTAAAATTGCCAAATTCTGGCTTAGGCCTGTCAGGCTACAGAGTAGCGGCGGATTCAATCGAATAGAAATTAGTAGAATCCGTAAAATTATTAATGAAAATCATCTAAAATTATTGGGGACATGGAATGAATATTTCGGCAGTTGAAATAAAAGCATCAAATGCTGAAAACGTAAAAGTAACAGAGGATACCCTGAGTGTAGACCTAAGCGACGGAAGAACAATTTCAGTTCCTCTTGAATGGTTTCCTCGGCTAGTACAAGCTACTCCTGAGGAACGGAATAACTGGAGGTTGATAGGTAAAGGTCACGGTATCCATTGGAAAGATATTG
This sequence comes from uncultured Nitrospirota bacterium, assembly GCA_964648095.1. Lineage (GTDB taxonomy): Bacteria > Nitrospirota > Nitrospiria > JACRHA01 > JACRHA01 > JACRHA01. The sequence continues at coordinate 17,228 of CAZYNY010000065.1, read as the reverse complement.
ACGAAGACATTAGCATTGAGGGCTTATTGGCCGGCAGGCCCTCTGGCGAGAGTCAGGAATCTTTCAGGAGATGGTTAAGTCAACGTCAATCTCACCCAACAGTCCGTTCAGGAAGGCGGAGTAAAAGCTCCCGGTAGAAGAGGGGCAATGGGATCAGACTGCCTATTGACATTAGAAAGGGTATCTCCAGAGTCTCAATTAGCAGATACTTGGTTTGTCATTAGGACAGAATGATACAGATTGAAATGATATTTCGCTTTATATCGAAGTAGTAAGTCTAAACACTTCCTGTAATCAATCTCGTCTAAAAAACATCCTGACGGTTATTTTCCCTTGTCAGGATATGATAGAAATGACCGTTTGGAGCTACTCTTGCTGTCCTCGGCATGCTTGGAATATATCCTCTTGCCACTTTTGTCAATTAAATAGAACCGTCAGGCTGACCCCTTTAGTCCTGTAAATAATATCTAAACTATAATGGAAGACGCTGACGCCATTTGTCGGGATCGCGAGAGGTGTGAAATACGCCGTAGACGGTCACCGTGCCTTCTGCATACTCGTAGAAGACCGCATACGGAAAGCGGCGCACTAACCCCCTGCGATAGTTCTCGTGGACAACAGCATGCATCTCGGGTGTGCGGCGGATCTCTTCGATACACGCATCGACGCAGCTCAACAACTCTTCTCCCAAGCCGGTCCGCCGACCCTCGTACCAGGCGTAAGCCTCTGCGATGTCTTGCTCGGCCTCCGACGCAATGATCAACTCAGCGGCCATAGCGACTTCGGACACTTCGTTTGATTTCTCCCCACGTGTGTCCAGAGGCCGGGTTTTTCATCAGGTTGGCCTTTCTCCGTGCCAGCTCTTCTTTTTGCCAGTCATGGACTGGTACCGCTTCAGGAGTGGCCGCAAGATCATCCCATAAGTCTTCCACGAGCTGGAGCTTTTCCGACGGACTAAGATCAAAGATTGAAGTACTTGTTGGGTTCATCTGAAATCCTCCTACAATAGTGTTCAAGCACGATAAATCATCCTACCACCTTACTGGTATTAGGCCGACCGCCGAACACTGCGGCCCAAGCGGACTATCGCCATTCTATCATTCCACAACATGAACGGCAAGATTCATGCGGTGAACTTAGGCAAGTCTGAACCTATCCAAGTCATCGGGGCCTGAATCGACCTTACGCCCTCGGGGATGTCCAGGAAAGTCCCTCATAAGGTAACCTGTCCCCTTTTTGCCTCCTAAGCGGCGGCGAGCTACCGTAGCGGGTCGCGGTTGTCTCAAGTGAATGGTTAGCCACAACGTCAATCCAACCTCTCAATATCCATGCTCCTCAGTCCTCGGCTTCCTCGTCGTCCTCTTCTTCGACTTCCGTGCCCTCGCTCATTTCGATCTCTCCGATGGTCGACCTCTTGACCTGCTCCCAAGCCGCTTCAACGCATGCTCGCTCGCCGCAGCAAGGCGCGATGTTAAGTGTGTACGGAGTGCTTTGCTCACGATCCCAACTCCCATCTGGCGGATTGATGAACACGGTTACGATTATATTCTCCTCAACCGGCCTGCCACAGATGGTACACTCATAGGAGTCCATTGTGCCGAACCTCCATCCTTCATGCTAACACCTGAGATCACCCGCGAAGCCGCACACGTCTACCGTCCAACCTTCAACCACCAATGTGGCGGCTTAGTCAGGTGCATCCGCATGATACTCACTTCTTTCCCGGACCACGCCCAAGGATGGCCTCGAATCGACGCGTCAGCTTCTCCTTCAAGTCCGTACCGCCTATCGATTCTGGAGGACATGAAATCTGGCGGCAACTTGTCGAGGAGTTCAATGCGCAGAGCAACGGGATCAATCGGCTCTCCTCGCTCGAGCTTTGCGCAAAGAGCTTTCAGCCAGATCCGATCTCCGTCCGTCACACCCGCCACCATGCCATGATCTCCAGAGGCAAACTAACCAGTTATTAGACAGTTATAGTATTAAACTGTAACAAAATGCTCATAACCAGTCAAGAAAAAATAAAGCTTGACGTATCTATCGGATTTCATTATGCCTTGCAGATGACTAATATGCAATTTCGGATAGTAGTCATTGGTAGGTCAACATATATGCTTTCTATCCCTGACGATATTTTGAAACAACATGAAGCTGTCCTTAAAAAACGGGCAGCCCCTCTTTCTCGCCACGCCGATTACAGAAAACCATACCTACCATTCTGTATCGGTCATGTTTCTTTGGTAGGGGCGAACCTCTGTGTTCGCCCTCTTTGGGGTTGACAGATACATGTTTATGGGCAGACACATAGGTCTGCCCCTACCTTTATTATATGAAATCATAGCTCCCCTTTTTAAGAAAATATTACCCACTCACATCCACGACGAGCCTTATTTTTATTTATATGATATCATTAGCCCTAAGATCTCTAAAATAAAACCCTTTTTATGGATATATAAAAAAATTTGAAATGGAGGTCTGATATGAAGGCGGTAATATTCCATGAGTTCGGAGGGCCTGATAAATTAATGTACGAAGATGTCCCTGTGCCGGTTATCAACAGGGATGAGGTATTAGTGAGGGTCAAGGCATGCTCCATAAATCATTTGGATATATGGGTTAGGGGCGGGATCCCTGCCTATAAGATCTCCCTGCCCCACATATCCGGTTGTGATACAGCCGGGATTGTTGAAAAGACAGGGGAGGATATCCTGAATATAAAGGTCGGGGATCGTGTAATAATAGCGCCAGGGCTATCATGTTTTAAATGCAGTAATTGTCTTTCAGGTCATGACAATCTATGCTCTTCATACAGGATCATGGGGGCCGGTACAGATGGCGGCTATGCCGAATATGCGAAGGCCCCGGCCATAAATATCATACCGATCCCGGAGAATCTATCCTTTGAGCAGGCGGCCGCATTCCCGCTCGTATTCCTTACCGCATGGCACATGCTGATCACAAGGTGCGGCCTTAAGCCGGGGCAGGATGTCCTGGTTCATGCGGCAGGGAGCGGGGTGGGTAGCGCTGCTATCCAGGTTGCAAAACTGGCCGGCGCCAGGGTAATAGCAACGGCAGGATCTGACGATAAACTTGAAAAGGCAATAGAGATAGGTGCAGATGAACCGATAAATTATACCAGAGAAGATTTCTCAAGACGCGTTCGTGAGTTAACAGGAGACAGGGGCGTAGATATTGTCTTTGAGCATGTGGGGCCTGAGACCTGGGATAAGTCTATCTTGTCACTTGCAAAGAATGGCAAGATTGTAACATGTGGAGCAACATCCGGCCCTGAAACGAAGACTGATTTGCGCTATATATTTTCAAAGGAACTTACCATCCTTGGGTCGATTATGGGGACAAGGGGTGAGCTGATGGAGGTAACGCGATTAATGGGGCAGGGGAGGCTGAAGGCCGTGATTGATTCTGTCCACCCCCTCAAGGATGCGAGGAAGGCCCAGGAATTGATGCTCTCCCGTAAGATTTTCGGAAAACTGGTTCTTGCGGTATAGTATAGAGCGAACTGAAACCCCGGGACTTTAAGCCCGGGGAGTGATTAATTTTTGGTGGAGGCGGCGGGAATCGAACCCGCGTCCGAAGACCTTTGGCGCGAAGCCACTACATGCTTGTCCCCTGCTTTATTTTCGCGGCTACCTACGCCCAGAGGCAGGCTTAAGATTGCCGCTAGGCCTATTAGTCTTGCCTATCCTGACTAGACCGGATCAGGGTAAGCCAGCCTGCTGATCTGACATCTTTCATACCGCACAGGCGACAATATGAAAGACGCCGCTGCTTAATTAGGCAGCGAGTGCCAACTGTGTGTTAGCAGTTATGTTTTTTCCGGTGGTTTTACGAGGCCTCCGGAACCTCGGCATGCAGCCCCGACCTCCGTTTCTCCGTCGAAGCCAATCGCCCCCATTTATCTGCTGTTCTTAAATGCCTTTTCTATCTCCCTCTGGGACTCCTTTCTTTTTATGTCCTCCCGCTTATCATATTCCTTCTTCCCTTTTGCCAGGGCCAGCTCTACCTTTACCCGTCCGTTTTTAAGATAGATCCTGATCGGGACAAGCGCGAATCCTTTTTGTTCTGTCTTGCCTATGAGTTTCCTGATCTCTCCTTTATGTAGGAGAAGTCTCCTCTTTCTTTCCGGGTCATGGTTTGTAATATTTCCGTGACTATAAGGGGCTATGTTACACCTGTAAAGAAAGACCTCATCATCTTCTACCCTTGCAAAGCTGTCTCTTAGGTTTGCCTTGCCCTCTCGAATGGCCTTTACCTCAGTACCGACGAGGGAGATGCCTGCTTCATACCTATCATCTATAAAGTAATCGTGAAACGCCTTCTTGTTTACTGTAATGTCCGTCTCTTTCTTTGTATCATTTTTCATTCTTATTGAATTCTTTTTTTCTTTAAGATATCATAAAGATGGCTTTTTATCAAACAACGGAGGTATTTCCGGACAAAAGGGAAACCGGATAGTTAAAATTATTCTTGACAGGATGAAAATATTCAGTATAATCATCCGGTTTGAATATGTTCATCGAATTATCCAAATTGAACGGAAGGATAAAATGAAGACTGTTTCCATAAAGAAAGAGGACATAACCAGGAAATGGTTCCTGGTAGATGCCAGCGAAAAGATACTCGGACGACTTGCATCAGAGGTGGCATCCATACTTAGGGGAAAGCATAAGCCCCAGTTTACCCCGTACCTTGACCTAGGTGATCATGTAGTTGTCATAAATGCCGGGAAGATCAAATTGACAGGGAATAAACTAAAGGACAAGGTCTACTACCATCATTCAGGCTATCCAAAGGGGCTTAAGTCGAGGACAGCAGGGGATCTGATGAAGGATAAACCGGAAGAGGTTGTCTCTATGGCCATAAAGGGGATGCTTCCGAAGAATAAACTTGGTAAAGCGATGGCAAAAAAACTTAAGATTTATGGTGGGGCGGAACATCCGCATCAGGCACAATTGCCTGAGGTGCTCGAAGTAGGTACCTAACGGGAAAGTCCGTGGGTAACTACCCAGCGAGCAAGGCGAGCGTTGAGGGGGAGGCTCCATCCGGCTTTGTCGGTGGAGGGGGCGACGCAAGCCCCATAAAATAGAGATGAGAAAGAGGGCTTGATTATGGTTAATCAAATATATCTTACAACAGGAAAGAGAAAGTGTGCAATTGCAAGGGCCAGGCTTGATACAGGAAGCGGCGAGATCAAGATCAACATGATGCCTCTGGAGAATTACTTTCCCAGCGAGAATTTGAGGATGCTAATAAAAAACCCCCTTGAGCTTACGGGCACAACAGGCAAATATGATATCTCGGTAAACGTCCAGGGCGGTGGTGTAAGGGGGCAGGCAGAGGCCGTCAGACATTCAATTGCCAAGGCACTTTTAGCTGTAAATCCAACCCTCAGGATTACACTGAAGAAAGAAGGCCTCCTGACAAGGGATTCCAGGGTTAAGGAGAGAAAGAAATATGGACAAAAGGGTGCCAGGAAGAGATTCCAATATTCTAAGAGGTAATGGTTAAGAGCTAAAGAGTGGCGCTGGTTATCGGGACCGATAAACTAAGATTTAGATTTAAGAAGGGAAGGCTCAAGACCTTCCCTTTTTTGTATATTAAACAGGGAGAATATGCTTAATATTGCCATAATCGGGGGGTCCGGCTATACAGGGGGTGAACTTTTAAGGCTCCTTGTTAACCATCCGGAGGTTCGGATAAATCTTGTTACTTCAGTGCAGTCAGCGGGGAGGCCCGTCCACGAGGTTTTTCCGGGCCTGAAGGGCCATATAGACAAGATATTCGAACCATTTGTTCCTGATGAAGCTGCAAAAAAGGCTGATATATTCTTCCTGGCCCTTCCTGCCGGGGGCTCGGCCGAACCGGCATCCAGATTAGTCAGCATGGGAAAGAGAGTAATCGATTTGGGGCCGGACTTTAGATTAAGAGGATCTGAGGCTTATAAGACCTGGTACAAGTTTGAGCATCCCAATCCTTCACTGCTTTCAGGGTCTGTATATGGACTTCCTGAGGTATACAGGAGAGAGATAAAGCCGGCAAGACTGATTGCAAATCCTGGCTGCTATCCAACAAGTATAATCCTCGGCCTTGCTCCCCTGATAAAGAGTGGAGCGCTCATAGAGGATCAGATAATAATCGACTCCAAGTCCGGTGTCTCTGGAGTGGGACGGAGTCCTTCGCTGCCTTACCACTTTCCTGAGGTGAACGAGGGCATAGAGGCATACAAGCTGGGTAACCATAGGCATATACCTGAGATCGAACAGGAACTTTCGCTGTTAGGTGAGAAGAGGATGACTGTCTCCTTTACGCCTCACTTAGTCCCGATGAGCAGGGGGATCTTAAGTACCATATATGTAAGACAGAAATCTGCAATGGAAACAGATGCCCTGAGGAGGTTATTTTCTGATTTTTACAGGGATGAGCCTTTTGTAAGAATAATGGAGGGAGAGGCCCTTCCTAACCCGCGAAACGTGAGGGGGGCAAACTTTTGCGATATCGGGGTCTATCATGATAAAAGGACTGGATGGACGACCATCCTTTCTGCAATAGACAATCTTGGGAAGGGGGCATCAGGCCAGGCCATACAGAATATGAATATAGTGATGGGGTTTGAGGAGTCCATGGGTCTTAAAATTCCGGGTCTGTTTCCATGAAGATAGTGCGTGGAGGTATCACTTCTGCTAAAGGGTTTATTGCATCTGGGGTGAGCTGCGGCATCAAGAAGGACTCAAAGCTTGATCTTGCACTGATATTCTCAGAGAAGGTATCGGCTGCCGCCGGTTTGTTCACCACCAACAGATATATCGCTCCGCCGTTGATCCTTACAAAGAAAAACCTGAGAAAGGGGACCGGACAGGCAGTAATAGTAAACAGCGGCAACGCAAATGCTGCTACAGGGAGCAGGGGATATGAGGACGCCCTTGAGATGGGGGCACTCACGGCAAAGGAACTGGGGATTGATAGTAGCCTTGTTTCTGTTGCTTCAACGGGTGTGATAGGGGAGACACTGCCCATGAAAAAGATCCGGTCCGGGATACCCCTTGTTGTAAATGGCCTGAAGAAAAACGGCGGAAAGGATGCGGCCAGGGCCATAATGACCACAGATATTTTTTTTAAGGAGGCGGCTGTCAGGGGCATGGTCGGCGGGAAGGAGGTTACAGTGGGAGGAATTGCAAAGGGCTCCGGCATGATCCATCCAAACATGGCAACAATGCTTGCCTTTATCGCAACTGATGTAACTATAGGCGGAGACCTACTGAAAAAGTCCCTTAGGAAGGCGACTGATGTTTCTTTTAATATGATAACGGTAGATGGCGAGACATCAACGAATGACATGGTCCTCTGCCTTGCTAATGGGATGTCCGGGGCAAAGGAGGTTAGAGAGGGTTCCAGGGAACTTGAAGAATTTCAGGTGCTCCTTGAATATGTATGTCTGACCTTGGCAAAGATGATAGTCAGGGATGGGGAGGGTGCAACCAAATTTGTGACCATTACTGTTGAGAATGCAAGGAGCTTTAAGGAAGCCAAGAAGGCTGCCATGACTATAGCTTGCTCCCTCCTTGTGAAGACTGCCTTTTTCGGAGAGGATGCCAACTGGGGAAGAATTATGGCCGCTTTAGGTTCTTCGGGAGTAAAGACTGATGTGAAGGCGATAGATATATACTATGATAAGGTGAAGATTGTCAATGAAGGTGTTGGAGCCGGAAAGAAGGCCGATGAGGCGGCCTCAAGAATACTTAAAAAGAAGGAGTTTTCGGTGAGGATTGATCTTAAGGCAGGAATGGAGAAGGCTACTGTATGGACGACTGATCTCTCCTATGACTATGTCAGGATCAATGCCTCATACAGGTCATAATGGGCTTGCAAAAAAAAGTTATATATGCTATTAATTTCAATCTTGTGTGTAAGATAATATAAATCTCCCCTTTCAGGGGATTGAAGGGAGGACGAAGGAGGAACAAGAGGATGTCAGATATTGCAATAAAAGAGTTACTTGAAGCCGGTGTTCATTTTGGGCATCAGACAAAGCGGTGGGATCCCAAAATGAAGAAATATATATTTGGTGAGAGAAACGGAATATATATTATAGATCTCCAGAAGACACAGAAGAAGTTCCGGGAGGCGACCGATTTTGTAAGGAATATGGTCGCAGGCGGCGGGCAGTTTCTGTTTGTGGGGACCAAAAGGCAGGCGCAGGATATTATAGTGGAAGAGGCCAGGCGTTGCCGGATGTTTTACGTGAATAACAGATGGCTTGGCGGTATGCTTACAAACTTCCAGACAATAAGGAAGAGCATTAATAAATTGAAAAAGCTGGAAGCGGCGAAGACCGGCGGGACATACGATCGCCTGTCAAAGAAAGAGGCCGCCAGGATGGAGAAAGAGAGGGTGAACCTTGAGAGAAACCTTGGAGGGATCAAGGACATGATCTCCCTCCCAGGGGCAATCTTTGTCATTGATACCAAGAAGGAGAAGATTGCCGTACTTGAGGCCAGGAGACTCGGTATCCCGGTCATAGGGATTGTTGATACCAACTGTGATCCTAATGATGTAGATTTTGTTATACCCGGAAATGATGATGCTGTAAGGTCAATAAAACTTATAACATCGAAGATAGCCGATGCAACAATAGAGGGTCTGCAGATGGGGGCAAAGATATCCGGGGATGTAAAACCTCTGTCTATATCAACCCATGACCTTGCATCCCTCAAGGAGGAAGGAACTAAGAGGGATTATGTTGCAAAAGAGGCGATAGAATGATAGATGCCGGCCTGATAAAGGAATTGCGCGAAAAAACAGGAGCAGGGATTATTGACTGCAAAAACGCCATCGCAAAAGCAAATGGTGATCTGAATAAGGCCGTTGATCTTCTTCGTATAAAAGGTGTAGGTATAGCAGAGAAAAAGGCCGGCAGGACTACATCAGAGGGGATAATAGGTTCTTACATACATCACGACGAGAAGATAGGGGTTATGATAGAGGTTAACTGCGAGACTGACTTTGTGGCAAGAAATGAAGAATTCAAAGGTTTCGTGAAAGACCTGGCGATGCAGATTGCCGGGGCCAATCCACCGCCAGTCTATGTCAAGACTGAAGATATCCCGCCTGAGGTAATAGAGAAGGAGAAGGAGATATATTCCGCTCAGGCAAGAGAATCGGGAAAACCAGAGGCTGTTATTCAAAAGATTGCAGAAGGGAAAATCGAGAAATTTTACAGTGAAAGATGCCTGCTTGAACAGCCCTTTATAAAGAATCCTGACTTTAAGATCAAAGATCTGCTTGTGCAGAGAATAAGCAAGGTGGGGGAAAATATTTCCGTCAGGAGATTTGTAAGGTTTAAAGTGGGAGAGTAGATACCAACGGGCAATGAGAGCGAGTGGGTATCTACTCTGCGAGCAAAGCGAGCAAGAAGGGGAGGCTCCATCCGGCTTTGCCGGTGGTGGGGGCGACGTGAGCCCCTATGATAGTCTCCTGATCGACCATTACAGAACCCGTTAATGATGAAGAAAAAATTCCAGAGGATCCTCCTTAAGGTTAGCGGTGAGGTCTTTGCGGGGGAGCAGGGGTATGGTATAGACCCGAAGGTAATGGAGACCATTGCAGATGAGATTAAGGAGATTTATGAAATGGGCGTAGAGGTTGCAGTGGTGATAGGAGGCGGGAATATTTTCAGGGGGATTGAGGCATCTGCAAAGGGCATGGAGCGGACCTCGGCCGATTATATGGGGATGCTTGCTACCCTTCTAAATGCACTGGCCTTGCAGAACAGCCTTGAAAAAAAGGAGGTGTTCACAAGGGTCCAGTCGGCTATAGAGATGAAGGAGCTTGCTGAGCCTTATATCAGGAGACGGGCCATCAGGCATCTTGAAAAGAAGAGGGTAGTGATCTTTGCTGCCGGCACAGGGAATCCTTATTTTTCCACAGATACAGCAGCTGCCCTAAGGGGGATGGAGGTAGGGGCAGAGGTAATCCTAAAGGGCACAAAGGTGGATGGGGTTTTTGATAGGGATCCTGTTAATAATCCGGATGCGATAAAATATGACGAACTCAATTTCTTTGACGTGATAGAAAAAGGGCTCAAGGTGATGGATTCCACGTCTATTACAATGTGTATGGACAATGACCTTCCTATTATTGTTTTTAATATAAAGGAAAAGGGGAATATCAAGAGGATCTTAAATGGGGAGAAGATCGGAACTGTTGTGGGTGCGAGACCGAGGAGAGTTCGAAGATGAAGGCTGAGGATAGAAAACATCTGATCGAGAAGATGGAGGGGATACTTGAACATCTGAAAAAAGAACTTGCCGGCATAAGGACGGCGAGGGCCTCTATGTCCTTATTGGACGGGATAAAGGCGGATTATTACGGTACGCCTACCCCGATAAAACAGATTGCATCACTTTCAACCCCTGATGCAAGACTAATTACAGTACAACCATGGGATCCGAACATGATCGCTGAGATAGAGAAGGCAATCTTAAAATCAGATCTCGGCCTTAATCCGTCCAATGATGGAAAGATAATAAGAATTCCGATCCCCCAGCTGACAGAAGAAAGAAGGAAGGACCTTGTAAAACTGATTAAGAAGATCGGTGAGGAGGCAAAGATCTCCCTGAGGAATATCAGGAGGGATGCGATTGATAAGAGCAAAAAAGATCAGAAAGAAGGAAGTATCTCCGAAGATGATTTGAAGAGGGGCCATGAAGAGGCACAGAAGTTAACTGATCAATATATACATAAAGTGGATGAGATTATAGTAAAAAAAGAACATGAAATACTTGAGGTGTAGTTATCATTTTCTGTTATACCAATTCGCATTCAACAGGATACCAAGGCGGCAAGGAGGTACGAAGAAGGCTGAGGCTGAGGCTAAGAAGTTCCTAAACCTTAACCTAAACCTTAACCTCAACCTGCTTTTTTCCAGGTAGCCGAATGAAGGCAAATTGGTATTAATCCTATAACCTTTAGGGAGGAAAGAGATGAGTCTATTTAAAATTTCCTTGGTTTGGTACATGATTTTTTCATGTCTAATATTAGGTATGATTCCGAGAGATGGGTTTGCCCTTTTTGTTCCCACTGAGCTTCAGTCCGGCCTTGATGCGGGACATAACCGGAACGGTGAACTTGCCACGATCCAGGGTTTTCTTGAAAAAAAGATCGTTAGTCAGAGACTGCTGGATTTTGGGCTTTCTACCGAAGAGGTATACGCACGCATTAAGAATCTGTCTGATGAGCAGATCCATGAGCTGGCTACCCATATTGATGATATTAAGTCCGGAGGAGATAGCGGTTTAGGTGTAGTAGTAGCGCTCCTTGTAATTGTTATCCTTGTGATTGTAATACTCCAGCTTTCGGGTCATAAGGTGATTATAACGAAATAGGACAAAAGAGGGGCGTTAGATCTAAATGTCAAAAAGACTGACACTCCTCTTCTTTCTTTTTATAATTATCCTCACAGGATGCACGACCGGAAGATCCCTAAAGCAAGAGATGTTGGATAAGGATACCGGCGTATTAAGTCACCATATTATAGCACCCTTCTTTCCCCAGGAGAAAAACCAGTGTGGTCCGGCATCTCTTGCCGGTATTTTGCAGTTTTATGGGATAGAAACTACACCTGATGAAATCTCAAACGAGATTTATCTTCCCCGTATCAAGGGGACACTGAACATTGACCTGGTTTTTTATGCCAGATCAAAGGGAATGAATGCAGAGGCATATCATGGGGATATGGCTGATCTCAAAAAGAAGATAAGCGGGGATAGACCTCTCCTCCTCTTTTTGAACCTTGGCCTTAAGGTATTTCCGGCAGGTCATTACATAGTTATAACAGGGTTTGATGATAAGGATAAGATCATCTATGCACATTCGGGGAGTGAGAGAGATAAGCCGATCCGCTATTCAGAGTTTATTCGGGCATGGGAGAGGGGAGATTTTTGGACACTGCTTGTCACGCCAAAGATATTAAGAAATGAAAGCTCAAATTACAAGCTTCAATAATCAAATCCCTTTGAACTTTAGATTTTGGATTTTGATATCCGTTTTTACTGCCCTTGCAGGATGTGGCATGCTTCCCCGGATTATTATATTAGAGGATCCCCTTTCTGCAGAGGAACATATTGTGCTGGGTGTAAGCTATGAGACAAAGGGGCTGCTGGATCAGGCGATCCTGGAATATAGGGCAGCCCTCGACAAAGATCGTTCCAATTCTAAGGCAATGGTAAACCTTGGGAATGTCTATTATAAAAAGGGTGACTTTGATGCGGCTCAGGGATATTATTTGGAGGTATTAAAGATAGACAGGGATAACCCTTATGCCGGCAATAACCTGGCCTGGATCTATGTAGAAAAAGATATCAGGCTTGCCGAGGCGGAGGGTTTGGCAACAAGTGCAGTTGAAAAAGATCCGAAGAATAGGGCATACTATCTGGAAACACTGGCTCTAGTCTACTACAAGATGGGCAGATATGATGATGCGCTTAAAAGACTAGATGAGGCGGAATTATCGGCCAAGAGCGGGGATGAACAATTGAGAAAGACACTTGCAGAGGACAGGGAAAAGATCCTCGGGTCTATTAAGCAGAGGGAGTAGGGGAGGCGATAATAAGAGATTAAATGAGACCCACTATTGCAGAGGTAGACCTTGATGCCCTTTCGTATAATTATAACCAGCTAAAGGGGATTGTGGGTAAAGATGTAGCTGCTGCCCCCGTAATTAAGGCTGATGCGTATGGTCACGGGGCAGTAAGGGTTGCTACAAGATTTGAGAAGGAAGGGGCAGATATGTTTATTGTCGCTTTCATAGAGGAGGGGATCGAGCTCCGTGAGGCCGGGATTAAGACCCCAATCCTTATAGCAGGGGCGTTTCTGCCGGAAGATGCAGGGCATATCATCAGATGGAACCTTACCCCTGTAGTATTCACCACCTCTCAGGTCGATGCCCTTGACAGTTCGGCAAAGAGATTTGACGGGTGTATAAAGGTCCATATCAAGGTTGATACCGGGATGGGGCGGCTTGGACTGGTACCAGAAGATCTGGCCGGTTTTGCCGGAGAGATCATGAGGAGAAAGAATATCGCTATTGAAGGGATAATGACCCATTTTGCACAGGCTGATATAGAGGACAATGAGTTTGCAATCAGGCAGTTAAATGTCTTCAATGGGGTATTGGGAGAACTGAGACGAAAGGGCATTAATCCGCCTGTTATACATTCTGCAAACTCGGCAGCCATAATCTGTCTTAAAGAGTCCCACTTTAATATGGTGAGGCCCGGCCTGATGCTCTATGGGGTATTTCCTATAGATAATAAATGGGATATCAGCTTAAAACCTGTGATGTTGCTGAGATCGAAGGTAGTACAGGTCAAGCGGATCCAGGAAGGGAGCAGCGTCGGCTATGGGAAGAGTTTTATAACAAGAAGGAAGAGCCTGATAGCAACTATCCCCATTGGTTATGCAGACGGTTATTCAAGGAGGCTCTCCAACAGCGGGAACGTTATTATAAGAGGAAAGAAGGCACCTGTTGCAGGAAACGTCTGTATGGATATGACAATGGTTGATGTAACAGATCACCAGGGGGTCTGTGTGGGTGATGAGGTGGTCCTTATAGGGAGACAGGGAGACGAGTTGATCGCGGCAGAGGATCTGGCAAGGCTGACCGGGACTATTCCCTATGAAGTTCTCTCCTGTATAGGCAAAAGGATTCCCAGGGTATATAGAGGATAGATATGTACTGGCTTGAGGTGGTAGGGAGCAGGACAACGCTGTTTATAGAAGAGATTGGCAAGGTCGTTGAGATCTTCGGACAGACCATTAAGTGGATCTTTAGGCTCCCGATCCGCTTTTCCGGCATATTAAAGCAGATGGAGGAGGTGGGGGTCAATTCTGTCCCTGTGGTCCTTATAACCGCCCTTTCTACCGGCATGGTCCTGGCATTTCAGAGCTTTAATGGTTTTAAGAGGTTTGACGCAGAAACCCTGGTTGGGACTGTAGTTGCCCTCTCGATGACAAGGGAACTTGGTCCTGTCCTGACAGGCCTGATCGTGGCAGGCAGGGCTGGCGCTGCCATGGCGGCAGAACTTGGAACAATGCAGGTTACAGAACAGATCGACGCCCTTATAACCATGGCCGTAAATCCCATAAAATATCTCATTGTCCCCAGGGTAATCGCGGGCATGATTATGCTCCCGGTGCTTACTGTCTTCTCTGATATGATCGGGATGGCGGGGGGCTATTTTATTGCAGTAAAGGTCTTAGGGGTAAATCCCACTATCTATATGAGGAGGACTTTGGACTTTCTTGAGCTGGATGATATCTTTGGCGGTCTTCTTAAGGCATTTATCTTTGGTATCATAATAGCTACAATAAGCTGCTATAAGGGATTCAATACCCAGGGAGGGGCGGAGGGTGTCGGCAGGGCAACAACCGGTGCGGTTGTGATATCATCTATGCTGATCCTCCTCTCTGACTATTTCCTTACCGCCATGCTCTTTTAGGGCTTGTGATGATAGAGACGGCAGACCTCCATAAATCGTTCAATAACAACCGCGTGTTGCGGGGCTTAAATCTCACTGTCAATAAAGGTGAGACTATGGTGGTCATAGGCGGCTCCGGTTGCGGCAAATCTGTACTATTAAAACATATCATAGGGATACTAAAGCCCGATAATGGAATGGTGCTGATCGAAGGGAAGGACATATCGAGGATGGACGAGAGGGAACTGAATGAACTCAGAAAGAGATTCGGGATGCTCTTTCAGGGCGCAGCGTTATTCGATTCAATGCAGGTATGGGAGAATGTCGGATTCAGCTTGAAAGAACATAAGAGGCTTCCGGCCGGAGAAGTACGGAAGATCGCCTCTGAGAAGCTCTCGCTTGTGGGGCTTAAGGATATTGAGGATCTTATGCCTTCGGAGCTTTCAGGAGGCATGAGAAAGAGGGTCGGTCTGGCAAGGGCCATTGCAATGGACCCCGATATACTCCTTTACGATGAACCGACAACGGGATTAGATCCGATCATGGCAGATGTCATCAATGAGCTGATTATAAAGCTGAAGAAGACGCTCTGCGTTACATCTGTTGTTATAACCCATGATATGGTCTCAGCATACAAGATTGCGGATCGGATTGCGATGTTGTATGATGGTTTGATTTGGGGGATAGGTACCCCTGATGAGATAAAGGGGAGCAGCGACCCCGTTATTCGCCAATTTATAACAGGTAGTTCAGAAGGACCAATAAAAGCCGTGTAGATGATACCGACGGGCTCTGCCCGTGTGTATCATGCTAAGCGAGTAAGGCACATGTGGAGGGGGCGGCTCCAAAGGCTTGGCTTTTGGATGTGGCGCTAAAAACCCGTATAAGATCTACTCAGCGAGCAGAGCGAGCGTTGAGGGGGAGGCTCCATCCGGCTTTGCCGGTGGAGGGGGCGACGCAAGCCCCTATAATAGGAGTGACCACTTGGGTAGGCTTACAACCGAGGCTAAGGTTGGCCTGGTAGTTATCATCGCGATCCTTATGCTGACATTCTTTACCTTTAGGGTAGGGGATTTTACCATTATAAAAGAGAGGGGTTATAGGATTTATGTCCTTTTTGATTCGGCTGCCGGACTTGATACGAAATCGCAGGTCAGGCTTGCCGGAGTGGGGGTTGGGAAGGTGGCGGGCATAGATCTGGTTGATAACAGGGCGAAGATTACGATGCTGATCAGGCCAGGCGTGAAATTAAGAAGGGGGGCCAAGGCATCTGTCAGGGCCACAGGGCTTTTAGGTGAAAAATATTTAGAGGTCATTGCCGGCAAAGAACCTGGTATGTTAAATGATGGTGATACTATTCAAGCAAGCGGTGAAGCAGCTGATGTGGACAGGCTTGTGAATCAATTGAGCGATGTTGCAGGAGATATCAAGGCAGTAACATCGGCATTGAAAGGGGCGTTTGGGACAGAGGAGGGCGCGGAGTCGGTAAAGGAGCTCCTCTCGAATTTCAGGGATTTAAGTAAGAACCTGAACCTCCTTGTCGGCTCAAACAAGGATTCTTTGGAAAAGAGCATCTCGAATTTTGAGGAATTCTCCAGATTATTGAAGGAGGATGGACCAAAACTGATCGAGGCCTTAAATAATATAACGGGCAAGATAGACAGGGGGGAGGGGACGTTAGGGAAACTTGTGTCCGATGAGGGTTTGTATAAGAAGCTCGATAGCTCCCTTGAGAGTATAAGCATGATCTCCGGCAAGATCGCAAAAGGGGAGGGGACATTGGGGAGACTTGCGACAGATGATGGGGTTTACAAGAAGCTTGACGCTACGCTTGGGAGGCTTGAGAAGGGTGAAGGCACAATAGGAAGGCTCCTGACAGACGACAGTGCATATGAAAACCTTAACTCTACACTCGAAGGCCTGGGTAATGTAGTATCCAGGATAGAGAGGTTTAAGACCATTGTCGGATTTAGGAATGAGTATCAGTTTGACCAGGACGAGAATAAGGGGTACTTCTCAGTACAGTTGCAGCCAAGGCAGGACAAGTTCTATCTCCTTGAGGTTGTAGACGACCCCCGCGGCGAGGTGACCAAGACCACCAGAACTACAACGGTAAACGGTACAAGTAATACCATTGAGGAGTTAAATATCAAGAGGAAGCTGAAGGTATCCGCCCTCTTTGGAAGGAGGTTCTCCGATATTGCCTTAAGGATAGGATTAATGGAAAACACCTTTGGCCTTGGTGCAGACCTCTATCTCTTTGATGACAATTTTAAGCTTAGCCTCGATGCCTGGGATTTTAACAGCGATGATCCGGAGAGCCAGAAGGTCCACATGAAGGCGACTGCAAGCTATACATTCTTCAGATATCTTTTTGTGCAAGGCGGGTATGACAATATTGTCAATGAGAAGGTTGATACTATATTCCTTGGCGGCGGACTTAAGTTTGATGATGAGGATTTAAAATATCTGCTGGCAGGTTCACCAGTTAAACTTAAATGAGATTTTTAGTACCATTGCCAGCATGAAATGGGCCGCTCTGCGACCAGAAATGAAATAAACGCGCCATGGTGCAACTACAACCCCATTTTGGGACAAATGTTGCACCTCGGTGCAATTGTGAAGAAGTTAGGCAAAATCGCTTGTCAGAAAATGAAGAGTGTTGTAGATTATAGTTATGACTCATTTTCGACAGTTGGAGCCGAGTTTTCAAAACCTCCCTTAATAAAATCA
>CAZYNY010000064.1:0-17838 GCA_964648095.1 uncultured Nitrospirota bacterium | reverse complement strand
TAAATCTCCTGCTCCGCACAGGGCATCGCGTCCTATTTCTCCTCAGGAGATTCTGCGCTAAAGATGCCGATGATCTCTATCGAGCGGTCTCGGATATAGCATGGGAGGAGTATATTGCCGGGGATGGATATGTCTGTGTGACATCCAGCGTGGATAATCCCACCATCAACACCTCACTCTTTGCCAATGTAAAGTGCAAGGATGCGATTGTGGACAGGATCAGGGAAAAGTGCGGGCAGCGTCCTGATTCAGGATCTGATAGAGACAGGGCTGTGGTGAACCTCTACTGGAAGGATGAGAACTGCTCCATTTATCTTGACACATCGGGGGAACCCCTCTCCAAACGCAACTACAGAAAGATCCCAATGAATGCCCCCATGCAGGAGACCCTTGCGGCTGCGGTTATCAGGGCTACAGGATGGAACGGGAGCGGCCATTTCATCAATCCCATGTGCGGCAGCGGCACCCTAGCCATAGAGGCCGCCCTGGCAGGCATGAACAGGGCCTCTGGGATATTAAGAGATAATTTCGGGTTCATGCATCTGAAGGGATTTAATGAGCCTCTCTGGAAGGAGTTGCGCACACAGGCAAAAAAAGAGGTCAAAAAGGGGCTCGATTTCCGGATCATTGCCACTGATATTAGGAGAGATGCAGTTGAGGCAGCAAGGAGGAATGCCGCTACTGCCGGGGTGGAGCAGTTGATTGAATTTGAGGAATGCGACTATTCCGCGACCCCAATCCCGGAAGGCGGCGGCACAGTGATTCTCAACCCCGAATATGGAGAAAGAATGGGGAAGATCAAAGAGCTTGAGGAAGTGTACAAGGGGATCGGCGATTTCTTAAAACAGAAGTGCGGGGGATATACAGGATATATATTTACAGGAAATCCTGATCTGGCAAAGAAGGTGGGGTTGAGGGCAAACAGAAGGGTGCCATTTTTTAACGGCGCCATAGAATGCAGGCTCCTTGAGTATGAATTGTATGAGGGGAGCAGGAAAAAGTTGGGAGGGAGAGATTGAAACCCTTCAAAGGATACTAAAAAGACTGAAATCCCTTGAGGAGATCGTCTTAGAGTATCGATGATTATATTATCCATCTGGAATCGGTTATCGCCTCTTCTCCTGCTGTCTCATTCACCCTGGTCAATCTGTAACGACAAGAGAATCTTCTTGTCTGGATAATGGTTTTTATTTCGGGTGGCGATCTTATGTCCTTTGATAATGGCAGTTGAATAGACGAGACAGTCAATGGATGTTAATGTAGTCCCTCTCTTACGGTTGAGCCTGTATGTCTCTCCACCTTTTTTGGTTATATCAATGGTAACATCCTCTATTATGCATGCATCAATAAAATCTTCTGTATCTTCAACTTCATCCTCCCTCATGCCTGAGTAAAGTTCATACACTGACAGTATGCTAAGATATGCAGTATTTGCGTCCCACAGTTCAAACATAAGATTTCTGGCGTAACCGGCGCCTCTCAAATAATCGATGGCAATGTCGGTATCAACGAGTACGGTTTGCATGGCGTCTGCGATCCTCTTTTCTCATCTCATTGACAATATCCGTACTGCTCTTATCCCTTTTTCCCCATTTGCCGAAACTGGCTGCCGCTTTTTCGACCTTTTTCTTCCTGAGATATTCCTTGAGTGCATCAGCAACAACAGAACTGAAATTATCAGACAGCTTCTTTGCCTCATTAAATATATCATCAGGAATGTTTATAGAAGTTTTTACAGACATGGCATCCTCCTTTAAGATATAGTAGTATTATAGAGTATTACTATAGAGTATGCAAATTCAGAGGCAATGGCTGCTCCAACGAAACAAGCCGTTCTACCATCATCTTGATTGAGGTAAGGGTGTCTTTTATCAGATCATCATTTTTTGATTTTTAATGTTTTGCCATCATTACGTGTAAAATCCCGCGTACAAAAATAGGGACATGCAAAAATAGGTATGCCGAAGAATCAGTAAAGACAGCCTGTTTCATTTCTTGGGCACATCATAAAGATAATGATCGTGCTGGTACGAAAAGTCAGAAATGCCGGTGTCGATCGTGAACTTGTCAACGTCAAGAAGGGCATTAGCCCCTTTTAACCTTTTTTCCTGGGCGCCAACAATTCTTTTTTCATGAAATGCACTAACTTCAGCATTTTTTCTTGAAGTTCATGCGGCATCTCCTCGACTTCCTTTATTATTTGCTGTTTTACTGTTGTAGGCATGGCAACCTCCTGTTTTTTACAGTATATCAGAACCCTATCGTAACTTAAAACCCAGCCCCCCTCTTTCTTGCCAGCACTCCATCAACTCTGATCGTCGCAAAATACCTTGCCCTGATACTCCATAGAAAAAGTAGGTATTCCTTATTGCATACCAGGAACCAATTAACGTTGTAAAGGGTGTAGACCTGGCCATTCTGTCTTTTAGGTGTCTGACCCCACACATTAACTCTAAGTGTTAGGATGTTTCTTCTCTTTCCGGGCTGCATATTTGGCTTCAGGTTCATGCACTGCGGAGAATCCGTCCATCCATGACAAATCTTTACCTATGACCAGTTCCTCAATTGTTGCGTTATGTGTATTGGACATGGGTATCAGGCGCATTTGAAATCCATGATTTCGCGATAGCTCCTTCACTTCATCTGCATTATCATACGTTATTAAAAAATGGCCCTTCACTGCCTCGCACACCGTAAACAATCGTTCATGGTCGAGGTTGCAATGCTTGTACAATCGCTTGCCAGCTTTTTTTCCACCAGCAGTGTATGGAGGATCTATGAAATAAACTACATTTTCGTTCGCAGCGAATTCCTGCATAACTCCCAATCCGTCGTCGCATCGAAAATCGATTCTACTGGCAATATGATTTAGGTTTAGAAACCTTTTCGCAAGAGTCCCTGGGTACCAACGAGACCGAATCCCTTTCCCATTTTCTCCGTATTTGAGAAATCCTGAACCTTCGGCGAGAATTCCCCCGTGTAAAGTTCGATTCTTAAGAATCGTATGAAACGCTTTCTCTCTTTGTGTATTCGAAGTTTTCTTGAGTTCCTCTATGACGGTTTCCTTAGTTAAGTCGAAAGTAAGGATCCGATTGGCTAACCATTCGGCATCACCATGGACAACGGATTTCCAGACGGCAGCAACCTCTTCGTCTAATTCGACCATGACTGCTTTTTGGGCCAGATTTTCAAAAAGAGCAGTAAGGCTGATAATTCCCCCTCCAGCAAAGGGTTCAATTAGTATACTTGGCTTTGGACATATGTGCGTCATCCAGCGTCTAAATGTTGGTACGAACCATGTCTTTCCGCCGGGATAACGGAAAGGACTGCGCTGTGGTATGGATGCAACGTTCACCGGCTTAGGCATTTCTATTTCATCAGATAATTCAGGGAATAACAGAGTTTGCCTGCGTGTAGTCATTTCAGAATGGCCTTTCGATTGTTTTGTTAATTGGGGGAGATTCTAGTTGCTCGTCAAGTTTTTCTTGAAGCAGCTTTATAAAATCCTCGACTTTTCCGGGCAACGGTGTAGTGATGGAGAGAAGGGCAGGCTCGAACTCGGTGAAGATTTCGTCTACCTTCTTGAGAGAATATCTTCCTGGTTCTTGCCCTCCTTCCTTGATCAGCTCCAAATCATAAATGAGCCATGCAATATCTGCATCGGATTTAGGCACTGATTTCAGGCTCGGTAGCGTAGCAAAGAAGCTTTTATTCAACGCCACGGCGATCTTCTTTTTCCAATTGTGAAGGATTCCTCCCTTGAAAAGAAGTTGTGGGGCAAGTCTCTTCCGAGAAGATGAAAGATAATCAGGTCTGGGATAGTTCGGTTCTTTGGACCAGTCCATTGACGCTTGGCCTCGCGGATCTTTCATGTAATACTCGAACGGTTCCCGTACGTTCCCGGAGATATAGACAGCCTGAATCTCAAGGGCACCAAAATCATATACTTTACCTTTATCGTCATAAGCGACGAGAACCACGTCGATGTTTCCGGCGGACTTGCCTTTCATATCATTCAACCGCACTTCGGTAAGAGAACTCCATGTTGCCTTTTCATTAAAAAAGAAGGACGCAGCGTCATCAGCAATATTCCAGTCCTCACGAAAACGGATCGGGCAGGTAATAACCGGTCCGTTCTCATGGTAAATACTACAGACTCCAAGAGGATTCTTAGCTTTGTCCTTTGTGCAGTTTGGCACTTTATTGTTGAAGGGACATAAGCGGTGGGTACGAAAACGATTTGCTTTCTCGCTCTGATCCATAGCTACGTATCCAAAAACTTCAGCAAGCGGTTGCTTGTGAGTCGGCATTTTCCCTCTATTCATCCTAATATTTATTTTAAACCTTATTCTACTAGTGTATGAATCTTATATTTTACCCATCAGGTTGTCAAGGTTTTTATAACCCTAAAAAAGATATAGAAAGTTGTCATCTCTAAAAGCTCAAACATAATTCACATGGGTAGAGCAGTATCACCTAAAAGCCGCTCTGAGTTCCACGGATACTGTAATATGATGCATGCAAATGTTCCAACAAAAAATCGCAGAGCAATGTTTAAGTTTTTTTCGATGTAAGGGATTTCAAAGACTGGAGTGCAATGCGGGACGGGATTTTTACGCTAATATCCTGGAGTTCACTAACGTGGCAATTACGCAGACGCTTCCCGCTCTCGCAAGGGCAATACCAGTGTCCTTTTAATTTAGGTTTTCTCAAATATTCGAGATATTTGATTATCGTAATTAAATTGTTTGTACCTAATAGCTCAGTATAATACTCACGGATACCATCTGAGCCATGCGACCATTGCCCAAAGGGCCAAGGCTGACCGAGCCGAACATGGCTCTGGCCTAAAAAGAAATTGTGGACTGGGCCTTTAAGGAAATCTAAAAGAGTAGAATCAGGTGGATAGACCCTCCAATGGTCTTCTGGTAAAAAGAGACAGGTTACGCCTGCCTTATTCATATGATAGTCACTGGTATGAGGAATCAAGCCCCCTACCTCTCGAACAATTGGGATCGATTCAGGATAATCACGTGGCAGCTCAATTTCTATAGAATACCGGTCGAGAATCGTGCCCTCATAGATTACAGGAAAAGTACCCCTGATGAAGACAAGAGAGTCTTCCAGGTAAAAATGTAAATTTGGATATACAGACCGAACCTCCTTTTTTATTTGCTCGAAAATGGCTGGATTTTCCTTGTGAAAGGGTCTTCTCATTAATTACAAGACCAGGGCTTGGTTGGAGTAACAACACTTGCTGCAGCTCTCCGGAGAATTTCGATCTTTTTTCCTTTATCGTCGAAATCTTTTTCAGGAATTGGACCAAAGGCAGTTTCCCAGCCTGATTCATCGATGAGCTTTAGAGTTGTCGCTGCAACAGCAGATAATTCTGATCTAATTTTGGTATTAACTAACTCACAGAGGTCATTGCCGGTTGGATTAGCCGGATCTTTGATGGAGATTTTGTCGCTGTTGTCTCGGAATTCTTTCCAGGCATGTTCAATCTGATGACTTAGGCTGGATGAGTGCCTATTTTTTAGGAGTTCGATTATAACCAGCTCAAGAGCGAAATGTTTCACTTTCAAACCATTCCTTACTCTCCATAACTTGATAAGGCGGATCACATCTATCATGCCGCTTTCCTTAACGTGCTTGATATGAACATCCAGGTTCGTCTTAAGTCGTTTTTTCTCTCCCGAAATCCGATACAAGAATACATCGGTTTTTGAATTGTCGGTGTAACGCCCTGGGACGACATCAATATTGAAGTCTGTACCATAATTTTTAGGATCAAGATCTTTGATCCGTAGAGTTGAAGGTTTTGTCTCAACAACATATTTGAGTGAGAGAGCTTTACGAACATTATTATAGATTTCTTCGAGGGTCTCTCCGGCTGATAAGTCATCATGTGCAAAATAACAAATAATATCTAGATCATATGCCTCGCGGATCATTGTGCCCTTGGCCTTGGAACCACCATAGCGGATAGTAGGCGAGCATTCACTAAAATGATTCCGTAACAGTTTATCTACATCAGATCGATGTTCTTGGAGCTTTATCATCTCCTCACTGTCAGGAGCTAACTCCTGTAATTGTAAAACCTCTTGAAGATAATCGTTGCTTTCCATAATTAGTTAACCTCCAATACAAATGTGAAACCTCCCCTTCTTTTGTTATAGTCATAGATAGATAATGCCGGATCGACTTTTGGAAATAGTTCTCGGCCACAAAGGATAGCAATAGGAGCAGGTACTGCCGGGAACAGATGAATTTTCTTAAGTATGCCATGATTCTGCATAATCATCCTTAAACATGCCTGGTAAGTATCCTTGAACATCGCTAGGTCCTCCCTGGTACGCAGAAATGCTGGGTTCGGCATCGCATCCAATAAGCCAATCTCATAAATGGAGAATCTGTTATCAATTTCGCCAGGGAGATCCTCAATGGTGAATGTCCCACTCAAAGGTAGTATTAGCGCGACCTTAGAGTGGTCGGTGCCCGCCCGAAGACGATGATATCTATAAATAACTGGTTGTTCTTGGTTTTTCCATGCCCAATTATCAGTATCCCTATGCCGCTGATACAGCTCAATAGGAATTTTATTGCTCAGTTGCCTACCGAGGAATACAAGGAGTGGAATGGGTGCTAATGCAAAAAGCGAAATATGCCGAGTCTTCTCAGCATCGATCCCAGGAGAATACAATCGTTCTATCTGACTCTCAATATTCTTGGTTGCTGTTTGAAAAAATGCTTCATCATCCCCATGAATGTTGGTCAGATCAATAACGAAGCCATGCGGATCATTTGGATAGCGTGGAGCCACAGCCTCAGATACTTGGGAAATGGGTATAGCCACAGAGTGACCATCAATATTGGCTTTTAGTTGCACTATGGTAGTTTTAAGATCAGGGCCTAATCCAGTTAAATGGTAAATACGATTTTCGTGGCGAGATTTATACTCTTCTAGAGTTTTGCTGGTATAGTCGGAAGGATTATTATCAATCAGTTTGTGGCATTGGGGGCAAAGCAACATCAGGTTTGAGATATCATTAATATCGGAAGGTCTTGCTGAAACATTTCCACGAGGACCATCAGGTTTGAAGGCTACAATATGAGCCGCTTCGGCAAAATTACCCTTAGCTAGTGTCAATGGATGCCAGAGAAGATATTTGTTGCATCCATCAAACTCACAGCGACCGCCAGCCCTAACAAAAAGAAGTAGCTGGGCATTCGGTGGGATCTTTCGTTTGGGAATCTTCTCTACAGGTGAAGTCTTTGCCCATTTCTCAGTATTTGCTTTTGAACGAGGAGTATGCGACATTTGTATGATTAATCCTTTCTAATGGTTTTTATCTTTCGGTGGATAAGGATCATTACCGTAACTATCCCTATCCTGGATTAACCCGTCTTTTCTATGAATTATAATTTCAGTATTTTGATTTTCAGCTATTCGTCGCCCAATCTCTTCAGCCTCTTTTTTTGTGGGTAGGATCTTTGTCAATCTATCACTTCCTTCTTTTCTGATACCCCAGCCATCATTGCACGGAACTATGTGTTGTGCCTTCTTTCTTATAAAATCTCCTTACAATTTAATTAAGGGTTAACTGTTAATATTGAAGCAATATATCACAATTAGTGGGGTCTGTCAATATTATGACGACAATATGTTGATTTATGAATTCTAAAAAGTTTTGGCGGGGGCTTGAATAAACAAAGAAGATAGGGTCACCTATTGGTTTTATTTCTTAACGGTGCCATAGAATGCAGGCTCCTTGAGTATGCATTGTATGAGGGGAGCAGAAAAAAGTAAAAATGCGTAAAATTGCTGGCCCCTTTACTGCACAGTTAATGTCTGATCTTGACAATTCGCAGTAATGGGCATATAAATTTGCCTAACGGGGTTGTTTTAAGCATAAAATCATATCTCCCTATTTTATGGGGCACAGAGGTTCGCGGATGTTCTTCGATGCCCGGTGTTTTGGGAGAGGATATGTAAGTGATATATCTTCAGATAAGTGGAATGGCTACGAAACTACTAGAAAAACTGTAATTCTATTATAAGGAGGTGGTAATAAGATGTTGTTGACCGTAATTATTCCTAACACAGATGACCGGTTGAAAATTATGGGCAGTATTGCGCTGGATAATTCGGTGAATGCTCGACCGTGTGATTGTACTGCCTGCGGATCTTGCCGGTGCGCTCCGTGCAAATGATTTGCCGCAGGATTATGTCGGTGTTTTCTGTTCTCCCGGCGTAATCTGGCCGTGCCAGCTTATGCCGGGAAATGCCTCTACTATGTCAGTTAAAGAGGGGTTTGCTTTTGGCGAGCACTCATCGCTGGTCACAGAAAACTACAAACAACTTTTCGCCAATTCATTATTTAAAAAATGGCAAATAGTATGATTTTAAAAGCCAGCCCGTTTCTTCATGTAATTCCTCTTGACAAAAACTATCTTGCGTTCTACAACAGTCTTAATTTAGAAGTAGCATACCTAAAAAGGGAATTTGTTGAACAATGTACACAAGGAGGAAAATTTGTTTCTTTTGATACGGAATCTATGTCAATTTTTAAATCCCTTGCAGAGATGGAGTTACTTATTCCTGAAGATTCTGATGGGCTACAGACATACAATTCTTATAAAAATGCCCTTGAGAAACCCTCCATAAATATACTTTATCTTCTGCTTACGGACGGATGTAATCTACGATGCAAATACTGTTACTTTTTGACTGACATGGGTCAAGAATATAAATTTTCTTTTATGACCGAAGAGATAGCGGTAAGTGCAATTGATATGTTTGCAAGATGTATTAAAAAGAGTTTAGATGATGGCTATAATGACCAGCAGATTGTAATATATGGCGGCGAAGCAACCTTAAATAAGAAAACGCTACTTGTAGTTTTAAAGTATATAATGTCTGCCAAACAGAAGGGCCTTTTCCCTCAACATGTTTCAACAACAATTAATACAAATGGAATTGCCCTTGACGATGAAATTCTGGACGAAGCCAAAAAAACTAATGCTGTTGTAGCAATATCTATCGATGGTCCACCAGAAATCCATGACAAGTTACGCGTATATCCAGATGGAAAGCCTTCTTTTAATGATGTGGTCAAAAATTATCGCCTAGCTAAAGAAAAGGGAGTAAGAACTGGTTTGTGTTGCACTGTAGATGAGCATAATCTTGGAATCCTCCCAAAGGTTATCACATGGCTATCTGATAATTTAGAAGTTAAAGGTATGGGTTTTAATATTCTAATTCAGAATAAACGATACCAAAATGAGACCGAACACACAAAATACTCAGAAAAAATTGCTAAGGAACTAATCGATTGCTTCCTTATAGCTAGAGAAAAAGGAATTTATGAAGACAGGATGATGCGACGCGTTAAGAACTTTATCGGAAAAACACCGGTGTTTAGTGATTGCGGCGGTTGCGGCCTCCAGATTATTGTTGCCCCTGAGGGAGAGATTGGAGTCTGTCAAGCCTTTTGTGGCTCAAAAGAGTACTTCGTTTCTGAATCATTTAAGACATTTGAACCAGAAAAACATCCGTATTGGAAAGAATGGAGAAGACGATCTCCGTTTTCAATGGATGACTGTAAATCTTGCATTGCGTTAGGTAATTGCGGCGGCGGATGTCCTTATAATGCTTATAAAAGAAAAGGAACTATCCGGGCGCTCGATGAGCGATTCTGCGTTCATGCTAAAACAGCCGTCATGTTTTTAATCAGGGACTTATGGGAGAATAGTATCAGTAAAGGTACCAATGGATTTTAATTTTGTAACTAACATATTTTCGGTTTTAGCCAATACTGCTACACTCATACTCATTATTTTTGCATTATTACAGCTTAGAATTATGAACAAAGACAGAGAGGCCAGCCTTACAATTAGAGTTTTTGATCGTTTTAGTGATGCAAACTTTGTATCATCATATGACTGGGTTAGTAAGAATATGAGCAGAGAAACTTCAGGGTCAATAGATTATTTTTCTGAGGAAGGGAGAAAAATACGAAAGGTAGCTATTATCTTTGAAGAAGTTGGGATTTTATTAAAAACAAAATCTATAAGAAAAGATTTGATCCTGAGTTTAGTTTCAAACATAACAATTGATACTTGGAATTTATTAGAAACATTTATAAGAAAAGAAAGGAACCAGCAGAATAATAATGCACTATGGAATAATTTTGAATATCTTAAAGATGAATCAATCATTCTTGTAAAAAAGAGAGGAGGTAACTATGACAAATGATAACTTTTATAAAGTACAGCGTAAAGACTTCGAGCGGTTATTAGGCAATCTGTCTGATAGTTTGCTTGCGGGTGCCGCAATTTGTCCAGGTCCGACTGTGTGCCAGGTTCCTAATCCAAAAGTACTTCTCTGCCGTGACCAAACACAAAGTGTATCTGTATGTGCATGTGCACCATGTGCGCCCTCTTTTCTAACACCTGAAGATGATTAGAATTTTATTGATAAGTTCTGTGGATAGCGGGGGGAATCGGGGACATTCCCGGAGAAGTAAGATAATGGGTCAGACTGTGTGCCAAGAGTAAAGCTCAATCCCTACTATGAGGTGGAAGTCCTCTCAGAAGACAGGGTCACCCATTAATAAAACGTGTGACATGGTGCATTTATGGCAAGCACCTTAAAATAGAATATCCTGATGCGGTTTATCACGCCACCTCACGGGGCAATGCGCGAAACGAAATATTCGCTGACGATCAGGACAGACAGAATTTTCTTACTGTCCTTCGCGTTGTCGTTAAGAGAAACGCTTCCCCCCTTTCCTGTTCTCATATCCATTCAACCTTAACCTTATCCCTCAGCTTCTTAAATTCCTTGTCTCCTGTGAGCAAAGGATAATCCATGTTCATGGCAAGGACAGCGGCAAAACAATCGCCAAAGGCGATAGAATGGTTTGCCTTTAATCTTGCCGCCTGATAGGCAATATTTTTATCTATTTCAATAAGCTTGATGGGCAATTGTTCCATGATAAGGAGGGCTTCTTCCGCCTTTTCTTCTCCCTTTGAACGATACATGGAATAATAGACTTCGCCCCAGTTGATAATGCTCATTGCAAGGGTTGCTCTATCTTTTTCCGCCTGCTCTAAAATCCGTTCAACCTTGTCTGCTCCAGGCTCATCCTCAAAATAGGCAATAAGGGCATAGCCATCCAGAATAAATCCCTTCAATGTTTCGCCTCTTCCCTTCTGTCTTCTATGAGAACTTTCAGGGCAGAATCCCCGCCTTTGAATCTACCTCTTGCCTCTTTAACAGGCTCCTTGAGTAAAGGCTTCAGGATAATCTCGCCATCCTTATCAATAATAATTACCTTTGTTCCTTTCGTGATATGGTATTTCCTGCGTATCTCAGCAGGGATAACTACCTGACCTTTTATGGTTGCCCTTACTATAGACATATTATACCTCTTCTCTTAAAGTATTCCTTTTACATTTTATGTTATAACAACAACAATTATGTGTCAATTGGTATTTCAGAGAGTGGAGGAAAATAATGGTTCTATTAAAGAAATTCCCGCAACGGACGGCTAACATAGT
Organism: uncultured Nitrospirota bacterium; assembly: GCA_964648095.1. Taxonomy (GTDB): domain Bacteria; phylum Nitrospirota; class Nitrospiria; order JACRHA01; family JACRHA01; genus JACRHA01. Next base: position 6,273 of record CAZYNY010000064.1, on the reverse strand, counting down.
GCAAAAGACTAATGAGGGGAGCAGAAAAAAGTAAAAGCACAGAAATGCCTAAAAAATCAGGCTCCACATCATTTATGTCATGGAGTTTTATTTCCTGCCAATGTCGTACTATACAACGGGAGGGGTATCAAACAATTTTATCAAAGGATTTTTTTCTGAGAAATATGCCAAAGACCATGCTGAAGTAGGCCTCCCGGTTCTTTTACCCTTCCAAAATTAGTCTCATCGGTTTGGTTATCGGCAAAAATCGTCTTGCGGGCATTTCCCCTGGAGGTCACGTGATAGACAGCCCCTACATATTCGATCTGCAATGGTATTGCCATATTCCTTACCCATAGTCTTGATCACAGCAGATTGTTTTCCTCTAAAAATCTCATTGACTCTTGAACAAACTTGTATTGATATTGATTTCCTGTTATCTGCAGATATGTGTCCATCAGGGTCATCAAAGGGATGGCAGTGGTATTTACCACCTTCAAAGTCATACCCGTATAACCTTTTATTTTTAAATACAAGGGCAAGATTGAGCTTGTTCCCTCCGGTATTTCCATAAATTTGAATGAAAAGTTCATGGTCTATTAACAGCTTGAGACTGATAATATTATCGGTCCTATCTATTTCTACAAGCTCCAGATTGTATTTGCCTGCGACATCTTTGGCTTCTTCAATAATCCCGCTAATTTCCAATAGAAAGTTCCTTTAGCTTCTTTTCGACTGTCTTTATTCCGTCAACGGCAAGTTCCCATTCCTGGGCATCAGATTCGACCTCAAAGGTATAGTTCTGCTTCTCTACAACATTTTCCCTCTGGAAGCCTTTAAAGTCCATGCCATATTTCTTTCTGTATAAATCATCTGTCATCCTGTAACGGGTAAGTCTTCTTAAATAGTCCCTCCGGAGTACTTCTTTAAGCTCATCTTCTGTCATCTCATTTATTTGCTTTTTAAGCATACCCTTCATAATTAGCACCTCCTTACTATTTTCCGCGGATTAGAAATACAGTTGCCGCTCCTTAGGTAGTTGTGATCTAAAGTCATTAAAGCAATTAATTAGAAGGAGCCGCATATAAAAAAGGTATTACAGATTGGTGGGGATGTCAAGGCAAAACTTGCTTGCTCATACTATTAACTCAATCATTGGGTGATGCGAGCATTCGCGCCTACATATTTTTAAATTTTCCATTGTAGGGGCGAACCTCTGTGTTCGCCCCAATTTATAATGTGTAAATCAGTAAATGGGTGACCCCATGACCTTGACCCCATGACTTGCCCGGAGGCCTTTTCACCGCATCCCTCTTGAACGACTGGTTAGAAACGCACTCTGGTTAGGCCTGCACTGATCGGGTCCAGAGTGTCTCTGGTGCAATATCGATATTTCCTGGCCAAACCACAGTACCATATTGGACAGACGCCTTGAAAAATAGCGGAGAATTGAGGAGTTTGACAAAAGGTTTTTTATCGAAAAAGGGTTTCATGTCAAATATTCGTTTCTCCCCATTTTCAAAAATGAGCTCTAAGGTATAGTCGCCCCGAGTTTTTACGTTGATGACATCAATTAGTATTCCCATTATTTCCTCCTTATTGAAGCGGAGCGATACGAAAAGGCTCATCACCGGCAACAGTTAGTTCCCAATCTGCCATGAGTTCATCCCTATGAATGTCAATCCGGACCTGCACCATCCGAAGTTGGCGAGGCGGAAAATTACCGGCAAGAAGTCGTCCGTCGTCAATCGCTATCGAAGCCTTTTTACCTTGGTACCGCACATGAATGTGCGGCGTATGGTGTTGTTCGGTGTCTCCATAGAATATCGAAACAAGAATTCCATAGAACATCGATATTGTCGGCATCGATTTTTTTTGCTCCTTATCGTTGCTGTAAATTCGCTTAATTTACTGATAGGCACTGAGTACTTCCCCGCCTGTACTTAATTATGCAATATTCTCATTTCTGTCGCAAGTGGCAGGTCTGTGTAACGCATAATTAGAAACAACGTCCCGAAGTGTTCCTCCGAAGTGTTCTTATATGCGTTGTGCGTATCCTCAAGGGGCCTTGAATATCAAGGTTAATCATCTTTCCTGCTCATGCACGCCCTTACCAACCGTGCCTCTTCATAGGTTACTGAGTTTCTCCAATATCATACAGAGCATTCTCGAGCATGTTTGTGGAGTGATTTGTTTGCAGGTCAATTTTTTGCCTCTATCAGCCTGCCGTTAACAAATTTATGAATTATGCTGGAAACATATGTCTGATAGGGCAATCCCTCAATTACCGCCTTTCTTTGCAGTTCATTTAAGTCTCTTTCAGAGATTCTTATGTTTAATCTCTTGTCTTTCTTTAAAGTATTTCTTGCATATTTAATCAATACCGCTTTTCTTTGTGAAAGGTTTTTTACCGGAACCCACTCGCCTTTTTCAAAACTGACCAATATCTCTTGTTCTTCTTTAGTTAATTTGGTTTTCATATCTTTTCTCCAAAATAAATTTCTGTTGTCTTCATACTGGGAATAATGGTTTTTAGGAATATTTCTTCCTCATTCTCAACATAGGGAACAAGGTGACCCCATGATTCCAAGCGACCCCATGATTCTTGTGTTAAGACGGAGAAAGGCGCGAAAAATTCACTAGTTCGTCAGGGCTGGATCTAAAAACTGGTATTTCTCATTTTCTCTTATTATACCTTCTCATTTTGACTGAACCGGCTTTTTCATCAATATCTATATTGAACATTTTAGCTGCATCCAAATCGTCAATCACACGGGATGTCTTTTTTTCTGCCTTCTTAAGTATTTTCCTTGATTTATCACGCAAGGCTTCTGTTATCAAATTGTCCATTTCAGCTTTGCGCAGCAGGAAAAACAGTTTAGGGTCATCATCCAGTTTTACTCCAACTCCATAAAGCGTTGCTGCCACATGCTTACACATACTTGCCCAGTCCGGACAGCTGCAACTGAACTTAATTTCTTCAGGTGATGGAAACAATCCTTTTCCCTTTGCAGTAAATACCTCAGCAAGGTTCTTTGGGAACCTTCCTTCAATAAGCTCTTGTAAAGATTCAATCCTGCCTTCACATTGTTTCTTTATTTTACTCCATGCTTCCTTTTTCAACGGTTTTATTTTTACTACCACTTCATAAGGACGCGAACTTGTGCCCTGTACAAGCGAGGTCACCTCCCCCGGGTTTATCTTGAAATTAAGAACGCACCCGTTTCTGATATAACTGCGGCCTCTTCCTATTCTGTTTGAATAATCCGCGTACTTTTCAAGGTTTGTATTCCATGCCATACCCCACCATGTCCGGGCAAGTTTGGTTCCATTTAAAACCAAAGGCGTAATGTTTGGATTTTTCTTCTTAAGTTGCGCTAGTTTTTTCTGCGCTTTTGCACGTTTTTCTCCCACACTCACATACCTTGGAAATCCCCAGTCATAATATCCCATAATCTTATCATCCTCCTGCTATAAAATTATCTTACAGTATCTTACAGTGACAGTGTAAACAGGTTCATCAGTTTTTCATTGTTCAGTTCTGTTATCCATGCCTCATTTGAACTTTGTATTATTTCATTTGAGAGTTTCTCTTTTTCATGAAGCATGGCATCAATCTTTTCCTCCAGCGTGCCCTTGGTGATAAACTTATGAACTATTACGTTCTTTTTCTGCCCTATCCGAAAAACCCTGTCCGTTGCCTGGTTTTCAACTGCTGGATTCCACCATCTGTCAAAATGAATAACGTGATTTGCAGCTGTCAGGTTTAACCCGAATCCACCTGCTTTAATGGACAATACAATAAACGGAACGTATTCATGACTCTGGAACTTATCAATGATTTCTTTGCGTCTTTTAACAGGTGTACTTCCATGAAATACCAGTCCTTCATGTTTGAATATGCCACTAAGATATTTATTGAGGGACTCGGTAATTTCCTTGAACTGTGTAAATACAAGCACCTTTTCCCTTTTTTCATAAATTGTCTCGCATATTTCACGCAGCCTCAGGAATTTGCCACTGTCATCTTCACAATATCCGTCTCTTCCTAGATACTGGTCAGGGTGATTGCAAATCTGCTTGAATTTCATAATGGAGGCAAGAATCAGACCTTTTCTCTTAATACCTTCAATTTCAGATTCAAGCATTGCTTTTATTTCCTTCACGAGATTACCGTAAAGGACAATCTGTTTTTTGCTTAAATCCGAATACGTTTTCATTTCAACTTTATCAGGCAAGTCCGAAATGACAGACTTGTCGGTTTTTAACCTTCTTAAAATATATGGTGATGTGATTTTCCTCAATTTCGCATATCCGCTTGTATTGTCTTTCAGCTCCCTGGAAAAATCCGAAAACTCTTTTATGCTTCCAAGCAGACCAGGATTCAAAAAATCAAATAACGACCAGAGATCGCCTATCCGGTTTTCAATTGGAGTGCCGGTCATAATTATTCTGTTGTTTGCATCCATACTTTTGACGGCTTTTGTCTGTTTTGTACCTGGATTTTTTATGGCTTGGGCTTCATCTAAAATAATATAATTCCATTTGTATAGTTTAAGCCAGTCATATTTCCTGGATAAGGAATAAGTTGTTATCACAAGATCATATTTGTTTATAAAATCCTTTTCTTTATATTCACCGCCATTGTTTTTCTCAAAAGATGGATGTGCTATATAATATTTCATACTGGGTGAGAATCTGGTAATTTCATTAACCCAGTTTGAAATCAGCGAAGCAGTGATTATTAAAAGGCTTGCAGGATTTTGCTTATTTGCTTTAAGTGTATTAAGGAAAGCCAGCAGTTGTATGGTTTTTCCAAGCCCCATATCATCTGCAAGGCAGGCGCCAAACTGCAAGGAATGGAGGAAATAAAGCCAGTTCAACCCTTTCTGCTGGTATGGACGTAGTTCTCCTGTAAAATTTTCTGACAGGCTTACTGAATCTATCAGTTCAGGCCTACGTAGTTTTTCAATAACGGACTTAAGCCATTCTCCATTAGTAATATCAACTGTATCAACATCAGCAATATCAAGCTCTTTCTGTAAGTTTAACTGCAGATGCATGGCTTCTTTTAAACTCAAACCGCCCTTTTTCATCAATTCCTGCGCTTTTTTATAAGCTTCAAGTATTTTTTTGAGTTTTTCCGGGTCAACCTCAACCCATTTCCCTTTAATAAACGCAAGTCTTTCTGATTCACTTAATAGCTTTTTTACTTCTTCTTCAGACAGACTGTTGTCGCCATATAAAAAATTTATTTTAAAATCAAGAATTGAGTCTTTACCAAAAAATGAATGAGAGGTATTGCCGATACTTATATTAAGTTTCAGAGTGCTTGTCCTGTTTTTCCACCAGTTAGGGATCCGGCATATTATGCCGTATTTTTCATAAACAGGGATTTCCTTTAAAATATCGTATGCATCCTTAACCGACAATGCTATCGGGTAAAATATCTCGCCACTTTCAATAAGCCCGGAAACAATCCTGCTTTCTCTTGCAGCCAAATAAACAGTAGACAAAAGTTCAAGCAATTTTTTACTGTTTTTACCGTATTCCTCCAATGCATGTTTTAACGGGACATGTTTGGATTTGCCCTGCTCGGTTAAGCCTGTAGAATATGTTGCTAAAAAAGCAAAAGGAAAATCGTCTTTCCTGCTTTCAACCAGATGAAAATATATCCGGCCTGCAAGATGAACATCTGGACTGAAAGTTTTTATCAATTCATCAACGGACCCTTTGTATGTTTTTACTTTATCTTTAAATGTTGTGTCTAATTTCAGCCAGATATATTCAAGAAAAGCTGTTGTCATGTACTCTGACCCAACCATAAACGGGACACGGGACAGGAAATCTTCAGTTTCTTCGGCTGTTAAAACCGGCTCCACCCGCTCACGTAAAACTTCAAGGTCAGGTGTTTGCGTAAGTTCTTTTACATACAATCCCGCAAACTTTCTAAAAGTATCCAGACTTGCGGACAATGGCGTAGACTGGCTGCAAAAACCCAGGAATAAAAGAAAAGAACCGAAATCTTCCTTGTATCTTTCATATAATTCGTTTTGCAGTAATTCCTGAGCTTTATTTACCGGCTCTTCAGTTTCCTGCCACTCAAGTTCTATACCATTATCCGGCAGGCAGATAGCAGTTAGCTCTTTATACATTTTATCTTTCCTACATTCTCCATAATTTAATAAAAATAGAACTTTGTTAAATTTTGCCATAAATTTTTTATGGCTCATCGTGAAAGAGCGTGGGTAAAAATGATCCCTTAATCAATCGTAGCATAGCATTAAATAAGGG
>CAZYNY010000063.1:0-18450 GCA_964648095.1 uncultured Nitrospirota bacterium | reverse complement strand
TGAAGTGCTCGATGATGTCGTCAACGTTCTTGGAGAAACCGTTGATGTAGGCGCGAAAGTTCTCCTCCAGCAGCGTATGGTCTTCTTCATAGACCTTGCGGAGGGTCCATTTGGTCTTGTTCGAGAAGGGCGACTGCTGGGGGTTCAGTTCAAGTTCTTTGACCAGCTTGGCGAGTTCTTTCTCGCTGAGCTTGGGACGCTTGGCCAGCACCTCGGCGCTCCTCGCCTCTCGCCAGGCAAGCAGCACGCATTCCAGCCGCCGGATAACGATGATCGGCAGGATGACACCTTGGTATTCGTAGGCCTTGAACTTTCCACGCAGCCGCTCGGCGGATTTCCAGATGTCGCCGGCGAGGTTGTCGAGCTTGGGTTTGTTTAGGGAGAGAGCCATCGTTCAATGAACTCCTTGGAGCTGGCGATCTGGCGGTACGCCATAAGCCCAGCGCTTGTCGTCCTTCAACAGCTCGCCGCGCCAGTCGCTGTCGTTGAAGGGCGGGTTGGCCAGCACGTAGTCGTCATTGAGGTCCGTGTGCTTGTCGTCACGGAAGGTGTCGCTGTGGGCCTCGATGAGTAGTTGATTAGCCAAGAGTCGGGCTTGGCAGGCAGGGTCAATGTGGATGTCTTTTCTTTTGATTATCATTGCTACCCCATAAGGGATATCCCAATTTGAAGGGACTTTTCTATACGGTAATTATAGCCTGCCTGCATATTTTGTCAAGGAATTTTCTGGAAGCAGCCCAATGGTTCTGGCGATCTGATCCTTTTGATCCTTAGGATCATTCCGAAGGAATTTCATCTACTTACCTTTTAACATACCATCTGTTATAATTTAATTATGGCCAACAAGAAAAATAATAAAAATATCAATAGTTCCAAGTTTAAGGCGATCCCGCCTCCGTGGAAGATCAAGGTTGTTGAGCCGATCAGGATGAAATCGAAAATAGAGCGGGAAGAGGCAATAAAAAGGGCCGGTTACAATACATTTCTCCTCATCTCGGATGATGTCTTCATAGACCTTTTGACCGATTCCGGCACATCTGCCATGTCTGATAATCAGTGGGCCGGAATGATGCTTGGCGATGAGGCATACGCCGGAAGCAGAAACTTCTATAATCTTGAAAGGGCGGTGCAGGAGGTCTTTGGTTATAAATACCTTGTCCCTACCCACCAGGGAAGGGGGGCGGAACATATACTCTCCCAGACCCTTATTAAAAAGGGGGACTATATTCCAAACAATATGTACTTTACTACCAGACGCCTTCACCAGGAGCTTGCAGGCGGCACATGGGTAGATGTAAGCATTGATGAGGCACATGATCCTGAAAGCTGGTTCCCCTTCAAGGGGAATATCGACCTAAACAAGCTGGGGATGCTGATCAAAAAGGTAGGCGCCGCCAGGATACCATATTTAAGCGTAGAGACCTGCGTTAATATGGCAGGCGGGCAGCCTATATCAATTAAGAACCTGAAGGAAACCAAGGAGTTGTGTGACAGGTTTGAGATTCCTATCATCCTGGATGCCACAAGGGCAATGGAGAACGCATATTTTATAAAGACTGAAGAAGAGGGCTTCCAGAATAAGAGGTTAGGCGGGATAGTAAGGGAGATCTGTTCCTACAGCATAGGGGCAACAGTCTCGGCAAAAAAGGACATACTTGTAAATATAGGCGGATTTCTTGCGACAAATGACGAAGAGCTATTTACCCAGGCCAAGGAGATGGTTGTGGTCTATGAAGGTCTCCACACCTATGGAGGTCTTGCAGGCAGGGATCTTGAGGCTATGGCCAGAGGGATCTATGAGTCGATCGAGGAGGACTACATGGCCCACAGGATAAACCAGGTACACTATCTGGGCGAAAGGCTCCTTGCGGCAGGGATACCGATCGTCGTACCTATCGGGGGCCATGCAGTCTTCCTTGACGCCAAGCGGTTCCTGGCGCATATCCCACAGGAACAATTCCCGGCACAGACCCTTGCAGCGGCATTATATATAGAATCAGGAGTAAGGGCCATGGAGAGGGGGATAGTATCCGGTGAGCATCCGGGGAAAAAATACCAGGGCCTTGAGCTTGTGCGGCTCACTATACCAAGACGTGTCTATACGAATACCCACCTTGATTATGTGGCGGATGGAGTGATTGACCTTTACAGGAAGAGGGATAAATTGCCGGGCCTAAGGATGACTTATGAGCCGAGGCATCTCCGGTTCTTCCAGGCCAGGTTTGAGCCGATCTAGTACATATCTTCTCTAAGACAGGACATACCGATGGATTATGAAAAGCTCGTTCCGCCTTACAAGACAAAATCAGTAGAAAGGATAAGACTGCTTCCCGTGGAGGAGCGGATCAGGAGGCTTGAAGGGGCCGGATTAAATCCCTTTCTCCTAAACTCAGAAGATGTTTTTATAGACCTCCTGACAGATTCCGGCACATCGGCCATGTCCGACGATCAATGGGCCGGCATAATGAAGGGGGATGAGAGCTATGCCGGCAGCGCCAGCTTCCAGAAGCTAAAGACCGCCGTAAAGGAGATAATGGGTTTTGACTACATCCTCCCCACACACCAGGGGAGGGGCGCAGAGCATGTCCTGGACAAACTTCTCATAAAAGAAGGCCAGATCGTCCCGGGTAACCTCCACTTCGATACAACCAAGGCCCATATTGAAAACCGCGACGGGATGGCGGTCGACTGCACTATTCAGGAAGCCTATGATATCAAGAATCCCTATCCCTTTAAGGGTAATCTTGATGTCTTAAGGCTTGAAGATCTGATATGTAAAGATCCAAAGAGAATAGCCTATATCCTGATAACAGTAACATGTAATACCGGAGGGGGGCATCCTGTCTCCATGGAGAATATAAAGGCTGTGTCCGGGATTGCAAAGAAGTATAATCTTCTCTTGTTCTTTGATGCCGCCAGATATGCCGAGAATGCATACTTTGTTAAGACCAGGGAGGATATATATAAAGATAAGGGTATAAGGTCGATCGTTATGGAGATGATGAGTTATGTGGATGGGTGCCTGATGAGCGGGAAAAAGGACGCCCTTGTGAATATAGGCGGTTTTCTGGCCTTCAAGGAAAGGGATCTATACCAGAGGTTATCACCGATATGTGTGCTGATGGAGGGATTTCCCACTTACGGCGGGATGAGCGGCAGGGCAATGGAAGCAATGGCCGTCGGGCTCTATGAGGGGGTAGAGGAAGAATATCTGCATTACAGGACCGGCCAGGTGGAATATCTTGCCAGGGAGATTGCAAGATTAGGTATCCCCATTATGAACCCGCCGGGAGGCCATGCAGTCTATATAGATGCAGCCTCCTTCCTGCCACATATACCGCCGGATGAACTTCCGGGCCAGGCCCTTACCATAGAGACCTATATAGAGGGGGGTGTCAGGGGCGTTGAGATAGGGACGCTCCTTGCAGGACGGGACCCAAGATCGGGAGAAAACCTCCACCCCAGGCTTGAGCTCTTCCGGCTTGCCATACCCCGCCGCGTCTACTCAAGGGAGCACCTCGATTATGTGGTAGAGTGCATAAGGCATGTATACCAGAGAAGGAATAAAATAAGAGGGCTTAAGTTCGTATATGAGGCGCCTATCTTAAGGCATTTCCAATCAACATTCACCTGGGTCCAGCGATAAATCCGCATCTGCTGCGTTGGCCCTGCGGGTTGCTTGCAAGAATCGGTTTTATAGGGTATATTTCTTTCAAAGGCACGGTCTTTGTAAAAGACGGGTGCTTTTATCCCCGTGATAAGGACAAGTAAATAAAGAATGTGACAGATACGTGAAATGCCTTGGCTGTTTTTGGCTTTAGCCAAGAATTGAGCATTTGTCTTCCATTATTGGTGAAATGTTCAAGTGGGTAAATACGAAAAACTTTTGCTTAAAATTCTTGGTGGGACTGCTGATGCAAATATCAATTTTGATGATTTATGCGGTTTATTGAAAAATTTCGGGTTTGAAGCAAGAATGAGAGGCAGCCACCATATTTTTAGAAAAGAAGGAATAATAGAGAAAATTAATCTTCAGCGTGATGGAAATAAAGCAAAACCATATCAGGTGAAACAGGTAAGAAATGTTATTGTAAAATATAAACTTGGGAATATTAAATGTATAGGTATGAGATCATAATTTATTGGAGCAATGAAGATGATGCCTTTATTGCAGAGGTTCCTGAACTTTCCGGATGTATGGCGCATGGTAGTTCGCCTGAGAAGGCCCTAAAAAACGCTCAAGAGGCGATTCGATTATGGATAGATACAGCAAAAGAATTTGGAGATTCAATCCCTGAACCAAAAGGTAGCAGACTGATATATGCATAAATTGTACAAGTAAAGTCTATCTGAAATCCTTTGTAGATCCTCTTGTTAATTCAGATAAGAAAACCGCAAAATTTCAGGTGCTCCTTTTCAGGTGCTCCTTCAAGTTCACCATGTAATCTTTTAATATGTGGGCCAGAAACCGGTTCGTTCCTAAAATTATCAATGCACTTATTTAACCTTCGCTTGGTATCTTTATCCTGCTTTTTGTAATACTTCTCCGCTTCGTGTGAAATGAAGACTTCATACATTTTCTTTTACCTCAGACCATTTTTTAAAGCAGCCTGTCTTGAAGTCCTCCTCACCCCTTATAATACTTTGAAGAAAATCTTTATCCGTAAGAATCTCCCTTGTAGCCTCAAGTTCCTCTTTGACCTTAAGATAAGCGATAAACTCAGCCACTTCGATTTTACGTTTTCTTGACAGCCTTTCAAAATCCGATAAAACTCTTTCTTCATCAATTGTTATAATCTTACTCATACCTTCCTCCACTTATTTTTAATGCAATTATAACATAAAGGTAATACTTCCCTTTTATGGGAAAGGTAAAGCTTTTTGGTGTTAACCTCAAGCACTCTGTTATCTGCTGTTGCGGGCAGGGACTAAAAAATCGGTCTTTTATATTTTTAAGATATTTTCCAGATTTTGTCTCAAAATCTACATATCAAACGGATTCAGATTACCGCTGACGTCCAAAAAGACGGTCTAACAATGACATCGCACAACCTCCTCTGTTTCTTTCTTTTCTGCCCGCAATGAGCAGCTAACTTGTTTATACCCGAACAGTTTTGGATATCCCGAATCCGGCAGAATGCCAGCTTTCCTATTTCCTTTGACAAATCTTGTCATCTCTTGCCCACCCTCCTTTAGGTCCAATGTATCCAAAGGACTCTTTATTTTGCCAATGCTTTTAGTACCTACATGGGTATAAATCTCGGTCGTCTTGCAGTCTTGGTGTCCCAATAATTTGGGGTCGTAAGGGAAGGAAACAGCAATCTTCTTAGTGCTATCTTCCTGGACAGTTACCCCATATTAAGCTCCTTTATGCAGAATAATGATTTTTAGTATATCAATTCACAAATTAATGTCAAGTTCAGATAGATATTTATGTGAGGCAACGGGGAAAAAGATCCCTTAACCTTCTAGGCTGCAGCCTTATTCGCTTCCACCCTAAGCTTTATCCGCTCATGCGCCTGGAGAATTTTAATGATTTCCAGAATATTATCAGCCCTCGGATTGCCGCGCGGCCCCAACATGCGGTGAATGCTTTTATCCGACTTTTTGAGTTTTTTGGCAAGCTGCTGGAACGTAATCGTGGCGTTAATGTAATCGCGAAGCATGGCCTTGCCTGCTTCGAGGTCTCCGGTCAGCAGTTCATTAACTGCTTCGGTCAGCATCTGCCGCCGAAAGGCCGGATCAGATGCGGCACGATGTAAAATTGTTTCCCGAAATTTGCGTGTAATCGGCATACAACCCTCTTACTTCTTTCTCTTTTTCGTTGCTTTATATTCCGCCCAAAACCCCTGGACAATTTTTATATCTTTTCCCTGAGTCTTCTTTGATCCGCCTCCAAGCAGGACCACAACCTCAGCACCCTCCTGCCCGAAATAAATCCGGTATCCCGGGCCAAAATCAATTTTGTACTCAGAAACACCTTTACCCACGGATTTTACATTGGAAAAATTCTCCTGCTCCAAACGATAAAGCGCAGCAGTTACTTTCGCTGCTGCATGCGGGTCCAGTCCCGAGAACCACTTCCCAAATGGGGAAGACCCCTCTCTTAGATATTCGACAATTCTCAGGCCGGCCATTTGTCACACAATTTTAGTTATGGTAACGTATTTGCTACCAAGTGTCAATATCTTAACTTATTTGGGAATTATTTTCTGCAAGAAAAAAGGAGAATATAGGGACAACCCGTAAGGATGATTTTATTGCCAAAACCTTACCTGCCATGGGCCTCGAACTTTAATTTTCCCCCATACTTGATCATCATTTCCTTGAATTTCTTGTCATTGGGAGTTATGACCTGCTTTATGATCATCTCCAATTCATCCACAAACTGATCCTCATATCTCCCGCCCTTAGAATATCCTGAGCCAAACCAGGGATTCATCACAGTACAACGGAGGATAGTAACCCTCTCTGCCTGACCTTCTATCTTCGGACTTTCCGTAAAGGAACCGGGAAGGATACCAAGCTTTTTTAGGTATGGAGCCGTCACATCCTTATATTTATCGAAGGTGAGTTCAGTCTTTGAAATAATAAAGTTGTGGTCCTGTATAGGTATCCTGGGATTAAACTTGAGTCTATTGTAAATAGAGTTATTTATGCTATTCATCACCTTTAAGGATCGGTTATTTTTGTGGTTTACAAGAAAACAGACTATGTTTATATCAGGACCTTCAAGCCTCATCAGTAATATACCGGATCTTTTAAGTCCCTTTGAGATCCTCCCCAGCCCATCATAAAGCATCATTGCGCCCTTGATGCTCCTTCCGATGATCGCCCCATAACCGCTTGAGTTAAGCGGTACCACGCGGTGGGCCAGCCAGCAGGCAGATGCCGATGCGCCCGGTTTTGATCCCTCGAAAATATACCTGCCTATATAAGAGTCTTCCCGGCCATCCTCATGAAACACATAGTGGGCCTTAGACGAAATAATATCCCTTGTCTTACTATTACGGAATATAATTGCCCCGGCAGGATACGGGATATATCCCAGCTTGTGTGGATCCATGGCAATGGAATCAGCCCTATTGAAGGCCATGAAGCTCCTATAGACCTCCTCACCGGGCCATTTACCTGTCTCGGCCAAAATCGCCTTTCTGCTCCGCCTTCTCCCGTTTTTGTCAACAAACATCGTCCTTACATAGCCCCCGTATGCCGCATCTATATGGACAAGGAAAGACATCCCGTATCTCTCCTCGAACCTCTCCCTGAGGGACATAACCTCATCGATAGGGTCAACAGACCCCTCCTCGCTGCTGCCGCATATAGGTATAACGGCAATCACCGGTATCGATTTATTCAGGCAGGAGGAGAGGGCATCTTCCAGTTTCTTTATATCCATCCTAAACCGGTTATCCACATCTATAGGAACAAGATTGTCAATACCAATGCCCAATACCTGCGCTATCTTTCCCAGGGAATAATGTGCTGTTGCCGACGTTAATACTACTCCGGTTTCTTTTATATCTTCTCTTGCAAAGAACCCCTGTATACCTAAATTCGATATCGTATATCTGTTCAGCCTCTCCTCTATATCACCAGAGGCCTCGTCGGCCGGCATGCCTGTTTTCCCTGTATATGCCTCTATAAGCCTCTCCTTTATACAAACAATCTCATCAACCCTCAGATTTAAGATCTCCCATTGGGAGGCCTTCTGAATGGACACCCTCTGTCCGTCAGGAAGATTTACGCTGATATCAACCCCGATATCAGAGGCAAGCCGCTTCATAGAAAGGGAGAGATATTTTAAGTTCCTTGCCGCCCAGATCCCCTCAAAATTTGCAACGGTCCCGCCGGATGTTATATGCCCCCATGGAGTGGGATCATTCCCGTACCCCACCAGATCAGAAAGTTGCCTTCCCACCTCCACCTCAAGCCTTGTCGTAAAGGGAGAGACATCGGAGGTAACATTATTCGGATTATAAAGGAGCGTGGCAAAGTAGCCCAGGACGGCAGGGATAAGTTGGTCCCCAAGCATATGACCTATATACCTGGGGCTGTAGACCGGGACATCACGCTTCAGATTTGAAAGGAGGTGATAGAATTCATCCTTTAGAAGGCTTATTGAATCCTGGAATTCGGCCTCCCTCTTTTTCTGCTCAGGTATTACGGTTTCATCCTCAGGATGAAAGTTCCTTCTCCAGAAGACGTGGTCCCTGAATGCCTCAATCAACAACTGCTCCAGGATATCAGCGTTCTCGGCCTTGGGCCCCAGAAACCAGGATTCTATGGGGATATTTATCTTCGGCTTCATAATAAAAATTATAGCATAAAATATATGTCAGAATTCAGATAAACTCTTGACTTTTAATCATTTATAATTTATAAGAGACTAAACGGAGGGTAATATGCCAAAGGGTCGTGAAGTAGACAGGTCATTAAGAAAAAAACATCGTAAGAAGGAAAAGGCGATAAAGGCAAAAAGAAAGGCCGCTACCCAAGCCATCGCAAACAAAAAGAAGTAGGCCATTTAAAGGGGCTAGCGTCGCCCCCTCCACAGGCATAGCCAGTGGAGCCTCCCCCTCTCGCGCTCACCTTGTTCGCTATTTGTCTTCACCCTTTATCTTCTCCAGCTCCTTCTTGATTGCTATCTCAGCTAGGGAGGGGATTACCTCCCAGGCAATCCTTTCAACTGCCTCTCTAGCTGCATCTCTTACCATCTTTTCAACAAGTTCGCTTGGTATCTGACCAGTAGGGCCTGATATCCCTTCTGCCTTAGGCAGGATCATTTCTGTTACAGCTTCTATCTTTGGGGCTGGTTCTCTTTCAACAGGTTTTTCTTCCTTCTCCTCCCTTATCTCGTATTCTTCTTTTTCATCCACAAAGACCAGGTTATCCTCTTCTATTGTTGCCTCTTCTTTATCTTTAACCGATTCATTCAGATTTAGGTCAAGCAAACCCGGCGTTTCATCCTCTTTTAGCTCCGAGAAGAATGATTTACTGCCTGCTGAAGAGGACCATCCTAAAAGCTCCTCCATTTTCACCGTCTCCTCTTCACTCACCTCAACCTCTTCATCCTCATTCCTGGCTGTGAGGTACTGTTTTGCCTTTGTCGCAAGATCGGCTGATTCAATCGGCTTTCTTATAAAGTCTGTAATACCGGCTGAGAGGAGACTCTTTTCATCAAAGGTATCAGATGGATTAACAAGAAGAAGTATTGGGCAATCCTTGAGATTGGTATCCTTCCTGATCTTTTCGCAGAACTTAGATATATCTATGCCCGCAACATTATATTCAACAATTAAGACATCGGGTCTAATCCTGTCTGATGCGTCAAGGGCAGAAAGGCCGTCACTAAAGGCAGTTACGTCGAATCCCTCTCTGGAAAGGCTATACTCCACCAACTTTTGAACGGCAAGATTGGTGTCCACCACGAAGAGTCTGCTAGGCATATATTTTTCCCGTTTTATTTTTTAATAAAGCTATCATAGGGGTATATTGTTGTCAAGCAAACCAACAAGTTAGGAGACATCTCCTTTTTACATTATTAATATTCCGGCGTATCCAACAACATGCTTATAATCCCCGCTCACCTCCGCAGAGGTCGCATACCGCACAAGCTCTGCCTTTTTTGCTCCAAGCCTATTTGCAGCAAAGAGCAGCGAAACAGTAGGGGCAAAACCGCACATAGATATCCCTTCTTTTCTTACAACTTCATAAAGTCCCAGGGGATCAAGGTCTAGTATGCTTCTGATAGCCATGCTGTCCTTCCTGCGGACCGATTCATCCGATTCATAATGGGTCATATCGGTACTTGCTATAATGATTGTCCCGGAAGAGGAGGCGACGGCATCGGCAACAGCCTCTCCCAGGTCTTTTAAGACCTCAATATCATCCTCCATCATCACAACAGGAACTATCTTAGGGTCATGCACCAGGAATTTTATAAAGGGGATCTGCACCTCCAGTGAATGCTCATATAAATGGGCAGAATAGTCATCATGCGCAAACCTGCACCTCCTCATGATCAACGAGGCAAGACTGCTGTCAACCTCAACTATGCCATTTGGCACCTCCCATTCCCCATCGGCATACACAGAGACGGGCAAACCCATCCCTGTATGATTTGGACCCATTATTATAAATGAATGGGCAGGTACTATCCTTGAATATACGTCACCTGCTACGCGACCTGAGTAGACATATCCGGCATGTGGAGAAACAATACCAATCACCCTCCTTTTCTCGGCCTCAGATGTCATATAGCCGCCTATCTGCCTTTCAAGTTCATCAGCCGAAGAAGGATAGAATTTACCTGCAACAACAGACCGCCTTATCATAATCCACCTCTCTATCACAGGGGCTTGCGTCGCCCCCTCCACCGGCAAAGCCGGATGGAGCCTCCCCCTCAACGCTCGCTTTGCTCGCCGGGTTCTACCCGCCAATGCCGGTTAGCAATATTGGATACCCTTGCAGGCCAGCACCTGCTTCTCCCTCGCACCTGACCGGTATATTGTAATCCCCTTGCATCCCTCTTTGTAAGCAAGAAGGAAGGCCCTTTTGATATCCCCCCTGGCAGCAATATTCGGAAAATTAATGGTCTTTGATACGGCATTATCTGTATGTCTCTGAAAGACGGCCTGCATCCTGACATGAAATTCAGGTGATATATCATGGGAGGTAACAAATAGCCTCCTTATATCCTCCGGAATATCTTCTATTTCCCGGATAGATTCCCGTTTTGAAAGCAGGCCTATCAGCCCTTTACTATAAAATGATCTCTCCTTCGCCATCTCAAGGAAGATTGGATGCACCTCAAACAACCTTATATCATTCATGACAGTCCTGACATAGGCGATCCCATATAACGGTTCTATGCCGCTTGAGCAGTTCGCTATTATACTTAAGGTGCCTGTCGGAGCGACGGTTGTTCTCGTAGCATTCCTCATGGCCCGGCTGCCTCTTTTTTTATGCCTGACTTGAAAGAAATGCGGATAGGGCCCCCTTTCTCTTGCAATCTCGGAAGAGATCTCATCTGATATCCTCCTGATAAATCCCATCACCCTGCCTGCCTGATCAATAGCCTCCTCTGAGTCATAGGGGATACCAAGCTTAATAAGCATATCAGCAAACCCCATAACCCCAAGACCTATCTTCCTGTTTCCTTTGGTTATCATTTCTATCTCCGGAAGGGGATATCTGTTCACATCAATAATGTTGTCCAGGAACCTCACGCCGATCCTTACTACCTCTTCAAGTCTCTTGTAATCTACCTCACACCCTCTATATTTTTTAATTACCATCTTAGAGAGATTTATAGACCCCAGATTGCAGGACTCAAATGGGAGCAGCGGTTGTTCGCCGCATGGATTTGTGGCCTCTATCGCACCTATATCAGGTGTCGGGTTATCCTTATTTATCCGGTCCAGAAATATTATTCCCGGTTCTCCGCTTTTCCATGCAGACCCTACAATAAGGTCAAATACCTTTACTGCCGACAACCTCTTTACCTTCTTTTTGTCCCTGGGATTGATCAGATAGTATGCCCTGCCTGTATCAACCGCGTTCATGAATTCATCTGTAACACCTACGGATATATTGAAATTCGTAAGTTCTTTGGGATCATCCTTGGCCCTTACAAAGTCAATGATATCGGGGTGGTCCACCCTTAGGATCCCCATATTGGCGCCCCTTCTTGTACCCCCTTGTTTAATCACCTCAGTAGCCATGTTAAAGACCTTCATAAAAGAGACCGGGCCGGATGCGATCCCGGAGGTTGAGAGGACCCTGTCATTCGCCGGCCTAAGCTTGCTGAAAGAAAAACCTGTGCCGCCTCCAGACTGGTGTATAAGGGCGGTATGCTTGATGGTATCAAAGATAGAGGAGAGGGAATCCTCAACAGGTAGGACAAAACAGGCGGCAAGCTGCTGTAACTCCCCCCCTGCATTCATAAGCGCCGGGGAGTTTGGGAGAAACTCTAAGTTGACCATGATCGTAAGAAACTCCTCCTCCCTTTTTTTAATATTCGCCCCCTTATCGTAGATAAGATCTGCAGATGCGATATTTCTTGCAACCCTTTTAAACATCTCAAAGGGGGTCTCAATAATCCTTCCTTCTTTATTCTTTTTAAGGTATCTCTTTTTGAGGACAGTCAGGGCATTCTTAGACAAGAGGAGATCTTTTGAACTTACTTTCATGGACAATATATATTATTCCCCTCTTTTTATTTTGTGTCAAGGATAGCTGATGCTATAGGCTGCGGTCTCTCCTCCCTTTCGGAAGATATCGAATTAACGGGAATGTATATTAAGAAGGTCGTACCCTTACCCTGGGTAGACTCAACATTGATGAAACCTTTATGCTCCTTGATTATCTGGTGGGAGATTGAAAGGCCAAGGCCTGTCCCCTCCCGTCCTATGCTTGCATGCTTTGTAGTAAAGAAGGGATCAAAGATCTTATCTATCTCCTCCTTTGCAATGCCTTCCCCTGTATCCTTAATCATAACCTGGGCAAACTCATCCTTCTGGTCAGCCCCGATATACCTTGTCTCAATTGTTATGGATCCACCATCACCCGTGGCATCTATCGCATTAAGAAGTATGTTCAGGATGACCTGTCTTATCTGATCCGGATCCATATGTATCCTGGGCAGGTCGCCGGCAAGAACAGACTTTACTGTAATCTGCTTCTTCTCTGCCTCAAGCTTTATCAAGAGCACAACCCTGTTTATCAGGAAATTTATATCCTCCAGCCTGAACCGGATCTGCTTCGGTTTTCCGTAATCTAAAAGCTCCTTTGTTAATCTTCTTATCCTCTCCGTCTCAGTAAAGGCCAACCTTGAGAAGGAGTCCATAAACTCATTATCATCCCGTTTCTGGGGAAGGAGTTGAAAAAAAGTAGAGATAGTAACAAGGGGGTTGTTTATCTCATGGGCCATACCACCGGCAAACCTGGCAAAGGTATCCACCTTGTCTATCTGCTTCATTAGTATTAGGGACTTCTTTTCAAGATAATGAAGCCTCGCATTTTCGATAGCAATTGCCGCCTGTTGGGCAAGATTTCCAAGTAGGGCTAGATCCTCATTGGAATACATACCCCTGCTCTTTTTGTTGCCAAGGTTGCAGAAACCGACAAGCCTTCCCTTACTTATAAAGGGGATAGAGACCTCTGCCTTTATGGCTGCCATGTTATCGATTAAAGGTTTATTCTCATCAACAAAGAGGTCCCTCTCCAGCTCCTCCTTGATGATAATTTCACCCCTTTTGGTAAGGGTCTTTGGGAGGGGATCATCGGCCTTAAGCTGGATACGTTTAATCTTGTCCTCTAGTCCCAAAAAAGAACCAATGGAATAACCAGCTTTCTCATCAAGTAGAAATGTGGATACCCGGTCAACCCCCATCCCCTTTGAGAGGGTTGAGGTTATCTTCTCTGTCAATTCCCCAAGATCCAATATAGATACAATGGCCTTTGAGAATTCGGTCAAGGTCCGATAGGCATCATATTTTTTTCTAAAGAAGGACTTCTCAACCGTCTTCTCCATCTGCTTTTGCAGGTTAACAAGAAGCCTTGCAAATATAGCGAATGCGGCAACCAGTATTCCTGACAATAGATATTGATATGACCCTGCAAATAATCGTATCAGCATCAGCACAACAAAATAGAACGGGATAAGCGCTAAAGGCTTCACATAAGCTAAGATCTTTGGCCCTGTTACAATAAGGGTGATATCCATTAATTGGTACTTTGAAATAGCATAGGTCACAATTATCACCCACAAACTCACAAAGAGATACCCGGTAGGGTAGAACTCAAACCCATAGGTCTGAATAAAATCGATAGAGGCAATAAAACCGGCTACAAAGGCCCAGAAGAGATATTTGATCCTTGTTGCCTCTATCGGGGAGCTCAACTCAATGGCTCTATACCCCTGATATAGCTTCTTAAGCGAGAATCCACCTACAGAGCAGAAATAGACTAAAAAAAGTGGATGGAGAAGGCCAGCCTTAGGGTAGTAGCCATAGTAATAGGAGTGCATACCATTATAGATATAATTAGTAGGAAGGAGGATAAGAAATATTGTACTAGTAAGATAGCTTGCCAAGATTGGCCATTTTCCCCCTCTGTTTTTTAAAAAACTATGGCAAAATTGATAAAATAAAGCGGGGATAAAGACAACCCCGCTGTCAACAAACTTTGTCCAAAAAAGGGCCTCGCTTTCATTCACACTCGAATAAAGCATAAATGAACTAAATAACCAGATGCTTATCCCTAAACATACCAAGCTAAAAGTAATATTAGGAACGGCCTTAGGTTTTTTAAGTAGAATCCATAGACCGCAGGCAAATATCAAGGTAGCAGCTAAGAGGGGTGGAGTAGAATAGAGGTTGGCACGCTGGCTGAGTACAATGGCAAGGAAAGCAAGCATAATACCGGCTAAGAGCAACATGGCATAGACCAGGCTTTTATTTACTATAACTGAGATGTCCATAAGGCGATGCTTAACAATCGCGTAGGAAATGATGGTGGCAAAGATAATCAGCAAGAAATCATGGGGGAACGGCTCTACATTAAGATATGCCGTCAGGAAATGCATGAACCCTGCTAGATAGGCAAATGTAAATGCAGCCAAAATATATATCAACTGATTCCTTTTGGTGCCTGACGACACAAGATAACCTTCGTAGCATCTATAATAACCGTAACCACATCCTAGTCCAAAAAAAATCATAAATGGTATATAAGTTGTCCCTGGGGTGACCGCGAAGAAAGGTTGGTAACGAAGCACTCCTCTAATGAAGTTTGGACTAAATGAAATGGCCACAAAAATTATTGAGGCTAGGAGCATGAACTTCATTATTTGCTGCTCTGTCTTTTCTTTCTCTACGTTTAAAAGGACCAGGACAAAATAATACCATGCTGTGGGAACAAAACCAGCAAAAATATAAGTAGCTCTGGCCAGAAAGAGAGCGGTTTTTTCATCTCCAGGCAATGAGGTGAAAAAGGGAAACGAGGTCCATATTGCAACCAAAAAGGTAATCATGGCAAATGATTTATTGAGAAGGTTCTTCCTATCGTTTAAATAGACAAAGATGCCCAATGAGAAGCAGCTTATTGATGCTGCTAGCGAAGCTATAGAATAGATATTCATGCGCTTGTCTTCTTAGTTCTTGTTACACTCACGCCCTGAAGGTGGGTTGTTTTCTCCCAGATATAGTTCATCTCCCCGTAAGGCCCGCCAGATTTTCCAGTCCCCCCATGAGTTGCCAAATAGGGAGAAAAACCCACATGACGGGAATTAATCCGCAAAAGACCACTATTTTGAATATACTCCATAAATTTTTGAACGTAAAATGAAGATCCGACCCATACCGATGCCCTCATGCCATATGAATTACTATTTGCAATATCTACCATCTTCTTGAATATGGCCATATCTTTAGTAGATTTCCCCTTTCTGCCATCATTAGCTGATACTTTAACTAACGGCATAAGAGGAAAAAAGTTTTCTTCCTGCACACATTTCATTTCATGCGCCTTCGTTATATCGCTAATCCTTATAACTGCGGGTGTAATAAAACTACCATTTTTATCAGGGATCATCTCGTGATTTACCCTCATCCCTCCGCATAGTAACCCTGCACCTTTTCTAAGTGCATCCTCAAGAAATTCATAAAATTCACCAACCTTAACGACAGGCGTAAGACAAACTTCCGGATCTGATGGAAGTCCCATCTTTAGCTTTTTGACCTCCTCAAGAAACGCCTTTTCAAATGATTCGTAGATATCCTCGTGAATAAATGCCTTCTTCGGAACCATACAAACCTGCATCGACCCTAAAAAACCATCCAATAATGATTGAACGGCTTGATCTAAAGCTGCGTCTTTCCAAACAAACAACATGTCATTACCCGAGAGTTCAAGTATAGGTTTCTTCCCGTATTCAAAGGCACGATTCCCAATTTCCAGGCCTGTTTTACTATCACCGATAAAGAGGATATCATTGACATAAGGGCTGATTATCCACTCTTTCATGATAATATCTGAATTACCCAGTACAATATTCAAGGTTCCAGGAGGGGCACCATTCATTTTTAATGCCTCATGCACTATATTACCCCATAGGATTAATGTTGAAATTGGTGATCTAAGAGGGGGTTTCACTATCAATGTATTTCCACCAAGTATCGCCAATACAGCAATACATGAACTACTGCATGGAGCATTTTTAGGGGGGCTGACACAGACTACTCCATCCGGTTTTCGCTTCCAATAAAGGACTTCTTGATCTCCAACACCTACCCTTCTAGTAAGATGGTATTTATAAAAATCAAGTGACTGTTTACGCAAGCCCTGCTCCATTCCTAAATATTCCCATTCTGCCAATCTCCGTGGATGGCCTTCTATAACCATTAAATCTATCAATCGCTCTCTATTGGCCAACAGAAGATCATAAACATCCATAAGAATCTTTACCTTCTTAGAGACTGGAAAATATCGGAATTCCTTGCTTGCTTCATAGGCGGCCTTCATTGATCTGAGGTTTGTATCTTCATTTCCGACACAATATCGTGCAAAGATATACTCCTTATAGTTTTCCGGAATTTTTCCAGCTTTTAATTCCTTTATAATATGCAGGGTAGTCTTAAAATCAGTAATCATTTTATCTGCGTACGGGAAATACTCATATTTGCCAGTATCAAGAGGTTCACCATTCACCAATAAGGTGAATGTCTGAAGATGAATATCTTGCGCAGGTATTTTTTTAATGGGGGATATTAATCGAGTAACCTGAATAGGATGAAGCAATCTTTGATGTTCCAAAACAACATCTTGGAAACTCTGCTGTAGTCTTTCCTTTTTACGCCGATCAGGAAAGGGAATAGGAACTTGCTCCTGCCTTCGCTCAACAGAAACCGACTGCATAACCCCCTCCTTCTGCTATTGTTGTATTGTAGTATTTTTGCAGGGAGTTCTTATAAAGGACAGTTAAATTTGACTCCCCCTATTGTCCTATCCCCTGAAAAACCTCCGCTATATTAACAGATAACCCCTTTATGACCCTTGACCCAAAGGTATCTTTAATGCCAAAGACACCTATGGTTGACAATTTATTATCAGAAAGGGCCAAAAGCTCTATACCCTTTGAAACAGGATCTACAAGCCAATACTCCGATACCCCATATCTTGCATACAGATCCCTCTTTATGGTCTTGTCCAGCTTCTCTGTATATGGAGAGAGGATCTCGATGACCAGATCAGGGGGACCGACTATATTCTTTTCTGTGATTATATTAAGTCTGTTTTTGGAAATAAAGAATATATCGGGCTGGACTACATTCTCATTGGACAAGATCACATCGCATGGGGCACGGAATACCTGCCCCAGGTTATGTTTTGACACAAAGCTACGAAGCATAAATTCTATATTACTGGCTACGATCTGGTGATAAGGAATAGGCGCTGGAACCATATATACCTCTCCATCAACTATCTGATACTGCCTTCTATCATCAGGAAAATGTGCATAGTCTTCGTATGTAAATCTGATTGCCTGTTTTGCCTGTTCCATCATTTAGCAAACCTTTAACTTATGCTGCTTCTGCCCCTAATTGCCCGCAGGCAGCGGATATCTCTCCTCCCCTGCTCTTCCTGATAAAGGTCGTAAGTTGCCGGTTTATAAGGATCTGCTGAAATCTTATGGCAGTCTCATCACTAGGTCTCTCAAAGGCTGCGCCTGGATATGAATTAAAGGGTATCAGATTTATCTTGCATCTTATACCCCTGACAAGCCCTGCCAGACGGACGGCGTCCTCAGGGAAATCGTTTATCCCCTTTAAGAGGATATACTCAAACGTTATCCTTCTTCTAGGGGGAAGCGGATATCGCCTTAAGGCCAAGATGAGGTCTTGCAGGGGATACCGCCTGTTGACCGGCATTAGATATGATCTCTGCTCGTCTGTCGTTGCATTAAGGGAAACGGCAAGGTTAATCTGGCTTTTTTGCCTCCCCAAATCCTCTATCCCAGGTATAATACCTGAAGTCGATATAGTGATCCTCCTGGGTGAAATAGCAAGGCCGTCTTTGTGGGTAATTATATCTATTGCCTTTAGGAGGTTTTCGGTGTTGGCAAAAGGCTCGCCCATTCCCATCATCACTATATTTGTCAGCCCGGCATCCCCGGAAAGCATCCCCCTGATAAATATTATCTGATCCACTATCTCATCCGGGTACAGGTTTCTCTTCAGGCCGGACCTCCCCGTAAGGCAGAATCTGCATCCCATGGCACAGCCTGCCTGAGTTGAAACGCAGTATGCCATGCGATCACCTTCGGGGATAAGCACAGACTCAATCAGATTACCATCTTCAAGCTTAAACAGGAATTTCCGGGTCCCGTCTATTACAGGGGAGCGACCATCCCCCTCCACCGGCAAAGCCGGATGGAGCCTCCCCCTC
>CAZYNY010000062.1:0-18861 GCA_964648095.1 uncultured Nitrospirota bacterium | reverse complement strand
AACCTTGACCTCAACCTGCTTTTTTCCAGGTAGCCGAATGAAGGCAAATTGGTATTACCAATGAAGGACCATGCTATTGATATTCAGGAGGCCCTCGGCCTCGCCATCAAGTATCACCAGTCAGGGAGATTGGAAGAAGCTGAGTCCATATATCGGCAGATCTTAAAGATATCCCCAAATAATATTGATGCCCTCCACCTGCTCGGTATATTGGCCTATGGTTTGAAGGAGTTTGAATCATCTGCTGAACTGATAAATAAGGCGGTGCAGTTAAATCCGGGTTATGCTGAGGCCCACTACAATCTTGGCAAGGTCTACCAGGAGCAAGGCAGACTGGACGACGCCATTGACTCATATCAACGCGCTATTATCATCAATCCAGGTTATGCAGAGGCGCAAAACAATCTGGGTAATGTATTCTTAGGGCAAGGCAGACTGGACGACGCCATTGCCTCATATCAACGCGCTATTGCCGCTAATCCGGATGATTCCTATTCGTATTGCAACCTCGGTAATGCACTCCGGGAGCAGGGCAGACTGGATGATGCCATTGCCTCGTATAGGCATGCAATTACCTTAAATCCAGGCTATAGCAAGGCCCAAAACAATCTGGGATATACCCTCCAGGAACAGGGCAAGGTTGAGGAGGCTACTGTTGCGTACAGATACGCCCTCGAGAAAGACCCTGACAATTCTATAGCAGCGCATATGCTGGCAGCTCTTGAAGGTCAAACAACAGAGACAGCGCCACAGAGATATGTCAGGACCCTCTTTGATTATTGCGCAACGAGATTCGAAGATCAGCTTGTCAGGAAATTAGAATACAGATCTCCGACCCTGCTCCGTCAGGCGCTGGATAGTCTTCTAAAGGAGGGGCAGCGCTTTCAGAACGCCATTGACCTGGGGTGTGGCACAGGATTATCAGGGACGGCGTTTAGACCGATTGTCAATCGCCTTTCTGGTATTGATATATCCCCGAATATGATCGAAGAGGCAGGAAGGAAAGAGATTTATGACAGCCTGCATGTTGGAGATATTCACGATTTTTTAAGAGAAACCGATGAGAGATACGACCTTTTTATTGCAACAGATGTCCTGGTTTACATAGGGAACTTAAGGCCGATCTTCAGTTCAGTCCAGGATAGTTCGTTAAGCGGGGCCTATTTTGTTTTTTTGACAGAGAGCATGGATTCGACAAGCTCACCACAGGGGAAAGATTACCTCCTGCGTCAGACCGGACGCTATGGCCATTCCCTGTCCTACATCAAATCCCTTGCAGGAGAATACAATTTTGAGATCACAATTTGTCGGCAGGCAGTTATCAGGAAACATAATGAAGAGGGGATTATAGGGGATCACCTGGTCTTAAGGTATAAGAAGTAAGGCGTCTCATGCCAATTCGAATTCAACAGGATACCAAGGCGGCGAGGAGGCACCAAGAAGGCTGAGGCTGAGGCTAAGAAGTTCCTAAACCTTAACCTTGACCTCAACCTGCTTTTTTCCAGGTAGCCGAATGAAGGCAAATTAGCATCACGTCCTATAATCGGGAATTATGAGGAAGTGCAAGGGTTAAATATCTCCCCTTTTCACCAAAGAGTAGTCGTCTTTTTTCCAGATCACGAATAACATCCTCTATCTGATCTATTTCTCCTTTTTGCTCTTCTTTTTGACCGGACATTTCTTTGATGTGGGATCTGATCTGTTCAATAGATCTTGGACCTTCATTGCAGAATGAAATGATCCAGGCAGCAGGGCCAATAAAATGTGTCTTTGTAGGCTTCCCTTTTTCTCTGCCGTCATACACAGTTACAAATTCGATAGATTTCATAAAGAAGAGAAAGGGGATATCGTCTGATTGAACCCTCCTCTTCCATTCAGCCACGGTTTCGTGTAATTCCTCCTTCAGTGCAGGGTCTATCCGGTTATCTGTTTCGAATTCAAAATCATAAGCAATCTTCATTAAATCGATCTCTTCTGGATCGTAGATGTAAGAAAATGCCTCTCCCGGACGCATATTCTTGATCCCATAATCCTGAGGTCTATTAAAATAAGGACTGAACCGCTCCAACCAGAAATCCCCTACTGCAGTAGGCGGCTGGAGATGGAAGATCGATTTGATAATATCGATCTGACTGCGATAGTCATCATCTGTCTCTCCGGGAAATCCCGTCAGGATATTCCAGGAGATCTCCATGCCATAATAAAAGGCCCACTTAAGACAGAGGATATTCTGGATCGGGGAGACCCCTTTATTCATCTCTTTTAATTGATTTGAACTTAAGCTCTCGATTCCAGGTTGAATCACCTTTACCCCGCCATATGCAAGGGTCTTAATCTGACCCTTTGTCAGATTGCTTTTGACCTCAACAAAGAATTCCAGGTCGTAACCTGTCTCTCCTAATTTTCCAAAGATACCGTCAATATATTTCATATCAAGGATGTTGTCCACAATCCTAAACCGGTATGCATTATAGCGCCTTGACAGAAAGGCGATTTCTTCAAGGATCTTATCCCTGGTCTTAGCACGGAACTTCATACTTGAGGCATTCAGCCCGCAAAATGTACAATGGTGTTTTTCTCCCCACCAGCAGCCCCTGGATGTTTCATAAAGGATTATAGGGTTTTCCAGCAAAGGAGAGGTTGGGTCTATTGCCCTTAGCTGGTCAAAGTAATCATCGTAATCAGGCGGCCCATATTTTTCAAACTCTGCAAATATCTGATGGTTTTCTTCATACACCACCACGTTTTTATTGCGATACGCCACCCCTTCTGGAATAGGGCCGTTGCCTTCGATAGCTTCCATTAGACCTGGAAGAAGATACTCGGCCTCTCCGATGACTGCGTAATCGATCCATTTGAAGACCCGGAAATATTCCAACCCCATCTCCGATTCGAAATTGGACCCGCCAAAGACAATCTTAATAGAGGGGTATCTATCCTTGATCAATTTGGCAAGTGTAAAGCCGGCCATATTCTGGTTGAAGGTCGATGTAAATCCCACTACATCATACTTCCCCCAATCGAAGGCATCTGCTGCCCATTTAAGAAATCCGGGGGCCGTCTTTGTCTTTAGATCCAATAGAAATCCATCATCATGGCCAATGGATCGGCATACCTCCTGAATATAGGGATAAAATCGGTTCAAATACTCCTTGTTCCTTGATGAGTCACCAAATAACAGGTGAGAAAAAAGCCAGTCACCGATTAGAAATCTTTTTTCGCAGAGTTGACTGTAAACCGCTGGACCTAATTTATCTGAAAAATAGAGGTTCAGGTAAAAAGATTTTACCTCCCGGCCATGGGTTTTTAATATGGTAGAGAGGGTGCCTAGTTGAATAGAAGGGTAGATATTGAAGCCAAAAGGCATATTTACCAGTGCAACTTTAGGGTGCATTATCTCTCGAAAATAAAATTTTTACTATTTTATCTATAATACCCTTTTAAACTGATCAGCAACGACCATCTTCTTCCCATTCATAAAACCCCCTACCATAAAATCAGTGGAATGGATCAGGCAATATTCTCCATACCTGTTTATGGTAATGGCCCCGGCCCTCCCATCAATCCTTTTAAGAAGCCTCCTTATGGCCTTTCCCGTTGCTATACTGACTGAATCACCAAGTTCTGAAAATGTGGATATCTCCTTGGCAACAGAACATCTTATTATCTTTTCGCCAAGGCCTGTCATTGAAACGGCACAACCCCTGTTATCCGCATATGTGCCGCCACCTATTATCGGCGAGTCTCCCACCCTGCCCGGCAACATCGGAGAGAACCCGCCAGTTGATGATCCTGCGGCAATATTGCCTTCAAGATCAATGGCTACGGTGCCTACTGTCTCGCATCCATAAACAGATTTATAGAGCCTTGCCTGATCCCCTCCTGAATCAAGACTCCTCCTGACCGCCTTTAGCCCCTCTTTATCTATTGTCTTAAATTCCCTCAGGTTGTAGTGGGCGCCAAGCCTCCTCGCACCTTCTCCTGCAAGCATAAGGTGGAGCGTCTTATCCATAATGAGGCGTGCGCAGGCAATAGGATTGGCAATGCCGGATACCGAGGCAACTGCGCCGGCCATAAGATCCTTCCCCTCCATTATAGATGCATCCATTCGGGCTACACCGTCAAGCTGGAGGTGTGAACCGCTCCCTGCATTGAATAGCCCGCTATCCTCCATCAGTATTATCGTTTTCTCTACTGCATCGAGACTACTTCCACCATCTTTTAGGATACTGAAACCGGTCCTGATCACCTCTTCTATATAATCCAGTTGTCCTTTTTTTGCCTTCTTAAAGCCGGCCCCGCCATGGACTGCAATGACTAGCTCTCTTTTTTTAGCCATATTAGTGCTTATAATAGCAGAACTTAATCTGATTGCCAAACAGGATACCAGGTGGTATTATCTCAGGAATGAAGATAGTATCAGCAGAATTTGTAAAGAGCTGTACCAAGGAAAACGATTATCCGAGGGAGATCCTCCGTGAGATAGCCTTTGTCGGAAGGTCAAATGTCGGGAAATCATCCCTTATCAATACCCTGTTAAACAGGCGGTCCCTTGCTAAGACATCGTCCACTCCCGGTAAGACAAGGCTCATAAATTTCTTCAAGATAAATTTATCATTCTATCTGGTCGACCTACCCGGTTACGGCTATACAAGCCTCCCAAAGGAGGCAACGGCCAATTGGGGAGCCATGATTGAGGGGTATCTCTCAAGGAGGGAGAGGATAAACGGGGTTATACTCCTTATGGATATAAGAAGAGATGTTGACGATAAAGACTTGATTATGATCGAATGGCTGAATCGTTATGAAATACCATATATAATAGCCGTCACTAAGTCCGACAAACTGGCAAGGGGAAAAAGGCTTCAGGCAATAAATGATATAAGGGACTCTTTGAAGATGTCCGGGGCTATTGCTTTTATCTGCTTCTCTTCCAAGACAGAAGAGGGGAAGAAGGAACTGTTAAAAGAGATCGGTGGGTTACTTAATCCTGGGATAGATAAGACCAAAAAGAAAAGGGAGGCTTAAACCTCCCTTTGTATTGCTTACTATGTAAAAACAACTACTTCTTGAGGCTCCGCTCAAAGGTAATAATCTCCCATGCCTCCTGCTCTGTAATTACTGATGGGACATATGAGATCATGCCTGTCCCGGCAGACCCATTCTTGATCACCCAGAACATCTCGCCATCTGTCTTTGCAGCATGGAACTTGGGATTTAAGAAATTCCTTGGCAAAGGATCAAGTGCAGCGCCGGCCGGGCCGTTACCATCACCAAGCTCACCATGGCATGTAAAGCATGTGGCCTTACCCTGGTAGAGTTCCTTTCCCTTAGCTATGTTTGCAGGATTTGAAGCAACAGGATTTTTCATTGCCTTCGCTGCTGCAATCTGATCGGCCGGTACCCTGGGTGCAACCGGATCCTTCTCTGCTGCGCTATAGCTATTTACTACATACAAGGCTACCATTGATAAACCCAAAACCAAAACTAAAATCCTTTTCATCTTTCACCCTCCTTGCTAATAGATCTAGTATTGTCGGCACTGAATAATATAAAGATATTAATTGGCAGGAATCATGACTACCTGATGACTCCAAAGACCAAGGTAGAACCTAATATCTCACCTCCTTTCTACTGAACAAAAACAGGAACCAATCTCTTAAGCAATCCTGTGAATAAACCGCAGTAATATATAATCTTGGAACTTCTTTGTCAAGTCTTTTTTTATGTTTTTTATGTTGTAAAATTCCGTAAAAAGCCGGACAAGATAGATGCTAAGATTTTTAGATTGTATGTTATTAAAACATGCTTTTTAATAAAATATAAAAAAGTGCTTGACATTTTATTTTTAATAATGTTATATAACAAGAGTAGATGAAAGGAGTTCTGTAAATGGAGGCGCTAAAGGATATAATAGATGGACTCGAACAACGCATAAATGCGTATAAGAATCGCCTGCAGGAACTCCAGAAGAAGAGAGAGCGCATAGATGATGAGATAAAGACCATCAAGAGATATCTTGAGCTTGCAGAGACCCTCTATAGGGTTGAAGCCGACAAGGCGAAGATTGCAAACCTTTCAAAACAGTTAATTGCCGGTACGGAAAAGGATAGCTCACTGCAGCAGCAGGTCCCCCCCCTGGTGGATGTAACTGACCAGTCCAGGGAGACCAGGGAAATCCTTATGGGAAGGTCAAAGTATGTAGGCATGTCGGTGTCCCAGGCTGCTTCTCTTTTATTGGCAGAGGTTAATGCCCCTATGCATGCGAAAGAGATACATCAGAAGCTGATTGAGGGGGGACTCAGGATGCGGGGGAAGACACCTGTTACCTCCATAGCTATTTCTTTGGCACGGGATAAGCGGTTTAAAAAGGTAGCTCCCAATACATTTATGGCAGTTTCAACAGAAGATAGCGTAGTTGTAAATACATCAGAGTATTTTCAAGGAAAGGGGGTGAAATAATTGGCTACTAAAAAAGCACCAGTCAAGAAGAAAGCTGCAACAAGCACAAAAAAGGCAACAAAAAAGAAGTAGTGCCCTTTTTGCTACACGGCTGGGGGCTAAAATGTCCCCAGCACCCTTTTTTTAAAAAACCTGCAATCTAATCTATAAAGTTTGGCGTGGTAAGAGAGAAGGATCTATTTTTAGATTTTACCCTATTATCTGAATTAACCCATATCCAGCAATCTCTCCTGGAAAGGACCTCTAAGACAAGCCTTGTATTTAAGGCATGTCCTGAACGCGTTGCTACTATGTTCCCTATTATTGGTGCGCCAAGGAGCGATATATCGCCAATCAGGTCGAGGATCTTATGTCTCACGAACTCATCCTTATAACGCAGACCGCCTTCATTTAAAATCTCCTGATCTCCCACTACTACAGCGTTCTCCAATGATCCACCCTTTGCCAATCCCTTTGCCCATAGTCTTTCGACGTCACGCATCAACGTAAATGTCCTTGCAGGACCTATCTCCTCAACAAAACTGCTTTCGGATGGAGAATAAGAGTATGACTGATATCCTATGGCTGGATGATCAAAGTAAATGTTGTAAGTGATTTGCGGATAGGCCGACGGTCTAACCAGGATAGACCTTTCCCCTTCGCTTATTGATATTTCCTTAATTATCTTTATATATTTCCGGGTCATGCCCTGCTCAATTACACCAGCCTCCCTGATAAGATTAATGAAGTCAAGGGAAGAGCCATCCATTATAGGAACCTCATTGGAATCCAGCTCTATGCGCAGATTATCGATCCCCAGGGAAGATAGTGTTGCCAGAAGGTGTTCTACTGTTGCAATGACAATATCTTTCCTTCTAAGACTGATAGAAAGGTCTGTATCGGTAAGGTTTTCTAAGGAGGCACTTATTTCTTGAATACTTCCCCTTCCTTTCACGACAAAGATTATACCTGTATCCGCAGGTGCAGGCATCAGCCTCATATTCACAGGATTCCCTGAGTGAAGCCCCACCCCTTTACAATCAACGATCCTCTCTATGCTCCTCTGTCCTCTCATGTCC
Source organism: uncultured Nitrospirota bacterium (assembly GCA_964648095.1). GTDB lineage: Bacteria > Nitrospirota > Nitrospiria > JACRHA01 > JACRHA01 > JACRHA01. The sequence goes on along the minus strand of CAZYNY010000062.1, from coordinate 11,341 downwards.
ATAATAGCGCTCTTCTTAATTTAAACTTCGTTAGGATGCAGTAGAATTCGTTATAGAAGATATGCAATATAGGTACCAGAGGCAGGATCAGGGATATTAGTTATAATTCCCTTTGTTTATTAATTAGTTATATATGCATCTAAATATCCGTCAATATGCAGGGCTCTCCCTTTGGTGTTGTAAAAATCACACATCCTGGGGACAAGTGTTGTATTTTAACCTTGAAGGTCTACTTATTAGGAAGGTCCTTAATAATATTTCTCGCTGCTTCTATGCCTGACTTAAAGGCGTCTATGTTTAGTGATTCCGTACCTTTTGGAACCCTTGCTATAATAGCAGCCTCGATCCCCTTTGTTGATATGATATCTGTGATCTGGGATATGGTGCCAAGGGCCACCATATTTGCTACAAATTTCTTGCCTAGTTCATTTTGTGCTATTGCAGTAAAGGGGATCTTAAAGGCCCCCTTTGCCGGTATGCTTGTAACGAATGTAGAATCTATTGCAAGCAACCCACCCTCTTTTAGATCCTTAAAATATTCATCACATGAACCCTGGTTCATCGCGAGGAGGAGATCAAGTTTGATTGCCTTGGGATAGTCTATCTCCTCATCGCTTATAACAATCTCGGACTTGCTTACCCCTCCCCTGGCCTCAGGGCCATAGCTCTGGGTCTGGACCACATATTTTTTGTCATATATGCCTGCCGCCTCGGCAAGTATAATACCCGCCAATATCAGACCCTGTCCTCCGGAACCGGAGAGCCTTATCTCGTATCTAAATGCCAATTATAGCTCCTCATATATTCTCGATTTTGCCTTCTCCTTTGCCTTTTCCTCCTCCATGATCTCTCTGATCGCTTCTCTAGCGGTCTCCCTTACCTTCTTGTACCCCTCCTCATAGGTAGGTATGTCCCGGTCAACAAGTACGCCTACAGGGAACCTGTCACCAAGCTCATCAGTGCTCATCTCTCTTGCCTTTTCAATACGGACGGCCTTCTCCTTTTGCCAGAAAAGCATCTCAACCGGTGAGGCAAACCTATTTTGTCTTCCATAGTAGGTATGACAATGGACAATGACCTCGACCACCGAAAAACCCTTCTTCATAAGGGCCTTCCCGATCAGGCCGTCAAGCATCTTTGCGTGGTAAGCCGTTCCTCTTGCTACAAATGTTGCCCCTGCTGCCTCTGCCAGTTTCGAGATATTAAAGGACTGTTCAAGGTTTCCGTAAGGTGCGGTGGTTGCCTTTGCCCCGTAAGGGGAGGTGGGGGAATATTGACCGCCTGTCATCCCATATACACTATTGTTAAATATTATTGCCGTCAGGTCTATGTTCCTTCTTGCCGCATGGATAAAATGGTTTCCCCCAATGGCCGTAGAATCACCATCTCCCATGACTACGACGACATTTAGTTCGGGTCTGGCAAGTTTTATGCCTGTTGCAAATGTTAATGCCCTTCCATGAGTGGTATGGAGGGTATTGAAATCGCAGTATACGGGGAGCCTTCCGGCACAGCCGATCCCGGCCACAAGAACGACATTGTTCTTGTCCCAGCCAAGGGTATCAATTGCCCTCATCATGGAGCCGAGGATAATGCCGTTTCCGCACCCCGGGCACCAGACAGTAGGAAATTTCTTGTCATGTCTTAGATATTTATGTACAAGATCTGTAATCGGCTCCATTAGCTGTAAACCTCCATAATCCTTGTCAGGATCTCATTGGGGGTTATAATTGTGCCATCGATCCTGTTTATTCCCCTGACCTTCTTATGGTCGTGGACAAGCCTCTGCACCTCCCTTATGACCTGACCCATATTCATCTCAGGCACCAATACAGTCCTGACCCTTTCTGCCCTCTCAAGGACTATGTCCTCCATGAATGGCCACAATGTTATAAGTTTAAGGAATCCAACCTTATACCCCTTGGATCTAGCATCAAGGACAGCCCTTTTGGCTGATCTTGCTACCGACCCGTATGCTATGACCAGAAGTTCAGCGTCCTCAAGAAGATACTCCTCAAAATAGGCCATATCCCATATGTTCTTTTCTATCTTTTGCTGAAGCCTTTCAAGAAGACTCCTTACCTCATCAGGTTTTGATGTGGGAAAGCCTTTTGTGTCGTGTATCAACCCGGTAACATGATATCTGTATCCATCGCCGAAGTTGGCCATTGGCGGCACACCGGCACTGTTACCTTCATAGGGGATATACCACTCAGGTGGGACAGAGGGTTTTATTCTTTCGATAACCTCAATTGCCTCCTGTTCGGGAAGCATAATCTTCTCGCGCATATGACCGATTACTTCGTCGCTTAACAGGATGACCGGTGTCCGATATTTTTCAGAGAGATTAAATGCCTTAATAGTATATTCAAAGCACTCCCTTACAGAGGATGGGGCCAGGACTATGATCGGATGATCTCCATGTGTTCCCCATCTTGCCTGCATTACATCACCCTGGGCAGGAGACGTTGGAAGTCCTGTAGACGGCCCGCCCCTCATCACATTTATTATCACACATGGAACTTCAGTAATGGCTGCAAACCCGATATTCTCCTGCATTAGTGAGAAGCCGGGTCCTGATGTAGCGGTCATGGATTTAACTCCTGCGAGGGAGGCGCCGATTATTGCCCCCATGCCGGCTATCTCGTCCTCCATCTGGATGAATGTTCCGCCTATTTGGGGAAGTTTTTGCGAGAGTATTTCTGCAATCTCAGAAGAGGGAGTTATCGGGTACCCGGCATAGAAACGGCAGCCTGCCATAAGCGCACCCTCCACGCACGCCTCGTTACCCTGCAACAACAGCTTTCCTCCCATATCAAACATAAATGGACCTACTCCCTGACCTTTTCTGTTGTTGCGGCCTTAATCTTCTCCGCATGACTGTTATTCATGGTCCTCTTCTTCATCCCTGTTATAGCAAAGTCAGGGCAGTGGATATCGCAATTCCCGCAGCTTGTGCAGGCATCCGGATTTTTGGCAAAGGGATAGCCGTCGGCTGCCATGGCAAGGACATCCTGCGGGCATACGGCAACACAGATCCCGCACCCCTTGCACCACGTTTTATATATCTCAACGGGGAGATCTTTTTCAATAAAACCTGCCCCGGCCTTTCCATATCTATTCATGTAACTCTTCCTTTCTATTTACAGGGGCTTGCGGCCTTTTTACAGGGGCTTGCGTCGCCCCCTCCACCGGCAAAGCCGGATGGAGCCTCCCCCTCAACGCTCGCCTTGCTCGCTGTTAAATACAGGAGCTTTTAGTCGCCCCCCAATAGATACCCGCGGGCTCTGTTCGTGAGTACCTATAGGAGAGTCTTGACCGCCTCTCCTATATTTGCAGGGCTTAATATGACCTCTACGCCGGCCGACTTTAAGGCCGCTATCTTATCCTGGGCTGTTCCTCCGGTGCCGGATATAATGGCTCCGGCATGACCCATCCTCCTCCCTGGAGGCGCTGTGATCCCTGCCACAAAGGCGGCTACCGGTTTTTTAAAATCAGATCTTATATAATCCGCCGCAGCCTCCTCATCCCTTCCGCCGATCTCCCCTATAATCAATATTGCTTTTGTTTCGTCATCTTCTGCAAATAACTTAAGCAAGTCCACGAAAGATGTACCTATGATAGGGTCGCCACCTATCCCTATACAAGTGGATTGACCTATTCCTGATTCTGATAGCTGATTTACTGCCTCATACGTCAGGGTTCCGCTCCTTGATATGACACCTACCTTACCCTTTTTGTGTATGGCGCCCGGCATTATACCTATCTTGCATTCCCCTGGGGTAATGATACCGGGACAGTTTGGGCCTATGAGTCTCGACCTTCTGTTTCTCAGGTACCTCTTTAACTCAACTATATCTAATGTAGGTATCCCCTCTGTTATGCAGATTATAAGGTCGAGATCCGAATCTGCCGCTTCCATTATTGCATCCGTCGCAAGGTGCGGGGGGACAAAGATAACCGATACCGATGCGCCGGTGGCCTCCTTTGCCTCAGAGACACTGTTGAAGACAGGGAGTCCAAGTATGGACTGACCACCCTTCCCCGGTGTTACGCCCCCAACCACCTGAGTCCCGTAACTGGTCATCTTTTCGGCATGAAAGTGTCCCTCTTTTCCTGTGATCCCCTGGATTATAACCTTTGTATGTTTGTTTATGAGAATACTCATGCTATTTTACTTTGCCAGTGAGACTGCCCTGTCAGCCGCATCTGCCATTGTTTCAGCAAGGATGAATGAAATTCCAGATGATCTGAGTATGGCCTTTCCCTCCTCCAGATTCGTGCCCTTGAGCCTTATGACCAGGGGTAGATCCGCCTTGATTTTTCCTGCTGCCTCTATTATGCCTCTAGCGAGGAGATCGCACCTCATTATCCCGCCAAATATATTAACAAGTATGACCTTTACATGCTTATCAGAGAGGAGTATCCCGAGGGCATGCCCAACTTGTTCGGCCGAGGCTCCCCCGCCGACATCCAGAAAGTTCGCAGGTTCTCCCCCGGACCTCTTTATAAGGTCCATTGTGGCCATAGCGAGACCTGCACCATTTACCATGCAGCCTATATTTCCCTGGAGCCTAATGTAGGAAAGACCATGACTTGAGGCCTTAACCTCTAAGGGATCCTCCTCATTAAGATCTCTGAGACCCCTTATATCCTCATGCCTGAACAGGGCATTGTCATCAAAATTAATCTTGGCATCAAGCACCAAGAGCCTGTCATCGACTGTTATTGCAAGCGGATTTATCTCTACAAGCGAACAGTCATACCTTATAAAAAATTTTACCAGTCTTTGCACCAGGTTGTCAAACTCCCTTGATACCGGCACCGGTGACCCCCCAAAGAGCCTGTAGGAGAGCCTCCTGGACTTAAAGGGATATATCCGGTCAGATGCCTCTATGTTCTCCTTTAGGAGGAGATCAGGGGAATTCTTTATCAGCTCTTCGAACTCAATGCCTCCCTGGCTGCATACAATAACTGCCGGCTCGCCCCTTTCCCTGTCTATTGTGATGCCTATATATAACTCCTTCTTTATGTCGGTTTTCTCTTCTATCAAGATCTTTCTTGCAACTATCCCTTCTGGGCCTGTCTGGTGGGTAACTAGTCTCATGCCCAGGATACTCTTTGCGAAATCGAAGGCCTCGTTTTTGGATTTCGCAAGAAGAATCCCGCCTCCCTTTCCCCTTCCTCCGGCGTGCACCTGGGCCTTGATGACAAGCCTGTCGCTCTTATGCCAGGCAATGATATCTCTTGCCTCTTCCTGCGATGAAGCAACCCTTCCTATCGGCACAGCTATCCCGATAGCTGACAGCAGCTCCTTTGCCTGATATTCATGTACCTTCATTGGTATCAGATCACCCTTCCCAGAATGGTTTCTAAGGATACAAGGTGCCCTGAGAGCCTTAGATCCTCAGGTGAAAGACCGAGTGCAATGCCTATTAATTGCGAGAGGTGGAGGACCGGAAGGTTTAGCTTTTCATCTATTGCGACCTCAGCCCTAGTCTGGTACGTGTCAAGAGAGATCTGGCAGAGGGTGCAGGGGGTAACAACAAGTTCGGCCCCCCTCTCCTTTGCACAAGAGAGGTGGTTCCCCATCATCTTCAGGGCGACCTCTTCAGCAGGGAGCATTATATGGAGGCCGCAGCACCTGATCCTTCCGCCATATGATACCGGTTCTCCTCCCAGTGCGGTTATGAGCCTCTCAAGGGAGGACGGGTCTTTCGGATCATCTAATTTATGGATGTCTATTGGCCTTAAAATGTGGCATCCGTAAAAGGGTGCAACCTTAACCCCCTTTAACGGGCATTTTACCATTCCTTTGAGATTATCGATCCCAAATTCCCCGACCAGATACCAGAGGAGATGGATCACATTTACAGTGCCCTTATACCTGTGGCCTGTCTCTCCTATAATCTCATTGATCCTTGCGGCCTCTGACCGGTCCTCTGTCAGTATCTGGTTCTTGCGGGAGATATTCATGTAGCACGTGCTGCATATGGTCAGGAGGTCAAGCCCATCTTCTTCAGCTATAGCAAGATTTCTGGTATTTATGGCAAGCTCTATATCCGGGTCAGCCTCTCCCAGCGAACCCGCCCCACAGCAGCTAAGGGATGGTATGTCGACAAGTTCAAGACCAATCAGGGGTGCTATCAGCCTTGTCGAGTGGTCTGCCTCGCAAGCAGATTCCTGGCCAGCACATCCAGGGTAATAAGCAACCCTCATGCCTTACCTCTCTTCCCATCTTCTATGATTTTGTATATCTTTCTTATCTCTTTTATCCCCTTTATGGGTCCCCCTATTCTGGGTACCTTGCCGCGCATTAACAGCTTTAAGAAAAAGGGGATCTCCTTTATAATGCCGACCCCTTTCACCTTAACGGCAAGCAGCGGCTCAGAGACCCTGCCGGTTCTCTTTATCCCATGATAGAATCCATCGATGTAACTCGCACCGGGATCATCCTTAAGGCCCATCCTGTACGCCTTAGCCCTAAGACAGGATATGGCATCCTTCGGGATAATTCCCTTTGGGCATATAGAGGCGCATAGATAGCAGTGTGCGCAGTGCCAGAGACCTGATCCGACAAGCTTCCTTAACCTATCTTTTCCGCCGCTATCCCTTGGGTCTATAACAAATCTATAGGCCTTGTTAAATACCGCAGGTCCAAGGAAATCAGGGTCTACCTTGAATGCCTCACAGTCAGAATAGCAAGCCCCGCATAATATGCAACTTGATGTCTTATCAAGTAATGCCACTTTTTTATCCGAAAATCCCCCCATCCCCCCTTTGTAAGCGCTGAAGCCTTCCGCACTTCCGTTCTTCCCTGCTTCCGGAACAAGCCATGGGTCTGATTTTTTGAGCCGGTCCCACATTGGTGTTAGATCAACAACAAGGTCTTTGATTGCGGTGAGGTTCTTCAGGGGTTCAATGACGACCTTCCCCTCCCTGCTCAGGGAATCCATTAATCCTGTTGTACATGCGAGCACCTCATGCCCGTTCACCCGTACGGCGCATGAGCCGCATATACCCGATCTGCATGAGCAGCGGAAGGCAAGGCTTCCATCTTTGTGGTCTCTTATCATACGCAATACATCCAGGATGGTGATGCGGGCGTTTTCATCCAGATAGAACCTATGCTCTTCTTTATAAGAGGCATCGGCCTTTACCGGATCATACCTCTTGATGATTACTGAGACATCCATCAATACTTCCTCTCGGCAGGGGGGTACTTTGTGACCCTTACATCTGCGTAATCGAGCCTGGGCGCTGTCTCTCCTTTGTAGGCAAGTGTATGCTTAAGCCACCTTACATCATCCCGGAGAGGAAAATCGAGCCTGTAATGGGCCCCCCTGCTCTCCTCCCTGGCAAGGGCCGACTCTATGATTATTTCGGCAAGTTCTATTATTGAGCCGAGTTCAAGGCAGAAGACAAGCTCCGTATTAAAGACCCTGTTCTTGTCCTGGATATAGACATCCCTGTAACGCTCCTTAATCTTTTTGACCTTCTCTTTTGCCCTCTCTGTCCCCTCCCTTTTTCTGGATATACCTACACCCTCTGACATGATCTGCCCTATCTCTTCCTTTAGTACCGGGACCTTTTCACCGTTTGTCCTGTTCATGATCTCTGCTATGCGGTCTTCCTCTGCCTTAATCGATTTTGATGAGACGTCCAAAGACCGGATCGATCTAGCCCTTTCAGATGCCTTAAGGCCGGACCTCTTTCCGAAGACTATTGTCTCGAGCAGGGCATTTCCACCAAGCCTGTTTGCCCCATGGATACTTACACATGCAGATTCACCTGCTGCATATAGACCTTCAAGTCCGGTTTCACCCCATTCATTAGTCCTTATCCCTCCCATCGAGTAGTGGACACCGGGTCTTATCGGGACAGGATCTTTGACCGGGTCAACTCCTGCAAAGGTTATGGCAAGCTCCCTTATCTGCGGAATACGTTCCATTATCTTTGCCCGGCCCAGGTGGCGGATATCCAGAAGCACGCATCCGCTTATACCGCGCCCCTCCTCGATCTCCTGGTATTCAGCCCTGGATACGACGTCCCTTGATGCAAGCTCCATCTTTTTTGGCGCATACCTGTTCATAAATCGTTCACCATTTGAGTTTAAGAGATATCCACCCTCGCCACGTGCTGCCTCACTCAATAGTATCCCGGTCTCTTTCAGGGTTGTCGGATGAAACTGCACAAACTCCATATCCATAAGAGGGATGCCTGCGCGGTAGGCAATGCTCATCCCGTCGCCGGTATTGATGAGGGCGTTTGTGGAGATGGAATAGACCCTGCCGTAGCCTCCTGTGGCAAGGACTACAGACTTTGCCCTTATCTGCTGGAGTCCACCTGTTATCAGATCCCATGCAATCACGCCCTTGCAGGCACTATCCTCGACTATAAGGGATGTAACGTACCACTCCTCATATACAAAGGCCTTCCTCTTTAAAAGTTGTTCATATAAAAGATGTACTAATGCGTGGCCTGTCTTATCTGCCGCATAGCATGTCCTTGGAAAATCAGCGCCGCCAAAGGGCCTCTGGGCAATCCTTCCCCGCTCATCCCTTGAGAACAGTGCGCCCATTTTGTCCAGATCCAGCACATCCTTTGGTCCCTCCCGGCACATTATCTCGATTGCATCCTGATCCCCCAGATAATCGCCGCCCTTGATCGTATCAAAGGCATGGGCCTCCCATGAATCATCCTCCCTTATTGCAGCATTTATCCCGCCCTCTGCTGCAACAGAATGGCTCCTGACAGGATGGACCTTTGAAATAACAGCTACATCCAGTTCCGGCGGTACGGCTATCGCCGCCCTCATTCCGGCAAGTCCTGCACCTACTATAAGGACATCATGGACCCTCATATTTCCCCTCATGAAAAAGGTTAAGGCCAAAGAAGGTTCAGGTTAAGGTTTAGGTTAAGCTTAACCTCGACCTCAGCCTCAACCTTTATTCTTTATTAATCCTCATGTGATAAACCCCCTGTAATCTTTTATCTCCAATCTCAGATCTTTTGGTTGATTAAGGATTGTCTTCAGTATAATCTTAAGAGAACCCTGTACTGCCTCCCTCTTTGTCCTGATCTTCGGATCGTTCTGTAAAACAGTATTTATATCAAAGCAGAGGGCCGATCTGTTCATTACCCTGAAGAGCTCGAATTCTTCGCGTAGCGTCTCGGGGATATCCTCTTTTTCTCTGTAGAGGTCATATATATCCTCAGTGTCCTGTTCCTTGATCTCCTTTTCTAAGACACCAACCCAATCCTTCTCCTTCTTATCGTCAACCGCTCTGTAGGCATTATATGCTATCTCTTTCGTCTTCATCGGGGTTTCGCCTATAAGGAGCCTGCCCATAAACCTGTTAAGCGGCAGATATTCCGCCACACGCGGGTCATTCATATCCCTCCTCAATAATACCACACTGGTAAGCCTTGCGGGTTCAAGGGGGTTAGTAAAGGTACGCTCTCTTCTAAACATGGATGCAATATCAAGCATACCCCTGGAATTATCAAAAGCAAACATCCTTCCTATGGTCCTGGCCTTCTCATCAAGATCTACCCCCCGGGGCCATTTGTAACCTAATTTATCAAGTGTTTTAATGGAGGAGTTTATCACCTCCTCGTTTTCCTTGATAAATTCATCCGTTATGTCAGGGGCATTCTCAATGTCAGATTCAAGGAGGGCAGGTATAGATTCAGGGAAGCTCTCCACCAGACTGCTCCTGAGATAAAAAAGCTTTTCTGATATATAGGCGTAGGCCTCGGTGCCCCTTTTAATGTCCAGGTCTTTGGCCTTGAGTGTCATTATATTGTCATCAAGGGTCCTGGCAGTGACCTTTAGGTCCTCATTGATCCTCTCACTCTCCAGCCGTCTATAGACCTCATAACCCCTTATAATCGATCCATTTCTATACTCAATAGAAAGGGGTGAGACCTTCTTTCCCTCCTTTGTGCTATATGCATATCTGATATATACCCAGTCATCCGAATGGAACCTCGTCCCATTAAACTGCATAAGTCCGTAGGAGGATGTCGATTTGCCGGTCCCGGTAGGTGCAATGTAGAGCACGCCAAGATTGTCCTTTGTTACGCAGGCCCCGTGAATGGAATGAATGCCGAAATCCCTGGCAAGTATCCTTCCAACAGCCCCTAATACCCAGCTCTTTAACTGGCCATAATAGGCGGTATTAAAGAAGATTATGGTATCTGTCGATCTGCTGTAATATGCCGCCTCCTCCTCGTCAGCTACCCCTGTAAGGGCATAGACAATAACCCTTGGCTCCTCCTCCGGCGGCATTGATGTCAGTTCTTTCCATTCGTCGTGGGAGAACCAGTTCATCCTCCAGAATTTGATGAGATGGGGTGAATTGGTGGTTGCCCTTACCCTGATCCCATGGATGATTACATCACTTTGGAATATCTTATCCCTGTTCTGATTTTTGAACCTTTCTGATGAAGAGAGGAGCCTGTCTAACAGTCCAGGTGTCTCATCCACTACCTTATTTGCCCTGGTCGTCCTGCTCCTTGTCCTCGTTATGACATTCGATCTTCCGATCGGGGTGCCATCCCACTCTATGGCGTCCGGATATGGCGGGTCAGGAAAAATATAGTTGGACATCATCCCTCTATCAGCTTCAATATGACCTTTCTGGTTCTCGGCCCATCAAATTCACAAAAGAAGATCCCCTGCCATTTCCCGAGCAGTATCTCCCCATCTTTTATCAGGATATATTTTGATGATCCGATCAGGCTTGCCTTGACATGCGCCGCCGTATTGCCCTCTGAATGCCTGTAGTTCCCCTCATAGGGGATCATCTTCTCCAGGGTATGTATGATATCCCTTGCAACATCAGGGTCTGCATCCTCGTTGACGGTAATGCCTGCCGTGGTATGCGGTACATATAGATAGCAGACCCCTTCTTTGATCCCGGAGTCTTTGGCGATCTTTCTGATCTCACCGGTTATATCAAACATCTCAGATCTGGCCCTGGTCTTTATCTCTAGCTCCGTGATCATTTTTCAATTAAACCATACAATAATCTTTCAGTCAATAATACCGATGGACTTGCCCACCCCCAGTTTTTATAAGGTAACAACAGTATTAGTTGGTAGAATGAATTCACCACTTGGAGGCACCAACAGATTCGTGCTGCATCTATGCTTGTCAAGTAAAAAAATGCAATCTAACTCATTATCATCGGAATAACTAAACTATAATTAACTCAGAAAGGTAGATATAAAACTGGGGGTGGGCAAGGGGTTCGGCTGGAGTCAATAATGTTCCTTATAAAGGTTCGGGGCCAGATCCTCTATCCAGATAATGTATTGCCCTGTCTATCTCCTC
>CAZYNY010000061.1:0-18902 GCA_964648095.1 uncultured Nitrospirota bacterium | reverse complement strand
AAGTGATGGGGCCCTCTTTTTCTCAGCATCCCCGATATATTTTGGCCATTTCAGGTCCTTCTTGAACTCCGGATTCCCATAAAAGATCTGTCCCTCGACACCTGGCTCATTCTCATGGCAGCGCAGGCACTCCTTGGGATTGAAGGCCACCCCGCCTGGCATATCCGAGGCGGAGACCCTCCGGTCCAAGAGAAGACTATTGATGTCTTTTGAAAAATCTTTATCTGTCCTGGGCAATCCAATTGGAGGTGTGGTGGTCTCCATTTTCATTGCTGCTGTTTTTGCAGGCGACTTATCCATCTCCGCGTTGCCTGCTATTACAAAGGTAAAACAGGCTGCAATGCCTATTACACTAATTAACTTGAATCTTCTTCTATCCATGACCTCCCCCTTTACTATAACCTATCCCAGGACTGTCTTCTGGGCATAGGTTTTAAGAAGATATTGCTCGGGCCAATCGCGAATTGATCAAGATCGAATCTCTCACGTCCTTCTGTCTTGACCTTTTCCATTAATTCATCCCTTAAGCCAAACTCGATCGCATTGGTTGGGCAGGCCATTACACAGGCAGGCCTGTTACCGCCCGGCGCATCGGAGGCCCGATCTAATTTATGCGCACAGTAGGTGCACTTATCCACTACATTGTACCCGTGCTTGTTTTTATCCGGTGTCAGCCTTAAGGCCCCGTAAGGACAGGCATAGACGCACATCTCATCCCCGATGCATTTATCCGGTATCATCAGGACTACCCCGTCTTCCCGCTTCTCAATCGCCTTGCCTTTAACCGGACAGGAGGCAATACATGCGGGTTTTTCGCAATGCTGGCAGTTCATAAAGACCGGGTACATGGCCGGGTCCTTAGCCTGATCCGGACCCAGCATGATCATGTCGTTTCTCTGCCACTGGGAACCTACGTGGTTCTCAAGCCTGCAGGCAGCCACGCATGCGCGGCAGAAGATGCATTTGCTGGGATCCACTAAGAAGGCATATTTCTGTGACATGGTTTACTCCTTTCACGCTGTTGTTTTAGTGACCCGGCATAACTGACACTTATACTCATTCTGACCCGAGAGTGTGTCATAGTAATGCGCCGTCAACACGTTTACGGTTTCATAGGTCTTTCCACCCAGATCTTCATGGACCCTCTGCTTCGGGCCAAAGGTATGGGGAACAAAAACGGTATCTTCCCGGATCCCATCCCAGACCAGGGCAGGTCCTGTAATACCTCCCCGCGGAGTCTCAACCTTAACAGAGTCTCCGGTCTTAACCCCAAGCGTTGCAGCGAGTTTTGGGTGGATCTGGACATACCGATCAGAGCTGATCTGTGCCAGGCTCCAGGACCAGTGTGAAATGGTGTGGAAGACCCCTGCGCTCGGTCTGCCTGTGGTCAATTGAAGCGGATATTTCTTGCGAAGCTCCTCGTTGTCCGGCCTCGCCCCTATCTTTACCTTGTGGACAAGATTACCGCCGCCTGAATTGCCTAAATTCGGCGACTTTACAAACTCATCAAGATACTCCAGAGTTGGAAGACCGTCTATGCTCTCCGGGCTGGTATAAAACTCCGGGATAGCCGAATGTCCTATTGCAGCAAGTTTTTGATCCAGCTCCTTGGTATAGATCTCCACCTTATTGATGTCATTGGGGAACCGTCTCCCTTCGGGGAATTTCTCATTGGCCCAGAGCAGTGTCCATGACGGGTCGTCCAGAAACATAACGCTGGTACCAGGGTGCTGGCCGTCAGGGGCAAGCTGGTCCGGCTTTAAGGCCTTGGCTGCCGGGTGATCCATTGGGGGGCATGGCCCTCTTAAGACCTGCTGGCTGATCAGTTTGATCATCCGGTCTGCTGTGATACCGCCAGACCATGACCCGCCATTCTTTGAACAGACTTCGTTCCAGAAGTACCTCTTATCCTTATACCACCTGGGGTCCATATTGTCGATCCAGTATTCCGGAGGGTTCTTTTTGTCATACTTGGCCATGGCATGGGCCAGCTCGATCCAGATCTGGAGCTCTGATTTCGTCTCTCCCATTGGCTCAATAACCTTGCTCCGCCACATAAGCCCCCTGTCTAACCTCCTGTGGACATGGTCAAATTCATAGAAGATCTGAGTCGGGAGTATATAGTCCGCATATTCCGTATCCTCCTGGGGAAATAGATTAAAGCTCACATAGGTAACGTCCGGATTCATCAGGGCCTTTTTTACCATGGCGGTATTGGAATTCTGTGTAGTCATATTCCCCTGATAAAATATCATCCTCAGCTTATATGGTTTACCCTCAACGATGGACCTTGCAAAATAATCAGGCTGCGGCGGGAGACCTGCTTCTGTGATCTTCGGACCACCCTTGATACCCGGAAAAGATACGCCGATACCGGAATTATGCATGGCCACATGGCCTCCGCCGGGAATACCGATATTTCCGGTAATAGCTGCCAGGAATACCAGGACCCTCTCGCAGTCAACAGCATTCACATGGTGGTTGATACCTGCATTGGTAATGACTGCCGCAGGCTTTGTTGTAGCATACAGTCTTGCCGCCTTCTTAATGGTCTCAACATCAATCCCTGTAATTGTGGCTGCCCATTCCGGAGAGTAGCCTTTTCCATTAACAAGCGCCTTGAGCTCATCAAAACCTGCCACCCACTTTTCCACATATTCTTTATTGTACAGATTATTGTTTATGATAAAGTGGATCATCCCATATACAAGGGCCATGTCTGTGCCCGGCTTGATCCCCATCCAGAGATCAGCCGCAAGGGCGGTTTCGTTCATCCTGGGGTCAATTACAACCCAGGTAGACTTAACAATCTCCTTCCTCTTCCGCATCCAGGAATGGGTTATAGGGTGAGATATAGCATCGTTGACCCCAAACCAGAGGACCATCTTGCTATCCCCCAGGTCATAGGACTGGGTAATAGAGTCCCAACCAAACCCATTTGTCTGAGATCCCTTTCCCAGCACCATCCCATTTGCAATCCCTCCTGCATCGTTGCAGATATAACCTTCATGCGTCGTATTTGGGCTTCCATACATATGCATGAAGCGGAACTGCGGGGCGCCATTGTCCCTGGATACACGGTCAGTCGTTTTCGCTGCAACAGCCTTTGCCCCTTCCGGTGAATTGTCACGGATATCGATCAGCTTCTTCGCGATCTCCTCATATGCCTGATCCCAGGAGATGGGTTCGAACTTGTAGCTCGGTTTTTTCCCCACCCTCTTCATAGGGCGGGTAATCCTGTACTTGTTATAAAGAAGCTGTACTATCCCGACCCTCCCCTTTGCGCAGAGTCCGCCATCTATCCCTTTTCCGGGTTTATCCGGATCAGCCTGCATCGGGTTGTCAGGATCTCCGTATACGTTACTTATCCTTCCGTCCTTTACATGCACCATGTGCCAGCATGCTGAAGGACAGAATGAACACCCGTTTTTCACAACCCTATCAGGAAGGGTTCCATCCTCTACCCGATAGACGAGCTTTTCAGTGAATGGGTATTGCTCAAACCCTGCCTTCTTCTTCCAGGAATGCATGGCCAGCGCTGCCTTTGGCGCCAATGGAATACCTGTCGTAGCCATGGCACCGGCTGCTGCTGCCAATTTTAGGAAAGTCCGTCGATGTAATCCACGATCTTCCATAATATCCTCCACCTTACTGATCTAAGTTGTGTACCATTAAATACTTGTTGCCTTTTCAGGCAGACCACTGTCCTTAAATAGCCTGGCCACCCGCTTGCTATATCCCTCCTGACCTATTGCCGGTTCGTCATGCATATGAGATTCCATAAGAGATTCGGCAGCCAATGCCTTTTCTGCTAATAGACCGCCTGCTACTATTGCAACTGCACCTTTTGCGGTTAACCTTAAAAACTCCTTCCGGCTTAAATTCTCCCTGTCCATCATAATTCCCTCCTCTTTCCAAACATTATTATCCGGTTTAACCGGATTTCTTAAAACTACCATATGCTACTTTCCTTCCAACACCTCCTTTTCCTTATTGATCCTATTTATATAAACGGGGCACTTCTTGTAGTGCCCTCCCGTACAAAACCACTTTATTTCCCTCTCTGTTGGAACCTTGATACCATCGAGAACGGCTCCACAACTCTTAACCGGAACATCTTCGTAATAAGGACACCTTTTTGGTTCCATGGTACCCCAAGTTTAATTTGAGCCTATCCCGGATGGATAACAGTTGGTCAATATGTAGCGCAATCTCTGTGCCAGGATTATTTGTAAGGAAAAAAGGGAGGTCGTTGCGATCTAACTACTTAATTTTAAAGGGATCTTGTTGAGATTGAAAAAGCTGGATTCTTGAAGCACTCTGAAATATTGGACATTTATGTCCAAAATAAATAGGGAAATCGGGCATCTATTCCCGATCTTTTGATTTGAAATCCTCTTTGAAGAGGTTGTATTCCTCCATCTTCCTCCGGAGGGTCTTCATGTCAAGGTGGGAGATATTAGATGATAGAGTGATGCTCCCCTTGCACCTTTTAAGGAGGTCTGCTAGGTATTCCCTCTCATATTCCTTGATGAGCCTCCTTTTTGCCTCTTTGAACGGGAGGTTTTCAAGATCCGGGATATACCTGGGCCTCGCCTCTACAAGTTTTTCTTCAGTCCTTTTCGGTTTATCCAGCAGGTCTATATGGGTAATAGAACTGCCCTTTGCCATGATTATAGCCCTCTCTAAGACATTTTCCAGCTGACGGACATTTCCCGGCCACTCACATGTCATCATCTCATTTAATGCCTCCTGGGAAATCAAGGTGGTATCCCTTTTGAACATATGTGTATATTTGGCAAGAAAGTACTTGGCCAGGAGTGGGATATCTTCTCTCCTCTCCCTTAAGGGTGGCAGCCAGATAGGGACTACATTTATACGGTAATAGAGGTCTTCCCTGAACCCCCCTTTTGCCAACTCCTCTTCCAGATTCCTATTTGTTGCCGCAATGATCCTTACGTCTACCTTTATCTCCCTGTTCCCTCCCACCCGCTCAATTACCCTCTCCTGAAGCACCCTGAGGAGCTTGACCTGGGTATTCGGAGAGAACTCGCCCACCTCGTCCAAAAAGATCGTCCCTCCATCGGCCTGCTCAAATTTACCAAGCTTCTGCTTCATGGCGCCCGTAAAGGCCCCCTTCTCGTATCCAAAGAGTTCAGACTCAAGAAGGGTCTCGGTTAGGGCACCGCAATTTATACTTAAAAAAACCCTATCCTTCCGGCTGCTGTTAAAATGTATCGATTTTGCCACCAGCTCCTTTCCTGTCCCCGTCTCTCCGCGGATCAGGACCGTGGCATCTGTCTCGGCTACATCAGATATCAGGTCGTATACCTCCTGCATCCGGGGGCTCTTTCCAATAAAGTTTCCAAAACTATATCTCCTTTCTACCTCCTTTCTTAATGCCTTAATCTCATGCAGGAGGCTCTGCTTTTCAAGGACATTCTTTATTGTAAGGAGGAGCTCTTCGGGGGGGAAGGGTTTTGTGATATAGTCATTTGCCCCCCTCTTCATCGCATCTACAGCCGTTTCTACGCTCCCAAAGGCAGTCATTATAATAAAGGCCGTATCCGGATACTTACCCTTTACCTCTCCCAGGAGCTCAAGGCCATCCATCTGTGGCATCTTCATATCGCTTATAACAAGGTTGAATCTCCTCTCCTGGAGGAGACTTAGGACATCATCCCTACGGCTCCCCACCTCTGCCTCATATCCTTCCCTCTCAAGCCGCACCCTTATCTGCTGGGCAAAGGCCTCCTGGTCATCAACTATCAGGATACTAAACGACATTTAGTCTCCTATCTCAGGGGAGCGACCGTCCCCCTCCCTACGTTCAACTCCGCTCGCTGTTCCTTTTAGGTGTAATCCTTACTTCCTCTTCATCATGATATTGAGAGTCTGAAACAAATGGCAAGAGGATCCTAAATATGCTCCCCTCGCCTTCCCTGCTCTCTACATCTATTTTCCCGCTGTGGGCCTCGACAATCCTATGGACTAATACCAGGCCAAGGCCTATCCCTTCCGCCTTTGTTGTGAAGAAGGGGTTGAATATCTTATCAATATCCTTCTTTGATATACCACAACCTGTATCCGATAATGAGATCTTTATCAATCCAGGCTTGAATCCATTTGTCTTCCCCTTCATACCCATATGAATATCAAGAGGGCATGGTTTATATTCAGTTTTGATTGTCAGTGCACCGCCATCAGGCATGGCCTGGAAGGCATTTCTAATAATATTGCTGAAGACCTGATCCATCTTTACGCCGTCCACGTTGGCCTTCGGAAGTTCCGGATCTAATTTAAGTGTGATCTTAACCCGGCTCCTCGCCGCCTCTTCCGTCAGATTAAAGAGTGTTGAATCAAGTATCTTGTTTATATCTGTCTTGTCCCTTTGCAACTCCATCCTGCCTGTATAATTTAATAACTCCGTTACGAAGCGGTTAAGATCTACCACCCCCTTCAGGATATTATCCAGGGCCCTGGCCTTCTCTCCCTCATCAGGGGCCACCTCTTTCAGGGTGTATGCCCCCATCATGATCCTGGCCAGCGGGTTCCTTACCTCATGGGCTATCCCACCTGCAAACTCTCCCAGGTCGGATAATCGTCTGGATCTCTCCAACTCTTTCTCAAGGATCTTCCTTTTTGATATATCTCTCAAATGTATCTGGACAGATACCACCC
Organism: uncultured Nitrospirota bacterium; assembly: GCA_964648095.1. Lineage (GTDB taxonomy): Bacteria > Nitrospirota > Nitrospiria > JACRHA01 > JACRHA01 > JACRHA01. The sequence goes on along the minus strand of CAZYNY010000061.1, from coordinate 12,221 downwards.
TATCCCCCTCGCATATCCCTGAGAGATCAAGTTCCATAGGGATGAGCCTAGCATCCTTGCTTACTACTTCAATCTCACTGGTCGGAACCTTCTTATTCTTATTTATTGTCTCTCTGAATGTATTATTAAAAAGATCCCAATATCTTTCTGGGACTATCGTGGTAAGTTCTTTACCAAGCAACTCATCCTCATGATACCCTATTATCCACTCTTCCCGCTTGTTTACAGCTAAGACCTTCCCCGACCTGTCTAACCTCATCATTGAGTCTTCAGCAAAATCAAAAAGTGATCGATATTTTCTCTCTGATTCAGCTATCTCCCTTGTCCTTTTATCAAGATCAATGGCCATCTGATTGAACGCTGATGTCAATTGCCCTATCTCACCGTCCGGCGATATTTCTATCCTTCTGTCCAGCCTGCCGCTGCTTATCCCCCTGACAAAGTCAGTAAGTTTCCTGAGAGGCCTTGTAACCCTGCCCGTAAGGATAACACCCAGGGCTACCCCCATAAGACCAAGGATGCCTGTAATAAGAATGATATTGAGGGTTATCCTTTCCAGAGCGGCATCCACATATCTCCTTGTCACCCCGACCCTTACCAGGCCTATCCTCTCATTATCAAGGAAGATTGGAAGGGCTACATCATAGATCTGATCTCCCTCCCCTTCTTGATAGATAGTCTGAATCAGAAGCCCCTGAGAGGCAATTGCCATTTCATTTAAGGAATTCTTCTCCAGGGGGCTCCAAACCTTAAACTTCTTCGGGTCTGAATGAGCCAGTACCTCGCCTTTCTTATTTAAAACCATGGCATAAGCCACAATATTTTCCGAAGAGGGATCCTCCACCTTTATTATCTCTTTTATAAGCCCATACAGATCCCAGACCTCCTCATGGAGCACAGGCTTGATACTAAGGAGGGATAGATTTCTGGCAATCTCTGTACCCCTCTTTTTGAGCTCACTCTCCAATAACTTCTTCTCTTCCCTGATTATAAAGATGCTGATGGATGAGGCCACCAGAATGATGATCGATACAATAACAAGGGATACCTTACCACTTAAGGCCATTCTCCTATATATATTCCCCGGTAACATCTTTTTCCTTTAATTCATAGGGGCTTGCGTCGCCCCCTCCACCGGCAAAGCCGGATGGAGCCTCCCCCTCAACGCTCGCCTCGCTCGCTTGATAGATACCCACGGGCTTGCCCGTGGGTATCTATCTTTCCTTAGGGCTTTTTGTCGCACCTACCTTTGGTCCGGCAGGTTTTTTTGCCTCCTGGATCTTTGAGTCTTTCACAGAGTTCAGCATCTCACGGACCGGGTTATAGAACGAATCGGGCACCTTAACAAATTTGTCTATCCGGAGCTTGTTTAGGATCTCTTTCCCCTTTACGTCGCTATGCATATTCAGGAAGGCCCCCCTTATCCTCTCCTTTAAAACAGGGTCGATTTCCTTCCGGATAACAAAAGGGGTAAAGGGGAAAGGTATGAATTTTTCAATTATCTTTGTCTTTTTAGTAAACCTGGGATCTGTTGCATCGGCAAGGTCCCATACATAGCTGTCAACGCTGGCGCCATCCACAAGCCCAACAGCCACCGCCTCTATAGAATTATAATGACTGTGGGAATAGATATACCCTTTAAAGAAGGTCTCCGGTGTTTCACCCATCTTTGCCAGGAAATATGTAGGAACCAGCTTGCCCGAATTGGAAAGGGGATCTGAAAAGGCGTAGACCTTTCCTCTTAGATCCTCAAACCTCTTGGCCTCACTATCTTTAGGGACAATTACATAAGAATAGTATAAAGGCTCCCCATTTATCTGTGGGACGACCAGGAGTTCTAATCCAAATTTCTCATGACCAAGAATATATGGGGGGCTGCAGACAAAGGCCACATCCACATCCCCCTTTTCCAGCATATCGTTCATCTCCTGATAGCTCTTTCTCAAAACCAGCTCCACAGGCATCCCAATCTTCTCTCCAACATACTGGAGTAGATGCCTGTTTAGCTGAAGGAAATCCTCAACAATTACTGCCGTTAACCCGATCCTAAGCGGTTCCTGGGATGCCACGGCATATTGTGCAATGTCTGCCCAGAGGAGAAAGGTCAAGGTGAGGAGGGCAAACATAAAACACCTAAACTTCTTGGGCCTCAGATGGCCCTTTCTAATCAAAGCATCGCTCATCATCTTCCTCAGACCGGAAAACAGAACCACACTATTGTGGTTTATATCTAATGGCTAATTTTATCCCATCATGCAGCAAAATTCAATTTTACCTGATCCGAACATAAACTTGACAAACTTCGATCTAGAAGTTATATTAATACTAATAAATATATTTCATGTTGATATAATTGAAATTTAGGAGAAGGAGAATTTAAAATGAAGCATATCATTTTATATATTTCTATTGCGGCGGCAATATTAATATATTTCTATAGTCCATTATTGGCCCTTGAAAAGGTTGATTGCGCGTGTTTAAAGAACCCTACCCAGCTTGAAACCTTAAATAAGTGATTCATCCTGCCGATCACGGAAATTAATGAAAAGATACTGAACTATCGAAAGGAATATATTAATAAAGACTATCTTCAGCCAATTTTTTGTGGGCTCTGATAACCTGCAGGGGAAATAAATTAGCACCCCAATCTACCTCAACATGTTTTGTTACATTAGCTTCCAACATGGCTTCAGCTTCCTGGAAGTAGAGGAGGGCCTCCTGTAATTCGTTTCGATCTTTATGGAAGGTCAACTTCACATGACCAATTGTATCAAGCCAATTAGGGTCTTTTGTATCTGGATCATCCTTCATTGCTTTTATTAGATCTTTTGCATATTCTCGGGCGCGAAGCTCAAAAATATTATTTCTAGCAAAGGTATAAGCCAGTGCATTCTTCAAGTTCAGGTTTGCTGCTACCAAGTTTTTTACCCATTTTTCCTTATCGTTTATATTACATGTATTACATGATGATATTTCCTTTTTAAGGTCATAAGAGATTTTCAATGCCTGTTCTCGATGGAAAATTGACTCCTCCAAGCCTTCCTTCAGAGTCTGGAACTTGCTCCGTACTATTATTTGACCAAGCAAGGAATGGATAGATATCTTTTCATAATCCTCTAAACATTTGCTTGCAAGAGATTTTTCTAAATATCCTCTACTCTGCACATCGTTTTGGGTAATCCATGCTAGATTAGCTAGAATTACATGATAAGCACCAATATTATTGATTGATTGATTTAATTTATTTGAAAAAGGTTTTATCGAATGTATCTGTTTACACCATTTACTACTTTTCCCAAAATTTTGTAATTCAAAAAGCCAGCATCTAGCTTCGATGTCGAGTGGCAAACCTTCCCGTTTTTTGTTGGGTGGCAAACCTTTATTCTTTTTTTTCCAGTCATCAAGGAATTCAAGGTATTCAATGTTATTTAACGTTTCTTTAAAATCTTTCAAATCGTTGGCCTTCTGGCCTCCCGTGCAATTTTTTCCTTTTCTCAGGCCAGCGATGAACTCACCTCTTTCAATGATATCCACTAGACTGCTTTTCTCAATCAAAAGAGTGTTACTATAAAACTCTATTTCGAGATTTGCTATTTCTTTTTTAGTTGCGATCAGAGAGGCCTCAAACCATGGAGTTTTTATTTGTGACATTCTTGGGATTAGATCTGGGAGATAATTATCAAGGATTGCTATGGCACCTAGAACTATTAAAGCGAAACACAACCATTTTTTAGCCGATATGGGCCATGCGAATAGCCAGAAGTATTCATCGGTTGCCCACTTGAAAAGACTCCATCCCAAAAAAATGGCGAATAGGGCCAAAATAATTTGGTTTGGGCTTATGAGGAGTAACTCCCGAATTACTTCTTGGAAGCGGAAAGGTCTCCATAGGGATAATAAGCCGACGGAGAGGGAAACTGCCCCTATTAATGCGAATGTAATTGCTCGCTCCCTCAAAGAGGAATGTGATAATATAAAAATTAGAAGGATGTAGCCGAATAAAATTAATGTTATGGCTATAGGAATCAAAATATAGACAAACCAGTCTGTTTGGATCTGACTGTACCATATCGCTGCAGCACCAAGGCCAAAAAATATAAGAAAAATCAGAAAACCAATAAAATATTTCCAAGGTTTTAGGTTATTTGGCGCGACCTCTGCGGGAGGCTGATCCTTAAAATCTACCCTTATGAGGGATATTCCTCTCGCTAGGAGAAAAACACCTAGAGCGATCAAAATTAGAGATAGCATTGGATAGCCTCCTTTTTTAACACCATCTGACCATTTTATTCTCCATCCTTACTTGTTTGCTCTCTTAGCAAAAGTTATGTTCAAATAAGATTAAGAACCTCTTTAAACACCCCATCCCGCGCCCATGTTATCCTTGGATAACTACTTTTGATTTTGTCATATTTAGGCGCCAAGTCTTTGTATTCTCTATAAGATTGTACTGAGAAATCCCAACCTGGTTTCCTAAGCAGCTTGCACTTATCGCTCTTTGATACTTTTGGGCCAAATAAAGAAAATCCTTCCGAATAGGTTTTGAGCTTATTGAAAACGGAAGAGTTGCGGTTCTTTAATTGTTCTAAAAATCTTGCTGTATAAACTTTTGCAACATCCCTATTTGAGGCAAGGTGATCGCAATCCTTATCTATGCCATGTTCTATGTATGATTCGTACGAATGTTGGGCGTTGGTAACCCCTTGATGCGCTGCAAGGTCCTGGATGCCGTGTAGAACATAACCGAGGTAAAACAGACCGTAACTGGGCGAAGTTGATGAAAAGAGATTGTTGATTCTGAGTTTTACCCAATTAAGGTATTGTGATTTGGCTGCATCTAAGGTCTCATTTGTCCTTCCCTGAGAATCATTATCTGTCTGTGCATGGGCTCTCGGGTTGCTCCATTCATAAAGGTCAGGGTCCTGGGCAGCATCGCTGGCAACAGATACGGCGTCATTAGAAAAGCCGAACGATTTTAGTATCTCGGTTGTAATTTCAAGGTGACCAGGCGAATTGTCTCCGGTAATTGCGGAAAGCCAGCCACCAGACGGAAATTTCGTATCCTTAAGGTCCGGCATCCCTTTACGTTTTTTTAGATAGGTTTTCAGGTCGCTGTATTTGGCTGTGCTGTCATGATATATGACCCATAGATGATAGTTATTAAAACAGTAGTACGGCAAATAGCTTACATCACCGCCGTCAGTCATCCTGTCGGCAAGCGGCATGCTCCATGGGGCTTTATCGAATGTGCTTTCGAGTATGCACCACCGGCCTGCCTCGTTTTTGTATATAACCCAGCAGTGACCGCCGAGGGACTTGCCTTTTTTGTCCCTTAGTTCTCCGAGGGCGACCCTGACATTGAACGGGCTAATACCACTCCCGATTAGCAGGCTTGCAAGCAGGAAACTGCTGTCTTCGCAGTCCCCCTCCTGAAGCGTGTGAACCTCCGATGGAAACAACCAGAAGTCGACTTTTCTTTGAATCTTGCAGTCGTGGTTGTATTTAATGTTTCTTGCCACATAGTCCCAGATGATCATCGCCCTCTTATCAAAATCACCGGGATCCTTCAAAGTAGGCAGATTCCTCTCTTTTACGAGTTTTTTAAGTATGTCTTTTATGATGACATCGTCCTGCGGAGAAACAAACTCCCTGATGTCTGTAGTTATCGACTTCTTGCTCCCCAAGACAAACCTCTTATTATCAATTGAGCATTCATGAATTATGCAATCGCCTTCCCAATTATAGTTCATTCCCTTGCCTCCTAACCGACGGGATACCGTCATTTTATTGCCTTATCAACAAGCCTTTCCAATGCTTCAAATGCCAATGCGCCCTTGTCTTTTGCTTTTTTCGATATAATCTCGTTAAATTTACTGAGTAGCTTTGTTTCCTTGACAGTCTTTTCACCTGAAATCCTGTAAAGCGTATCCCTCCAATTAAATGGCAGTGAATTTCCGGTTTTTGAGGACCAAGCCCCTATGCGAACACCAATATAAAATATTTCAGCTTGATCTTTGGAGCATCCGCCTGCAAGGCAGGCATAATAAAACATCTTGTCCGCTAACCTCCTTTTTTTATCAGCATCGTTATTGTTCCAATCTATGTTAGCGCAGGCAATGTCATGAACTACCGATGCATTCCGATAATCGTCAGTATATGGAGATCCGACGGTTGTCCAAAGCGGGCGCGGGATGCTTGCGCCGTTTACAATGCTGCCAGCAGGGGCCAGCCATTTGTTGCCTTCTGGATCGATGTACCAGAAGTCTTCGAGTAACTTCATGTCACGGTCAGGATTTGTCGGATGAGACAACCATTCAGTTTTGGGATTCCCGGAGAATTTACCATAGTTTTCACTCATATTTTCCCTCCACCTGCCTAGCCTAACGATTACGTAGCAGCACGGGTACCGCGTCAGCTGCAGCCACGGTTAGCCACCGACCCACCATCTCCTTTTGAGAAACTCCTGAATATTGCTTTCTATGCCATTAGGGAATCCAACTCCATGTTTCTCCTCATCTGCCAGATAGACGAGTGAATGCGCGGGGTTCTCCGGTATCCATACCTTGTACTTCGCGCGCCATAGCAGCAGATGGACCTCTAAGTCAGCGAGTTTATGAGCCAGTTGTGCACGCGGTCCGTTACCCCAAGTTCGGGCTTTAAAATAGGTATCCTTCTGTAACCATTCTAAGAGCGATTCGTTCAGAGGCCGAAGTGTATTTACTGTGATGGCTCGAATGATAGTGTGTAGCTCTTTTTCCTCTTCAGTCATATTCGCATATGCAACAGTGAACAGGCGCTCATACCCTGTTACGGACCAAGCTAGATCAGGTTTCCTTGCGGAAACGGACTTTTCTAGGCGATTACGATTATCGCATTGTACCTCGTACGCAGCTTTCCCCGCCCTTAAGAGAGAAAGCAGCCCGACTAGTCGCGTACGCCGAATCTGTAGTCTCGCTCGTAAATCCCCAAGCCATTCGAGGAGCAGTTTTGCTACGTATCCGGCTGCAGCGATGACCGCCACGAGTACAGCCTTACCCATCCACTCAGGTATCTGTGTGACACTTTCCATAGTGACTCTCCAAACCTCTCTTTCACCAGGCTAACACTACTACTCAGGCGCGGCCTTTAGGACGTCGCCTGTAGGAGTTTGTTCTGTGCCTGTCTTGATTCCGTATCCTTTCTGAAGAACTCTTATGCATGGTCGGTACCTTGGAGCACCGTTTGAGTCTCAAGCTGGTCATGTCCCCATGTGCTCCTTTCTCGGATACTCATGCAAGCACGTTATGGTCCGTCGTTCCATGCAATATCCGTGACTTCCGCGTTGGCTATACGTACAAGGTCAGCCGACCGCATCCTTATGGATTTCATGGGGTTTCCGATACCACAATAGAGTTGTTCAGTGGCGGCCAATCTTCGATCCACAAAGACACGCACCTTGCTGCTGTAGCCGAAGGGTGGCACCCCTCCAATCTCAAGTCCGTAGCTCTTTTTCACCTCTTTCTGTCGTGCGAAACGCCATTCTCTGCGATTACGCCCAAGAAGCGTGCCTGCTTTGTTCAGGTCAAGCTGGCGTGATCCTGGGACAATGAAGACAACGTGGTTTTCGGCAAGCAACTCATCGGCCTTTATGATCGCGAGGATTGCTTTGGCCATCAGGTCTGGGCTTATGTCAAGCTGAGTCTGCAAGTCCCTGATGTTCCGTACCCTCTCGTGCTCGAGAATCTCATAAGTCACGCCCTTCTCATCCAGGTAGGCGAGCAGGTTTTTCTCGCCCCTTACATCTACAATTTCCTCAGCAGGAGGCCCATCCTCGTCCTTCCCAGATGATTTCGAGCAGACAGCGGTGAAATAGGCACCAACTGGAAATGCGACATGACGAGCAAGTTCCCTGTCGATGTGTGAGATGAGATCACGCGCTCGCGTCCCCTGCAGACCATCAGCGAAATACTGACTCGGCAGGAATGATGCAAAAGTTGGGCAGGAGTGAATCTGTACTGTGTCGAAGATGCGCGAGAGCTGTCCCTTTATCTCCGCATAGGTATACGCTCGACAAAAGATGCGAAATTGGTCGCCGGAAGGAAGCATCACTTGGAGTTCATCACGATCGGGACAGAGCACCGCGGAGAGTGAGCAATCACGCCAGGGTGGTGGGACGCTGTAGAGCAGCGCATCCTTATTGTAAAAGGAGAACACGGCTCTGCCACCAGGACGCAGTTGATCTTTGATATTAGTGAGGAATGGAACGAGATCATCAACGAAACTGCCCATTCCAAAACAGGCTGTCACAAAATCAATGGAGTCAGACCCATAGTCAATCGGAGAGTCCTCTACATCACGAACTTGGAATGAGACATTCCGGTATTGGCTATGGTTCAGGTCATTTTCTCGTTTCTTGCCGTCAGCGACTTTGATCATGCCGGGAGAGAAATCCAACCCGTCTATCTTCGTGAATAACTTCGATATCTCAAAGGTATGCCGTCCCGTTCCGCACCCGAGATCCACCGCGAAGTCTCGCCTGTCTAGTCGCACAATGGCAGATTTGACTACCTGGTCCTCAAATGCCATTGCCTCTGACGTGCCAAACGAAGCCTTCCCGTATTTCTGGTCGTAGGTGGGGGCCGCGATATCGGCAAGGACTATATGAAAGAGCTTGCCCATGCGCCGCAAGATCACGTCTGAGTACTCGTTTGCCAGTACCAGAGTTTGGCGTGGGAAGCCCTGCATCACGCAGAAGTTGCTAAACATGATGTTCCGGTCTTTTCTGCCCTCCGCAAGCTCGACCAAATGGATGCGTTCCAAGTTCTGCGCAAGGCGGAGTGTCTCGGAAGTCACGGGGGGCAAGTATGGGACAATGACTCTGTCGAGGGTTAGCCGTCCCGCGAGTTCATGGAGCGTAACAAGATTGTCTCTGTTGGGTTTCGGGTGGCACATCAAATCAAATGTTGCCGCTAATCTCACGCGAGAGCCCTTAGGGCCAACGTTCACGACGTGAGAAAGAGGAAATCCGCCCTCGCACATTTCCTTCCGCAGGTCCTCGTCACTTGTGACAGGCATATCGGACCCGAAACCTCGCTCAAATCGTTGCTCAAAAGCGATCAACGTTGCCCGTTCAATGTCGCTTTCAGGTGCTGGTACGAACACGCTTCTGGTTTTGGAGCAGATGCCCAGGGGAAGTAGCCCTTCGACTTTTGAAAAGCAGAAAGGAGTCTGCACGGCGTTGAAAAAGCGATGCGCATCCAAAACCGTTTGGTGCATTGCATGGGCAATCACAGGTTCCGCGCGAACAATGAGACCGTCACCGGCAGACTCCGCACATTTTCTTATCGCCTGCGCCAAAGCATGCATCCAGATACTGTAACTATTGTCTGGTAGAATCATCGCAACTTGATTGTGAGTGCAGGATGTTGCATACGCCACGCCCCGCGAGCTGCGGACTAGTTGCTGAAATGCTGGGTTCTTCTCATCGAAAGCGAGGGGCATCGCGCCAGCCTTAAAAGTCAAGGTAGCATCCCCCGAATGGCAGGCATCAACGAGGATCAACTTGAACTTGGCCTCACAGCTATCAAGGATATCTTTGATCCACTCTGCGCTGATAAGGCTGGACGTATCTCCTGCCTTAGCGTTTGAAGGCACGATGAACGTCTCACCGTCGATTGTGCACCCGTGGCATGTGAGCACAAGCGTAAGCATGTCGTGGTGAGTGAGATCGCTGACAAACTTCTCTATGGTTCGGAGAATTCCTGTTTTTGTACAGGTCGATGGTCCGTCTACGGTAGAAAGAAGAGTTTGCTGCGGCGTAGATCCATTGATGTATGGAAGTTTCTGGAGCTCATCTCGAAGCAGATAGGCATCCTGCTCACAACACAGAATTTCAGGAATCGCAGGGTCATCATATTTCCCGACGGCTATGATAACATCCCTACGTTTGGCATCCGCAGGTACAGAAAACACCTCACTCATGCTGTCCTCCTTTCTATTTCCGCGAAAGTTGCTTCGATGACTTTTGTCAGGTCATCAGCCGAGATTTTGAGAGTGCGATCATTTCTCCCGACCCCGAAACACAGGAATGGTTGCTCCTTAAAGAACGGACATATGAATACGCGGGGTGATGAAAACGGCGCAATGAGGCCGATTGCTCCGCGTGACATCCCAACAGCTTCCTCAGCGGCTTGTGGAGGCATCATCGACACCTTGGATCGTGTTACACCCATAAGCGCTGCCACCTTCTTCACATCAAGTCGGGACGCTGCGCGCAACCCGCACAGAACAGGTTCGACGCCCACTTCTGACTGCACTGCTACAACCATTGTCTTGACGCGGGAAGTGGCCGGCACGGGGATGTACCGCTCAACGTCCTCCATCGTAAACACGGGTTCATGTTCGAGCAGTTCATAGGAACACGCTGCGTTGATGAGTTTTTGTACAATTGCATCTGTGATATCATGCATTGGTCAAGATCCTCAGTGTTTCTATGGGTCAGTCGGTGCCACGGTCAGTGTCTCGCATTCTTGGCCACTTCGAGAGATCGATCTGTTTGTTGCTTTGCCACTGGCACAGGTTCTCGGCGATCAGCGCGAGAATATCTTCAGAAGCCATTTCGCTGAGAGCGCCTTCCCATAACCTTTCAAATTCCTCCTCGAACGCAGCCGTTGATTCGGCATTATCTATTACGAATCCTTGAATCCGCTGATACAAGTAATTAGTGCGAATATCAACGATCGTTTCTGTAGGGGAGTAGATCGCAAATACCACAGGCAGGATTTCTGTGGTCACCGCTATCTGTAACGTGCCAAGATCTGCTGCCCAATGCAGAAGTGAACGGAGGACTGCTTCGATCTCGCTGGGCCGACTGCGGTACTTCGAATCTTGGGCATGAACAGTGCCATCGACCAGGAACCTCGTAAACGCTGCGGATTCGTAGATTTCACGCCGCTGCACATGTGCGCTGTTCGATATTGCGACACTCCGGCGTTTCAGCAGCGTATCACACGCTGATGAGTGATCGTCAGAACTGGCTCCGTAGAATCGCCGTATGGCTTCTTCATTGAAGTAGATAGAAGATATAAAGGATGAGGCGAAGCATAAAGGCCCCGCGGCGACTCTCTCCTTCTGCAAGAGAGCTTCCACGTACTGCTTTGGTGTTCTGATCACTCTGAACGCCATTCTTCATTCCTTCGATCACTTCTTCTTTTAGTTGCTACAGCAAAGAAAACTGCAATGACTTATTTACTTTCACGTTATACACAGGACAAATATAATCGAAGTAGTCTTCATCAATTCCTTCAAGAAACTCTTTGTTCCTTTCTTTGAGGTCAACTTCCCAAATGCAATATGGCTCATCATTTACAACAATTATCGTATTATTCAATCCATTCATCTCTTTTTTTAAGAAGCTAACGCCCGGCGTGAGCGGCGGTGGCCAATGAAGTTTCAGGAAACGGTGCGACGTAACCCGTCGTCCGCTCCACGCCGATGTTAGCTGCGATTTTTGTCTGGATTTGCTTGTGGCCAAGTTTGGCTCCGATTGCGCCACCTATAGTCGCGCCGCCTGGCCCAAAAACCGAGCCAGCTAAAGCGCCGAGGACACCCCCGGCAACTGCATTTGCAACTTTTGCATTCTTTCTCTCTTTATGTAGAAAGCGGAGCCTTCCGATTTCCATATGCTGCACGAGCCGTACGTGTACTTAGGTTGTTTTTACTGCGATTACAGGGAATACATGCGGCATATAAATTGTTCAGGTGATTGGTGCCACCACGAGACTTTGGGTTGGAGTGTTCAACTTCCCATGCGCTACGTGCACCAAAGAGACCGTAATTCTTAAAAGCAAGCTTCTTTCGACATATGTGGCAGTACCCGGAAATACGGTCGTAGATGTAGTTAAGTTCTTCGTCAGTAAACCCCATATGGCATCGCCCCTAGGGTAATTGCAGCTAACAATGATAGTTTATACCATAAATGACAATCATTGACAAGCATTATTTATTTTTTATAGTTTTCTATACTTTCCCAACAAGATAACATTCGCTAAAATTCCGAAACGAATTCAGAATGACACCAAAAAATAGAGATTGACATAACCGATTTCTCCCTCTCCCTTGATGTAGAGGGTTAGGGTGAGGGGCAATATCACCGAATTATTACCCATCCCCTCAATCCCCTCCCGCCAGCAGGCTGTCCGACAATTATACGAATACCATGTGTAAGGGCTTTCGATAAAAGG
>CAZYNY010000060.1:3359-19612 GCA_964648095.1 uncultured Nitrospirota bacterium | reverse complement strand
TATGTAGTTATTACAGGCATGCTCGATGGTATGCCATGTTTCACCTTTGACAGGGATTTTAAAGGTCTTGGACTTATGGCCTATCCTTAACATATCACTCAATCCTTATCTCTCCACTTTAAAGCCTCTCCTTAAGGTTGAGTCTTTGTATGGAGGGAGGGAGACCTTATCCCCAAGAAAAGGTTGATTTCACCGTTGGCGTGATGCTATCATACAAACAATTTTATTTTTTAATATCTTCCTTTTGGAGGAGACGATGTATAAAAATATTCTAATACCCATAGATAATTCAGATTTCTCTAACTTTGGTATCGATATAAGTATCGATATGGCCAAGAGGTTTGGCGCCAGGCTTACCGGGGTTCATGTCTATGCTGCCAGGCTTCATGATCTCAGGTTCAGGCAGATGGAGGGCGGACTCCCTGACAGGTACAGGGAGGAGAAGGTACTTGAGGAACAGAGGGAGATACATGACTCCCTTATTACAAAGGGGTTAAGAATAATAACAGACTCATTCCTTGACGTATTCGAGAAGAAGTCGATCGAGGCGGGCATAGATTATGAACGTAAATCCCTTGAAGGGAAAAATTTTCAGGTACTTGTAGACGACATCAGGGAGACGGGATATGACCTTGTGGTATTAGGGATACTTGGCCTCGGCGCGGTAAAAGAAAGCCTTATCGGATCTGTCTGCGAGAGGGTTGTCAGAAGGGCCAGGACTGATCTCTTTATCGTAAAGGATACTACCTCTTACTTAAACAAGCCCGGGAAGATTATGGTTGCGATAGATGGGTCTCCCTTCTCATATGGAGGGCTGAAGATTGCTATCGGCATGGCCAAGGCCTTTGGCCTGAAGGTAGAGGCAATATCGGCCTTTGATCCCTATTTCCATTATGTAGCCTTTAACAGCATAGCCGGCGTCTTATCCGAGGAGGCAGGCAAAATATTTAGATTTAGCGAGCAGGAGAAGCTCCATGAGGAGATAATTGACAGCGGCCTGGCAAAGATTTATCAGACACACCTTGAGATAGCAAAGAAGATCTCTAAGGATGATGGGGTTGATATAGAGACCAAACTCCTTGACGGCAAGGCCTTTGAACAGATACATAGGTATGTGCAGAAGGAGAGACCTGTGCTCCTTATATTGGGCAGGGTTGGTATACACAGTGATGACGGGATGGATATAGGGAGCAACACAGAAAACCTTCTTAGACTTGTTCCGTGTAATACCATGATCACAAGCAGGCAGTTTATGCCGCCCCTGGAGAGGATAGCAGAGGAGACGATTGTCTGGACAAAGGAGGCAGAGGAGAGGATGAATAGGGTCCCTTCCGTTGCAAGGGGCATGGCAAAGATGGCAATCCTTAGATTTGCAAGGGAGAGCGGGCATACGGTAGTTACGTCTGCTGTTGTCGACCAGTCCATGGAAAACCTCCTCCCGGCATCTGCACGAGAGGCAATGGGCATCCTTGCCAAGGAGGCAGTAAAGAGGCAATCACAATCTAAAGTCAACCCGCTGAACTGGACAGATGGGGCAATCGAAAGACTCAATCGAGTCCCGGCAGGTTTCATGCGTGAGAATACAAGACTCAGGATAGAAAAATATGCCCGTGTGAGGGGGGAGAATAAGGTAACAGAAGAGATAGCCTCAAATGCTATAGGGGAATCAAAGGAAATGATGCAGAATATGGGGAAGATGACGGAGGTCTTTCCCGGGATGTCTGAGGGGAAAGAAGAGTAGTGGAATTCTCACCCTACCTGGTAGCCTGGAACATCACAAAACGCTGTAATCTGAAGTGCAGCCACTGCTACCTTGATGCAAAAGAGCTTGACCATGGCGGAACCGATGAACTCACAAAAGAGGACGGCATCTCCCTTATTGATCAGATATCCAGGGTAAATCCCAACACAATACTTGTAATAACCGGAGGAGAACCCCTTTTAAGAGAGGATATCCTGGAAATAGGTTCCTCTGCCGTAAAAAAGCTGATGATGGTAGTCCTTGGAACAAATGGGATCCTTATCGATAAACCACTGGCATCTGAACTTGTAAGGATAGGGATTACGGGCGCCGGGATTAGTCTGGATTCTCTGGATTCAAAGAGACATGATGCATTCCGCGGCCTCCCCGGCGCATGGGAATCGACAATGAAGGGGATAGATGCATGCAAAGAGGCAGGACTTGAGTTCCAGATCCATACAACCGTGAATAAGGATAACCTGGATGAGATAGATTCGATAATCGAATATTCCCATAAAACAGGTGCTAAGGTCTTCAATCTCTTTTTCCTTGTCTGTACAGGAAGGGGTGAGAAGTTTACAGACATATCACCTCCCCAATACGAAAGTACTCTTAGGCGAATGGTAGATATGCAGGGCAGATACGAAGACATGCTGATCCGGGCCAGGTGTGCCCCATATTTTAAAAGGATCGCCTACCAGAAGGACCCCCTCTCCCCCCTGACAAAAGCGGCAGGTTATATGGGCGGAGGTTGTCTTGCCGGGACATTTTACTGTAGAATTGCCCCGAACGGCGATGTTACCCCATGTCCATACATGACCGTATCAGCAGGCAATATAAGGAAGGAGTCTTTCTCGTCCATATGGGACAACTCATCTATCTTAAAAAAACTTCGCCATCCGGATCTTGGTGGAAAGTGCGGGGAGTGCGAATACAGGCTTCTCTGCGGTGGCTGCAGGGCACGGCCTTACTCAGCAACAGGCGATTTTCTTGGTGAGGATAGCTGGTGCCTCTACAGACCGAAAGGCGGGAGGCCGGTAGGTATAGACCCCGCGGCTCCCATACCAAATACAGATTTGGTATGGGATGGCAAGGCAAGGGAGCGATTGGCAAGGATCCCATACTTCTTAAGAGGGATGGTTGAGAAGGGCGTTGAAAGATATGCCAGGGATAAGGGGACGAACCTTGTCACCCCTGAACTTATGGAAGAGCTAAGAAAGAAACGTTTCGGTACGGAAAAACCTATATTTAAGATGTAGAAATCCTTCCTTATCATCTGATATATAACTACAATTTTTTTAGTGCCTTCGATCTGCCTGAAGATATAAAACCTAACAAAGATTTTACTCCTGCTTAACTTCATCTTAATACCTACGCTGTACTATAATTATATATGGTATAGAAAATGCTTAAAAAGATTTACTTTCCCATTCTATTATAAGGAGGTCATAATGAAGTGGAGTAGATGGATTGTATCCGCTTTAGTTGTACTACTAGTAGTGATCGGAATTGATCCGATCTTGGCATTGGCCAACCCTGATGCCGTTGAAACTGGCAGGCTTCTGGCCATCCTCTTGGATACAGGACGGGTCACGGTCGGGGCAAATCAACCACTCATAAATAACCAGGCTAAAGGGGACAAAGGCTTTACGCCGGAGGTCTTTGAAAAACAGTTGAACGAAAAGTTCAAGGAGCGAACCGGGGTTGATCTTGGCAATCTTAGAGATACGAAGGTGCCGGAGATGGCCAAGAAACTGTTGCCTCAGCTCGTGGAAACAAGCAAGGCCGTAGTTGCTGATAATCAGCCGATCATCAACAAACCTGGTGTGACATTCAAAGGATTTATACCCGCCACCTTCGGTACCCAGGCCGCCGCCAAGTTCAGTGCCAAGTTTGGTGCCTATTTCATCCATTTGAAGCAAACCACCCATGATGGACTTTTACGAAATCCCAAGAATAAGGCGGATGATTTTGAAGCTGCCATATTAAAACAGTTTTCTGACCCGGCCTATCCGAGGCAGGGTGATAAGGTTATGAACGAGACAGTAGAGGACGGAAAAATCCTTAGAGTAATGTTGCCTCTCTATTACGGCAAGGGATGCCTTACCTGCCATGGAAAACCAAAGGGAGAGAAGGATATCTCAGGCTATACAAAGGAGGGGGCTAAAGAGGGTGACTTAGGTGGGGCCATCAGTGTCAAGCTCCCCCTGAGGTAATGGCCACATTGATTTCATGTTCATCATGTTCATAAGGTAGGAAAATCAGTGTTCATTTACGCCTTTGCCTGGACTTTCTTGGGCAGGCTATCTAACCAATCAAGAACCGGACATCCCTTTCGATCTGCAAAGAAAATAACCTGAGTTGTCAAGTCCTTCCGTGACGTCTCGGAAAGCAGAAAGGAGACGGAAAACCTTAAAAAACTTGTCCTTGATCTTCAGGTTAACCTTGCCGCCACTAAAAGGGTAAATGGCCTGTTGCCGATTTGTGTCTCCTGAAAGAGGCATTCGGGGAGGTATCTCCTTGTCCGGGAAGGGATGTTATATTTAGCAAAAGACCGAAGAAGGTTACCCAGATCTGCCTTGATTTACCAGTTAGTACAAGGGGTTAATAGATCCTTCCACAATAGATGTTAAGATCCTGTGGATAACCCGGATCAACCTATAATTACCATCCTTGTCCTTCCAAGAAAATTAGCAGAGTGCACAATTTTTAGGCAGAGAAAACACCAATAATATCAATATATTATGCTAATTTAGCGCTGATATACCGTATTTGTTTTCCTTAAAATGTTAAGAATATCAACAGAAAATATTTATCCCCAATATATTGTGGATAAAACCAACAGGACACAATACAATTTTGTGTGAATATGTGTCTTCCCCCTTATACATATCATAATTCATCATGAAACATATTATTACTCAATCGCCAGGATGGGGAGGGAGGTGGAGCTTACCCTTACTCCAGCAGTATCCGAACTCTTTCCCGCAATTCCAGCAGGCTAAAAGGTTTTGCGATATAGGAAAAAACCTTCAGATCATAGGCTTGCTGTCTTCTTCTTTCCTCATTTACTCCTGTCAGCATGATTATGGGAACCTCTGACGTAACCGGATCTTGCCGCAAAGCCGAAGCCACCTCTATACCGGTCATTCTGGGCATCATCCAATCCAGCACTACAAGGTCTAGCTTTTCTCTCTTGGCAAGCTCTAAGGCTGTTTTACCATCCGCAGTTTCCAGAATGCGGTATCCCGGATTTTTTAAAGCAAAACATACCAACGTCCTTATTTCCTCTTCATCATCAACTATCAGGATTGTCTTCATTTATCTTATATCTTAGCAGATTAGATTTATTTTTATATTTTTTAAAAATTGGTGCGCCCTCCAAATGTCTCTCCTGCCATCAGAAGGCTCTCTTGAACCAAGATGATCGAACAATATGGAAGGCGCTCTATTATTAGCAAGCAATTGCTATGCCATACGCTTCTTTTCCATAGTAAAGGAATTTTTCAGGAGAAAAGACCCTTTAAACTGAACACTTCCTTCAATTCAGGAATTATATAGGGGAATTCAGAAATGCTTTCTGATTTTAGAGACTTTAGTTCATGATTGTAGAAGAATTTCTGCAAGGATGCATAATCAATCTTGCACCTTTTCAAATTTATACCAACTATCTATTGTAGATTTTTAACCAGGAAAGGACCGAAAACTCATATTTTGTGTATATTCAGAGCCCCGGTCTGATTCTTTTCGCCCTGGAACATGACTATAATCAATCAAGAGGTATAAGTCTTGCTACTATTGCCCTTGTAAATCTCTATTAACTAATTGGGGTATGTTGAATACATAAAAAACTGCAGTGATTACAAAAGCTATTTATTCCTGATATTTCCATAGGGAGGAGTCATGGAACTGACTAAGAATAAAGATCCTGGCAACCCTGAGATATCAATCCTTATTCTTGGAAATAACCTGATACATCCTGAGCAGCTAAAATATATCCTTGAACAACATAACTATAAGGTCTCGAATGCAAGCAATGACCGGGAGGCCTGGGCCTTAATAAGTAAGCATAAACCACAGATTATTATTAGCGGCTTGACCATGCCTGAAATGGATGGGTATCAGTTTTTCAAGCAGATCAAATCGGATAAAAATACGAAAGATATTGCAACTGTTCTTTTTACCCCCCTCTCCAGCCGATATGATGTCATAAGGGGCCTGGAGTGCGGAGCAGATAATTTCATTGCAAATCCCTACGATGAAAGATCTCTTACCTCCCTGATTCGGCATATCATTGCAAACCGCGGTTTAGGCAAAGACAAGAGGAGGCGGCAGGGCGTGGAGATACCCCTGGATGATAAAAAATATTTTATCACCTCTGATCGCCGCCAGATCTTAAGCCTTCTCCTTTCTACATACGAAATTGCTATCCAAAAAAATCTGGATCTTATCAAATCAAGGAATGAACTCATGACTCTCAATAGGCTACCCGAAGAAAGAGTTAATGACAAAGCAGCTTTTCTTGCCGGAGAAGGCGCAAGGCTTAAAAAGATTGAGAAGACATTAAAAATATCCGAGATGAAGTTCCATTCAGTAGCCCAATTAGCCATCGAGGGAATCATCTTTGCAGATAATAAAAAGATCATCATTTCATGCAATAAAGCCTTAATGAACATCTATGGTTACAGAACGGATGAAATATTGGGCAAACCTTTTACCATCCTGATAACAGAACAATATAGGAATCCTTTTCTGAAAAGCCTGGAGCGATTACAATCAACAGGCGAATCTTACATAATTGGAGACGCGGTCGAACTGTACGGTTTGCGAAAGGACGGGACTGTGTTCCCATTAGAGCTTTCTATTTCTGTCTGGAAGATAGATGCGGAAACATTTTACAGTTGCATCATTCGCGATATCACAGAACGTAAACAGACCGATGAAACAGTCCGCCGTCTGGCCTATTATGACACTCTCACCGGACTTCCAAACAGGATCCTCTTTCATGACCGACTATCACAGGTCATATCTGATGAACGGCAAAAATATGAAAAATTTGCATTACTTATCATTGATATTGATCGCTTCAAAGAGATCAACGATACCCTTGGCCATCAAATTGGCGACGTGTTATTAAAGCAGGTAAGCTTGCGCCTTTGCGATCTCACCAAAGAAGACGGCATAGTTGCAAGTCTTGGCGGAGACCAGTTTGCAGTCCAGCTACCGAATATAGATCCCCCGGTTGCCGTAAGGACTACGGTTATGATTATAAAGAGGCTCGAAGAATCCATTGTCCTCGATAAACTGACCCTGGATATCTCTGCCAGCATAGGGATCTCACTTTATCCGATCCATGGAGAGGATGCCGACACTTTGATCAGACGGGCAGAATTGGCAATGTACGCCGCTAAAAGGACAGAGAGCGGATGGGCCATCTATTCTCCCAAGCAGGACAAATCTTCACCGGAGCGACTCACCCTTATAAGCGAGCTTCGCCATGCGATAGACCAAAACCAGTTATTCCTTCTCTACCAGCCCAAGATAGAACTTAAGACCGGCACGGTAATAGGCGCAGAGGCACTTGTCCGCTGGCACCACCCGAATTTAGGTATCATTCTTCCAGATCAGTTCATCGCTCTTGCCGAGCATACAGGCTTTATTAAGCAGATAACCTTATGGGTACTAAAAGAGGCGATCCGTCAATCATTGAGCTGGCAGGAGAAGGGATTTAAATTAGATATTGCAGTGAACCTGTCTGCCAAGAACTTCCAGGATCATCAGTTTCAGGATCAGATAAGAAGTCTGCTCTATGTCTGGAAATTAACACCGGGAATCTTGAGGTTTGAGATAACCGAGAGCACCATCATGGTGGATCCGGAACGGGCAATCGGGGTCATGATGCGGTTAAACAAATTAGGGATAAACTTTTCTATAGATGACTTCGGCACAGGATACTCATCTCTAAATTATCTCAAAAGACTCCCTGTGGATGAGATAAAAATAGACAAATCCTTTGTTATAAATATGACGACTGATGAGGACGATGCCGTCATTGTTCGCTCTGTTATTGAGCTCGGACACAATCTTGGCGTAAAGATCACAGCAGAAGGAGTCGAGAATCAGGAAGCACTTGATAAACTTGCCGCACTTGGTTGTGATGCGGCACAGGGATATTTTATAAGCCGGCCGATTTCCCAGGAAGAGATTACAGACTGGATGCTTAAGAAAAGAATATAGTATGTTGATTGCTAACCGCTTGCAAGGGCTTAATCAGCTTCAGCAATATTTACTCGGTTCTGGAGGACTTGATGGAAAACTTACAAAGATCACAGAAGGCGTTGTAGAGATCTTCAATGCCGATTTTTGTCGTATATGGATCAAAGGGCCGGGGGATCTATGCGAAAAAGGCTGTATCCATGCCAAGGCAAAAGATCCGGAGAAGGTCTGCCGCCTGCGGGAATACTGCCTTCACCTTGTCGCAAGCTCCGGCCGCTATACACACATAGATGGCCCTCACAGCCGGATGCCATTTGGCCTATACAAGCTGGGACGCATAGCCACTGGAAAGATAACCAAGTTCCTCGCTAATGATGCAGTAAATGATCCGCAGATCATGGATCATGAATGGGTAAAGGGGCTTGGCCTTGTCTCATTTGCAGGGTATAAGCTTCAAGATACCACTGGCGGGCCTATAGGCGTTCTGGCGCTCTTCTCAAAACAATCTATCACCACTGAAGAGGATGCCATGCTGGAATGCCTTGCCGGCATAACCGCCCATGTCATTCAGACCATGAAGGCCGAAGGGGCGCTGAAGGTGGAGCGGGACAAGCTCATCAATATCCTGGAATCTATGGGGGACGGCGTCTATATTGGGAGTCAGACTTATGATATAGAATATATCAACCCCGTTATTGAAAGGGAGTTTGGTCCTATTAATGGACGAAAGTGTTATGAATATTTTCATGACAGGGATGAGGTTTGTCCATGGTGCAAGAGTAAGGAGGCCTTTGCCGGAAAGACCGTCCGACGGGAATGGTATTCTGCTAAAAACAACAAGACATATGATCTATTAGAGACTCCACTTCGAAATCGAGACGGAACTATCTCGAAGCTTGAGATCTTCCGCGATATCACAGAACGAAAGTATGCAGAGGATGCCTTGGAGGCCAGAGCCAACCAGCTAATAGCAGTCACAGGGGCGATCTGTTCCTTTCTTGAGAGTCGGAACTGGCAAAAGACAAGCGCCATGATCTTGAGTTCTGCTTTAGCCCAAACAGAAAGCGAATATGGTTTCATAGGTGTTGCGGTAGACCTGAAAAATGGACCTGCCCTCCGTATTTTTGCCATAGAGGGGATAGATTGGGATAAGAATATAAACTCAGAACTATATGAAGGTGCCATGCATTCCTTCCGGGAACAAGGATACATTGATCTTCCAAACCTGGATAATCTTTTTGGTAGGGTGATCACCACCGGAAACGTGATTATCTCGGATGACCCTGGGAAAGACCAAAGATCAGGAGGCCGGCTTCCAGCCGGACATCCAGACTTACTCTCCTTCCTTGGCGTGCCTATCTTCAAAAAAGGCTTAGATCCAATCGGGATGATAGGTGTGGCAAACCGTCCAGGTGGATATAGCGGTGAGGAGCAATCGAGGATCGAGATCCTATGTCATGTAACATCCATCCTATACGATAACTATCTAAGGCATCAAAAGGAGGCTGCCTATGAGGAGGAGCGGAAAAAGCAAGAAGAGGCCATCCACCACCTGGCCTACTATGACATGCTGACTAATCTTCCAAACCGCCTCTCCCTGCATGATGATATAGACCGTGCCATAAGCCAGGCAAGGACTGAGAATAGTCCCCTTGCCCTCCTTATTATCAATCTGGACCGCTTCGAGGAGATAAATAATACCCTGGGCCATGATAATGGCGATCTCATATTACAACAGATAGCTATCCGCTTGCAGGGAATATCAGGTGAGCCAAATAGGGTTGCACGCCTGGGAGGTGACATATTTGCAGCCCTTCTACATAGGACCGATGCAGGAGGAGCTGCGAAGAAGGCAGGAAAGATAATAGGGATAATTAAGGCGCCCCTTTCCATAGCAGATCTCTCTATTGAGGTCTCCGCCTGCATCGGTATCTCCCTCTTCCCTGGCCATGGTGCGGATGCCGATACCCTGATCAGACGCGCAGAGATAGCCATGTTTGTGGCCAAAAAGATAGAAAGCAGCCTCTGCATCTACTCCCCCAAATATGACCAGTATTCCCAAAGCCGACTTGCACTTATGGGCGAGCTTCGCCAGGCCATAGAGCAAGACCAGTTGTTCCTCCTCTATCAGCCGAAGATAGACCTGAAAACCGGCAAGACTATAGGTGTTGAGGCCCTATGCCGCTGGCAGCATCCCAAATCTGGTGTCATACCCCCAAATGACTTCATCCACCTTGCAGAGAGGGGAGGCATGATAAAGGAGCTTACCCTATGGGTAATAAAGGAGGTCATGCGTCAATCAAGGATCTGGTATAAAGGGGGTCTTGAGGTCTCCTTGGCAGTAAACCTATCTGTAAGGAGCCTTCAGAACCCACATCTCTTAGATAAGATAAAAGGGCTTATCTCCACCTGGGGTATTACCCCAAGCTCCATCAGGTTTGAGATCACAGAGTCTATAATCATGCAAAACCCTGAACTTGCCATGGAAACTATAACCGAGCTTACCTCTCTAGGTATTAAGTTTTCCATAGATGACTTCGGCACAGGATACTCATCCTTGAGCTATCTTCAGAGACTCCCTGTGGATGAGATAAAGATAGATAAATCATTCGTAATAAATATGGGGACCGACGAAAATAGCGCTATGATCGTCCGCTCTGTAATCGAGCTGGCGCATAATCTCGGCCTGAAGGTAACCGCAGAAGGGGTGGAAAATAAGGATGCTATGGATAAACTTATCTCACTCGGCTGTGATCAGGCGCAAGGATATCTCATAAGCCCCCCCATTGCCCAGGAAGAGATCGCAGGGTGGCTGAGAAAATAAGCTATTGGCGCTAATTAAGACGATGTCCATGTGCGGAGGCTTCGGGCAAAAATACCCTCCCTTACAAAGTCAATTGTCGCAGTTAACCGGATTGGGTATAGGTTGAGGGAGGAATAAGCCTCAACTCTCTGCCCACTTCATTTTCCTGGTGGAGGGTGCCGGGATCGAACCGGCGGCCTGCTGATTGCGAACCAGCCGCTCTCCCAACTGAGCTAACCCCCCGCACTCGAACAAGAAAATAGCGATTACTCTTTATTAGAAGGATTTAATCTATGTCTGATCCTCCCTAGGTATTTATTTAAGATATGACCCCTTGGAAGGAACATTAATGCAGGGTCCTCCCTTATCCCAAGCCTTTTCATCTCTCTCTTCATGCCTTTGTGATGTTCATCCAGCTGCAAACCGAGATTGAATGTCTGAACTGCCTTCTCCTTATCTTTTGCCCTTGCGTAAACCTTTCCAAGATTAAAATAAAAATCGGGCTGATAACTATCCTGGTCCAGCGCCGCCCTACATCTCCTGATCGCTTCTTTAAGATCTCCCCCATTCATCGAAATAGTAAGGCCAAGATAAGAATCAAGCTCCACTGGAACCGCCCGCTCTTTTTCTTTATAGCAATTCCGGGCTTTGGTTAGGCTGGCGATGGCATTAGACCATGCCCCTTCACGGACATAGATAAGCCCCAGCTCCAGGTATTCATCGCAGGTCATCTTATTTGTATCGCCTTTTGGACTATCTTTCCGTGGTCTGCCTTTTAGCATATTGATTTATTATACAATAGGTTTAGATTCTATGATCCTGTAAAATCTTGGCCTATATATGAGATCGAATAGACCCTCCTTTTCAGGAAAAAGTTCAAGGACCAACCTCTTTGTCTCTTCAACCACCTGCCTTGCCTCATCCCATGCAAGATCAGAATATTGAAGCCTATCTGACGCAGAGTCTACGATAAATCTAAGTCTTTGAATCCTCTCTTCTTCATCAAAGAGTCCTCGGCTATAGTTATCCTCTTTCAGATATAGCCGGTCTGATTCGATCTTCCTGTCCCTCTCTTCAGACTTAAGCATTATTATCCCCTAGCCCCTGGTTTATGGTTACCCTTCTCCCGGAAACCGAGACCCTCCCCTCTTCGTAGAGCCTTATTGCATGGGAAAATAATTTGTGTTCCTCCTTTAATATCCTGGCAGATAAAGACTCTTCTGTGTCACCTTCCAGAACGGGGACAGCGGCCTGGGCTATTATCGGTCCCTTGTCTACCCCCTCCTCAACGAAATGGACCGTACAGCCGGCAATCTTTACGCCATATTCAAGTGCCTGCCTCTGGGCAGACAGCCCGGGGAAGGAAGGGAGCAACGCAGGATGTACATTTATAATCCTGTTTATGTATGCATCAATCAGGAGCCCAGTGACTATCCTCATATAGCCTGCAAGGACAACCAGATCCACATTGTATCTTTTTAAGATATCCAGAATTTCCAGATCATAGGAGGTCCTGTCTTTAAAAGCAGACGGGTCCAGGTATACTGTATCTATGCCTTCTTTTGCGGCCCTTTCAAGGGCAGGGGCATCTTTCTTATCGCTTATTACTACACCTATCTCCACATCCAGATATCCACTTTTGATGGCATCTATTATTGCCTGGAGGTTTGTCCCCCTTCCTGATGCAAGCACCCCTAATTTTAGTCCGGTTTTCGACATATCCCCAGGCCTATCTTATTTGAACTACCTCCGAATCCCCCTTAGTTATCTTTCCGATGACCTGAGCCTTCTCGCCAAGCTTACCCGCCTGCGTTACAAACGATGGTCCATCCTCTTTTGCTATTATTAGTACCAGCCCTATCCCCATATTGAAGTCCCTGTACATCTCATCAGGGTCTATCCCCCCCCTCTCCCTTATCAGGTCAAATATATAGGGAACATTCCAGCTTCCCTCCCTGATTGTCGCCTGACATCCCTGAGGAAGTATCCTTGGTATATTATCAATAAACCCGCCACCTGTAATATGCGCTATCCCTTTTATCTTGAAATTGGACTGTAATGAAAGGATATTCTTCGCATAAATCCTGGTAGGGGCAAGGATCTCCTCTCCAATTGATGCCTTAAGTCCTTTAACCTTGTCACCTATCTTAAGACCTGCGATATCGAAGAGCGCCCTCCTTGCAAGGGAGTATCCGTTACTATGGAGCCCGGAGGAGGCAAACCCGATAATTAAATCCCCAGGTTTAATCTCCCTTCCATCTATTATTTCATCCTTTTCTACAATCCCGACTGCAAAACCGGCGAGGTCATACTCGCCATCCTTATAAAATCCGGGCATCTCTGCTGTCTCGCCGCCAATTAAGGCGCATCCCGCCCGCCTGCAACCCTCCGCTATCCCTTTTATGACCTCTTTTGACTTGGAAATATCCAGCCTCCCGGAGGCAAAGTAATCGAGGAAAAAAAGCGGTTCAGCCCCTGTAACTGCAACATCATTGACACACATGGCCACAAGGTCGATTCCTATGGTGTCATGCCTTCCCATCTCAAAGGCGATCTTTAATTTTGTACCAACACCGTCAGTGCCGGATACAAGTACCGGCTCCCTGTATTTGTCTTTCTTCAGGGCAAAGAGGCCGGCAAAGCCTCCGATATCTGTCAGTACCTCCGGCCTGAATGTGGACTTAATAACAGGTTTTATCGCCCTGACAAATTCATTCCCGGCCTTTATATCAACCCCTGCATCCTTGTATGTTATCTTCGGCATCTTAAAGATAAAAAGTTTATGTTAATGTTAATTGATCTGTAAAAATTGGCCTATTATAATACATTAAGGACGGTTATATCAATCTATGGAGCAGAGTATAAAGATTGACGGGGGATATGGGGAAGGCGGCGGCCAGATCCTGCGTTCCGCCCTTGCCCTTTCATCACTTACAAAGAGGCCTATAGAGATACATAATATAAGAAAGGGGAGGAAGAACCCTGGTCTACAACCTCAGCACTTAACATCTGTGCTTGCTGCTCAGAAGATAACATCTGCTGATATTTCAGGGGCAGAACTGGGATCACAGAATCTAAGATTTCTGCCCAAGGAAATTCAAGGAGGCATATATTCATTCGATGTCTCTGAAAAGAAGGGTTCTGCAGGATCGGTTACACTCGTCCTTCAGACAATCTTTCTCCCTTTATCCCTTGCAATCAGGAGATCAAAGATCGGGATAATCGGCGGTACACATGTCCCATGGAGCCCGCCATTTCAATACCTTGATCATATCTTTCTTCCTGCTGTTAAGAGGATCGGTCTTGACATCAGGCTTACACTTGAGAGGTGGGGGTTTTATCCAAAGGGCGGTGGGAAGGTAGAGGCAGAAATATTACCAGCCCCCGATGGACTCCGTCAGCGGGGGGCCGAAGAACATCGGCCCGTGTCATTCTCTACGATAGACATTAAGGAGAGGGGCGGCCTTAAGAGGATCTGGGGGGTCTCGGCCACATCTAACCTGCCAAAGTCTATTGCGGAGAGACAGAGGGATTCAGCCATAACGATCTTAAAAAACAGGGGATTTGCACCCCAAATCGATATAGTCGAAGCCCCATCCATTGGCCAGGGGACTTTTTTGATATTAATTACAGAATTTGAGAACTCCATAGCTGGGTTCTCCTCCCTGGGCGCAAGGGGAAAGAGGGCTGAAAAGGTGGGTGAGGAGGCAGCAACTGCATTTCTTGATTTTTATCAATCAGGAGCAGCCCTGGATCCCTATCTCGCAGACCAGCTCCTTCCCTATCTTGCCATTGCAAAAGGCGAGTCAATAATAACGACCTCCAGGATCTCAAGGCATCTGTTGACCAATATCCGGGTTATTGAGCAGTTTTTACCTGTTAAGTTTATTGTGGAAGGGAAGGAAGGAGAATCGGGGAAGATAACCGTGTCAGGTTAGGTGATATAATTTTACCTTGTCGATTTTATCCTGGAGTGATAATCTTGATAAAGAGGCTGTCCGGATTATGAAGGCGATTCTAAAGACTAAAAGGGGCAAGGGGTTGGAGATGAGGGAGCTTCCTCTGCCTTCTCCCGGCTCTGATGAGGCATTGATCAAGGTTGAGGCCGTATCGATCTGCGGTACCGACCTTCATCTGGAAGAATGGGATGGATGGGCCCGTCGGCGGGTGAAGAATATCCCTCAGATCATTGGACACGAGTTCTGCGGAAAGGTGGTTGAGATCGGAGGCTCGGTCACCAGGGTTAAACCTGGCGATTATGTGTCTGCAGACAGTCACATCCCCTGTCTTTCCTGTACTTCCTGTCTGCGTGGGGAGCACCATCTTTGCGCCAATCTCCAGATCCTGGGTGTTGACCGGGACGGCTGTTTTGCGGAGTATATAACTATACCTGAGAGGAGTCTATGGAAGAATAGATCGACACTTCCCCCTGAGATCGCCTCGATCCAGGACCCGCTGGGGAATGCCGTATATGCAACCTTGGTCGAACCGGTGGCAGGCCAGGATCTGGTAATTCTGGGGGATGGCCCGATTGGACTATTTGCTGCAGGAGTAGCCAGGGCAGCCGGCGCCTCCAGGATTATGCTTAGCGGATTAAACCCCCTCTGTCTTAATATCGGACGGATGATGGGGGCGGACCATGTATACCATGCAGGAGAGACAGATGTTGTAAAGGCCGTCCTTGGAGAAACAAAAGGGGTTGGCGCCGATATAGTCCTTGAGATGTCAGGATCCCCCAGGGCGATCTCGGATGGCCTTACCCTGGTGCGTAAAGGGGGACGATTCTCCGCCTTCGGTATCCCTTCCAGGCCGGTTTCCATAGACTTCAATGAGCAGATTATCTTTAAGGGGATAAGGCTTTATGGTATAAATGGCAGGAGGATGTTTGAGACATGGTTTCAGATGGCCGGACTCCTTAATTCCGGCCGCCTTGACCCGAGACCGGTATTAACGCATTATCTGATGTTTGACGATTTTGAAAAGGGTTTCCTCTGGATGGAGGAGACACCGAGACAGGCGGCGAAGGTGGTTCTTTTTCTGGATCCTCATCTATTTAAGGAGGCAGAGGGGAGGAGATGATCGAAGATGTGAGGAGGGCCCTCCAGGATGAGCTGGAAAAGATCGACAAAGCAGGCCTTACAAAAGAGGAACGTGTGATCGCCTCTCCTCAGGCTGCCCATGTTATTGTCCGGGGTAAGGTCTATCTTAATCTCTGCGCAAACAATTATCTGGGATTAGCCGACCACCCTGATCTGATTGAAGCGGCTAAGAGGGCTCTTGACCAGCGGGGATATGGAATGGCCTCAGTCCGTTTCATCTGCGGGACTCAGGACCTCCATCAGATGCTGGAGGAGAGGATCAGCAGATTTTTAGATACCGATGCAGCCATCCTTTATTCCTCCTGCTTTGATGCCAACACAGGACTTTTCGAGACACTCTTTTCAGAGTCTGATGCCGTCTTTTCCGATGCATTAAACCACGCATCTATCATTG
>CAZYNY010000060.1:0-3349 GCA_964648095.1 uncultured Nitrospirota bacterium | reverse complement strand
CTGGAAAGGCAGCTCAAGGAGGCAAAGACACACCGTTTCCGGATCATTGCTACGGATGGTGTCTTCTCTATGGATGGGGAGGTTGCCCAACTTGGCCGGATCTGTGACCTGGCTGAACAATATGAGGCGCTGGTTATGGTGGATGATTCCCACGCTACAGGGTTTTTAGGAGAACAAGGGAGGGGTTCGATAGAATATTGTAATGTCATGGGGCGTGTTGATCTGATTACCAGTACACTGGGGAAGGCGATGGGCGGGGCCTCAGGCGGATTTACCGCCGGAAGACGCGAGCTGATAGCCATGCTCCGCCAGCGTTCAAGACCATATCTTTTTTCAAATGCCATCCCCCCTATGACAGCCGCGGCAGCCCTTGCGGCCTTTGATCTTATTGAAAAAAGACCTGATCTCAGGGTACGCCTCCGGGAGAATACCCAATTCTTTCGAAAGGCATTAACAGGTGCCGGTTTTCGGATCAGACCAGGATTCCACCCAATCGTGCCTGTCTTAATCGGAGATCCGGTCCGGGCCAAGGAGATGGCGCAGCGGCTCTTCGAAGAAGGGATCTATGTTGTTTCTTTCTCCTATCCGGTTGTTCAGGTGGGGGAGGACCGGATCAGGATCCAGCTCTCTGCAGCACACACAAAGGCAGATCTTGAGTTTGCCCTGGAGAGATTTGTTAAGGCGGCTAAGGAGATGGGGATAATTCCCTGACCAGACTATGCCTTATTGGTCTATCCAGTCTTTTGCTGGGCCGGAATAAACTTCAGGGCGACACCATTATTGCACCACCTCTGGCCTGTTGGCGCCGGGCCATCATTAAACAGATGACCATGATGACCTCCGCACCTCGCACAGTGATATTCCGTGCGGGGGAAGATCAGCTTAAAATCCCTTTTTGTCGCTAAATGGCCCTCGATTGATGTAAAGAAGCTTGGCCAGCCTGTGCCGCTGTCGAATTTCATTTCCGATGTAAACAGAGACAGATCACATCCTGCGCAGACATATTCGCCCTTCCTTTTTTCCCCATTCAGCGGGCTTGAATATGGGCGCTCTGTCCCCTCTTCCCGTAAGACGGAAAACTGCTCAGGGGTCAGCAATCTCCTCCATTCTTCCTCTGATTTGTGGATCTGTTCGATTTTAATAGACATGGTTTTGCCCTCTCCATAGGCCCTTGGTGCAGTAAAGGGAAACATAATAATACCGAGAGAAAGGATCAAAAAACGTCGCCTGGTAATTGGTAAGAATACCCCACCTGGCTCAAAGTTAATTCTGTTGTTCATATGTTTATTTTAGTAGCCAGGCCTTGCCGGTGTCAACCTTGTTCAGAGATTTTCAAAGTTTCCTTCTGAATGCTTTTTAGTATAATATGATCTACTCATTAATTATGACGGGTAAACTAAGTGGAAGGCAAATTCATCCCTGGGCGTAAAAGCCCAGGGTCTTCTGACCTAATTATATAAAATCCTGATAGTTTTCCGTATTGATTATTTGATATTCTGCATTTTCATAAGTCCCAAGCCAGTCCTTTGGCGCCTTGTCCTTTCTCTTTTCTGCCCATTTAAACTCGTAACCAAATAGCCTTCCCCCTCTTTCTTCCACCCAGTCGAGTTCATGCCCTTCATACGTCCGCCAGAAGTAAAAAGATCCGTAAATATCCTGGTATGCGCACTTCTTTATCCTCTCTGAGGCCAAAAAGTTTTCCCATAACAGACCGGTATCATTACGGCTGTTGAGGGGATTGTATTGCGAAATGACGCCATTTCTTATGCCATTGTCTAAAAAGTAATATTTTGCCTTACTCACAATTTCCTTACGCAAATTTCTGCTGAATCCGCCGATCCGCCTGATAATAAATGCCTTCTCAAAAATATCCAGATATCTGCCTACGGTCTTGACATCAAGTCTTATCTGTGTGGCCAGCTCATTAAGGGAAACCTGATTCCCAACTTGAAAAGAAATCATCTTCAGTAAATCCAGCAATACCCTTGATCCCTTGATCCTGTCTATAGAAAGGACGTCTTTTAACAAATAAGAGTTCACTATCTCTTCTATTACCGCTATTTTTTCTTTACGTGATTTGGAAGTAATGACCTCCGGATAAGAGCCAAAAATCAAAAACTCTTCCAGTTTTTCTTTTAACTCGTGCCGGTTGTATAATGATAAGAGTTCCTGCTGGGCGATGGGATAAAGAATAATGGTAGTTTTCCTCCCTGTTAAAGGTTCGCCTATTGCACCGGCTAAATCAAAGGAGGAAGAGCCTGTAGCAATAATCCGGATATCAGGGATCTGATCTATAATTATCTTCAGTCCCATGCCTATATTTGGGATCTGCTGCGCCTCATCAATTGCTAAAAGATCATAACCTGAGGCGTAGTCAAGCATCTGAGAAAAGTCCTGAGAGCTTAGAACTAACTGCGTTCTAATATTATCCCCTGAATCAAGTTTGTATCTTAATTTTGTGACTGCCAAATAATTGTTTAATAACGTAGTCTTGCCTGCCCTCCTCGGACCATAAATAATAAGAACCTTATGGGGCTTAATTAGATCCTCGATCTGATACTCACGTGTAATCATAAAATAATACTATCAACATTCCATTAATTTGTCAAAATATATGGAATTAGAATCCCGATATTAACGATATACACAAGGGTTGTCGGAAAAATAAACACGGAATAGTTTTCCGTATTGATTATTTGACAACATCGTCTGAAAGATTTCTAACCTTAAGTGAAGGTTTATCCCCCGCAATAATGTCAAAATGGCTGTCTAAATGATAGAGTATACACTTCGCCATTATAGCCGATGTGGCGATGATCAGGTCGGTCGATGGGATTGTAATACCTTTTGCCCTCAAGGAAGAACCTAAGGAGGATGCATCAAGAAAATCCTCCTCAGATAGAGAAAGATTGTGAAATCCCTTGAAGTCGGATTTAACCTTTTTGAATTCACCCTCTTTGGAGATGCCGCTTAAAACCTCTACAATGATGATTCTATTTACAAAGACAAGATCACTATGAATAGCCTCTTTTATAATATTCTTAATCCGTTCACTTCCTTCAATACGATAATAGGTAACCCAGACTGAACTATCTACGAGTATCATCCCTCTTCCCTTATCTTCAAAAGTTCTTTAAGGTCCATATCCATATCAATCTTCCCCGCATGTTCTATCGCCTCCTCTCTCCTTTTCTTTCTTATAAACTCCTTCAACGCCACTTCAATAACCTCGCGCTTGGTCTTATCAGCCAGAATAGCTTGGGCCTCTTCTAAAAGCTCCTTATCAAGGGTCACACTCAGTCTCATAATATACACCTCCAAAAGACACCATTACTATACACCAATATAA
>CAZYNY010000059.1:0-19688 GCA_964648095.1 uncultured Nitrospirota bacterium | reverse complement strand
TGACGAAGGTCTTAACTTCAGTGGAATCAGGAAACTCTTTTTCAAGATCCTCTACCTCACGCAAGAGATGGGCATAACAGTACTGAATCTTGCATGGTACCTTGTTGTAACCTGCGTAGCGGTCCACAACCAAAACACCAGGGAGCCTCTTGTGCCCGAAGACTCCCCTGACCACCTCACTAGATCTTGTTTTACGGAACTGAAAAATACTTATCTTCTCTGTGGCAAACAGCCAAACGTAGCCATTCTTCCCATCTGTTCGCCATCCGGTCTCCATCAGCATGCTTAACTGGGGATTGCCGATATTCCTTAATCAACTTTTCAGGTACCTTCTCAAAGAACCGTGATAGGCGGTGAAAAATCTCCACCAAACTCCCCGGGCCGATACTCATCTGCTCACAGACACGGCCC
The DNA here is from genome assembly GCA_964648095.1 of uncultured Nitrospirota bacterium. Taxonomy (GTDB): domain Bacteria; phylum Nitrospirota; class Nitrospiria; order JACRHA01; family JACRHA01; genus JACRHA01. The sequence continues at coordinate 19,277 of CAZYNY010000059.1, read as the reverse complement.
ATGGGTATGCCATTTGAGATAATGCATGACCGCCGCTGTTGTTATCAACTGGTTCCCATATAAACTCCTGGGGAGCACCTCTGGTGTACGTGGCTTAAATGCCCTCTTACAGTGGAGACAATACCTCTTGGGTAACCGGTAAATTATCTTCTCTGCCCTCATGGGCTGACTCTCAATCACCAGCCGGTCTTCCATCCCCTTGTCCTCCAAAGGGGAACCGCAATCAGGACACTTACCGCCAACCTCAGATTCTACATCCACCACGGAGGAAACTTCAGACTCATCAAAACCCTTCCGACCCCAACCCTTGTGCCCCACTTGAGCGCCTTTTTTCCTGCACTTCTTTTCTACCGTATTGGGCTTCACTGGAACCTTTGACGAGGGGGTCTGTAGGCATTAGAGGGGACGGTTCTCGTTATTGCTCCTCCGGCCCCTTTATCTCCCCATCCGCTGAGGAATCCTAAACTTGCAACATAATAAAATTATTAGATTCTTCGCTTACCCGTCTGCCTGGCTCGCTAAGACCAATAGGAGTCAGGGCCTGGACACCATAAAGATCTTTTTCAACATTAATCCTTTCCAAAACTTATATCATCAAAATATCCCTCTGCACGGCTCTTTGTATCATCCGAGTCGATCATAAGCATGATGCCGCCAACTGAAGGCGGCTCCTCGCCAAAGAGTTCCTTATAGTCCTCATAGACATTCCGCTTCTCAGAGACCCATTCCCCAAGCTTGTCTTCTCTATTTTTAAGGACTATATACCTTGTATTTGAGGTCTTCCTGCTCTGGACCCTCATCCCTCCAGGGGTAAGATCTTCCCATATATATCCGACCTGCCGGCTGTTGATTGCGGCAGGAAATCGAGGGAAGACCACATATACCTGTGCGGCCTGATCATCGGTCTCCTTATTTCTGACATCTCCTCCGTTAGGAAGGAGCGTAACCTTCCAGCGCCATTTCAGGATAGGATAGTCCCTGATATCGAACTTTACCTCCTTATAAATACCGAAGCTATTCTTATCGCTAGCCATATGGAGATAATAATTTCCCGCCTCATTTTCGAGCCTGATATCATATCCGCTTCCAAACCAGCTCTTAAGCTTCCACCCCTTTGGGGTCCCGTCCTTATTTGCTTCCCTTGAGAAGCCTTCTTCAAAGAAGGGGCTTGCGCCTGAAGCTGAGGCTAAGGTTGAGATAAGCAGGGCCAAAAGGACAAAACAGGATAGATAACAATGATGGGCTTTCATGAAAGTAAACTCCTTCTTATAGCAAAAGTATATTAAAGAATTCAGAAAAAAATTAATACATTACCATTTGGATCATAAATTCGTCAAAGTGTCTTTGTCTCTTTTCGGCTTGACATCCTCTTTGCTTTCCATTATATTCCACGAGATGCATACCCCCAAGATGATCGATATCTCATCCGTTATCAATAATCTCTCAAAGAGCCTCGGGTTTGAACAGAAGATGGTTGAGCTCTCGCTTCAAAAGAAGTGGGGCGAGATCATGGGGGAAAAGATCGCAAATCATACCATACCCGGACAGATCAGATTTAAAAAACTCTATATTGAGGTAGACAATCCCGTCTGGATGCACCAACTCCTCTTTTTAAAGGACGAGATACTAAATCGGGTAAATCGCTCAATTGGTAGGGAGATCATCAATGAGGTCAGGTTCAAGCTGGGAACTGGGCGAGATGATTATCTCAGACAGGATACCGCTGAGAAGGCTTCGGCAACACTTAATATAATCCCAAATTAAATCCCTCCCTGGTCTCCATCCTCACCGGCCTCTTCCTTGTCGCCCTTCTCGGCCAGGGCAACTGCACCCACAACCCTGCCGCCCTCTTCGATGTCTATAAACTTCACACCCTGGGTATTCCTTCCTATAACCCTGATGCCTGATATCTTAAGCCTCAGTATCTTGCCTTCGGCTGTCACAATCATTATCTCATCCTCATCGGAAACCTGAAGGAATGCCACGGCATTGCCATTTCTCTGGTTCGTCCTGATCGATATAATCCCTTTGCCTCCCCTCCCCTGCAATCTATATTCGGAGAGATCGGTCCTTTTACCGTATCCCTTTTCAGTAACAGCAAGTATCGTGGATGGGCCATCGCCGACTATTACCATGCCTATTACCTCATTATCATCGCTCAGGGTAATCCCTCTTACGCCCCTTCCAACCCTTCCGATTGGACGAACATCTTTTACCTGAAACCTTATCACGATCCCCTTCTTTGTACCCAGAAGAACAGCCTTCTCATCATCTGTAAGCTGTACACTTATAAGCCTGTCCCCGTCATCAAGGTTGATTGCAATTATCCCGCCTACCCTAGGGTTACTATAGGCATCCAAGGTTGTCTTTTTTATAATACCCCTTTTCGTGGCCATCATTACATATCTGTCGCCGGAAAATTCCGCAACAGGGAGGACTGCGGCAATAGTCTCACCGGCTGAGACCTGGAGGAGGTTTACGATCGCCTTACCCTTGGCTATCCTCCCTGCCTCCGGGATCTGATAAACCTTGAGCCAGTATACCCTTCCTGAATCTGTAAAAAAGAGGAGATAGTCGTGTGTTGACGCCTCATAGAGCTGTTCGACAAAGTCCTCCTCCTTTGTGCCCATCCCTATCTTTCCCCTCCCGCCGCGTCTCTGGCTCCGGTAGATACTTACGGGGCTCCTCTTAATATAACCTGTGTGGGATATGGTAATTACCACCTTCTCTTCTGTTATCAGGTCTTCGAGTTTGATCTCTCCTGTCTCAGGAATAATCTCGGTCCTCCTCGGGTCATGGAACCTCTCCTTTACCCCCTGGAGCTCCTCCTTTATTATCTTCTTTACAAGCTGATCGCTGGCCAGGATCGATTTGAGATACTCGATCTTCTTTAGCGTCTCCTGGTATTCCTCTATCAGCTTCTCTCTCTCAAGCCCTGTCAGGCGCTGGAGTTTCATATCCAAGATGGCCTGGGCCTGTATCTGTGTAAAACTGTATCTGCTTATCAGTCCTTCCCTTGCCGCATCCGGCGAGGCAGAACCCCTTATAAGACTGATGATGTCATCCAGGTGGTCGAGCGCCTTCTTGAGGGCCTCGAGTATGTGAAGCCTCTCCTGGGCCTTTTTCAACTCGAATCTCGTCCTCCTGGTTACGATTTCCTTCCTGTGGTCTAAAAACCCATCCAGCATCTCCTTTAGATTTAAGACCCGCGGCTGGTTGTGGACAAGGGAGAGCATTATCACCCCGAAGCTGGTCTGCATCTGGGTATGTTTATACAGATTATTTAATACCACAGCTGCGATCTCGCCCCTCTTGAGCTCAAGTACAACCCTCATCCCCTCCCGGTCAGACTCATCCCTTAAGTCCGCGATCCCCTCTATCTTCTTGTCCCTTATCAGTTCAGCGATCTTCTCCATCAACCTCGCCTTGTTTACCTGATATGGGAGTTCATTTACTATAATGCTCTCTTTCTCGGTCCTGGGGTCTATCTCGACTATGCACCTTGCCCTTAATAAGAGTATTCCCCTGCCTGTCCGGTAGGCATCCTTAATCCCCTGCTCGCCGTATATAAACCCGGCAGTCGGAAAATCGGGTCCCTTTATCACCCCTGACAACTCGTTGATGGAAAGACCCGGATTATCTATCAGCATCAGGAGACCATCGACAACCTCGCCCAGGTTATGGGGTGGTATATTTGTGGCCATCCCTACTGCGATCCCTGACGACCCATTTATAAGCAGGTTCGGTATCCTGCTCGGAAGGACCACAGGCTCTGTGGCCGATTCATCAAACGTTTGAACAAGGTCGACCGTATCCATGTCTATGTCGGCCAGCATCTCCTCGGCGAGCTTCGTGAGCCTTGCCTCTGTATACCTGTATGCAGCGGCCGGGTCACCGTCTATAGACCCAAAGTTCCCCTGTCCGTCTACCAGGGGATAGCGCATGTTAAAGTCCTGGGCCATCCTGACCATGGCATCGTATACTGCCGCATCTCCGTGGGGGTGGTATTTCTTTATCACCTCACCTACCACGCCGGCAGACTTGGAATAACGTCTGTTCGAGAGGAGACCTTCCCTGAACATCGCATAGAGTATGCGCCTGTGGACAGGCTTTAAGCCGTCCCTCATGTCCGGCAGGGCCCTTCCAACGATAACACTCATGGCATAGTCCAGGTAGGAGTACTTCATCTGGTCTTCTAGGTTTACCTGTATCCTTTTTTCTTCTACCGGCATCTACTAACCTCTATGTAGAAGGTTGAGGCTAAGGTTAAAGAGGGTCCCTTCACGCCTCCCTTTTTCTCAACCTCAACCTTAGCCTCAACCTTGTTTAGATTATATATCAAGGTTTTTCACCTCAAGTGCATGGGTCTCAATGAACGCCCTCCTTGGCTCTTCCTGTTCACCTATCAGTACAGTAACCATCTTGTCTGCGGCGATCTGATCGTCGATCCCCACCTGCAGTAGCGTCCGCGTCTCCGGGTTCATGGTGGTCTCCCAGAGTTGCTCCGGGTTCATCTCGCCAAGCCCCTTATACCTCTGGATGGTAAGCCCTTCCTTTCCTGCATCAAGCAGGTAGTCCGGGATCTCCTCCGGCCTGCTCAACTCTGACTCACTGTCTCCCTCTTTAATAAAATATGGCGGCTGACCCAGTGATTCTATCTTTTTGTACGTCTGAGCGAGCCTATCATACTCGGCAGAGGAGATAAGTTCTGCATTGATCAGGACTGCCTTTCCGTTGATAAGCATCCTCAAACTAAATAAGCCATGCTCTTCATCCCTTTCTATTGAACTGGACTCTATCAATGGCATAGTATCCAGAAGGATCGACCTGACCCTGGATATCCCATCCTCATCCCTGAAGAATGCCTTATTATTAACCTGGTTCTTCAGTAAGACATTGGTTACCTCCGGCATAATAAGCCTCTTATTTACCTTCTGGTATAGCTGTTTATAGTCTATGATGTCCTTTAGGATCTCAATAAGCTTATCACCCGTATATCTCTTGTCCCGGTTTTTGGTGTAAAGGGTTTTCTTTTCAGAGCAGTTACCCAGCAGAAACTCATTGTACGCCTTCTCATCCTTAATATATCTCTCAAGCCTCCCTTTCTTAATCTTAAAGAGGGGCGGCTGGGCAATTAATCTATGGCCCCGTTCGATAAGGGCAGGCCTCTGTCTGTAAAAAAATGTAAGGAGGCGCGTCCTTATGTGGGCCCCGTCCCCATCTGCATCGGTCATGATTATGATCTTATGATAGCGAAGCTTATTTAAGTTGAAATCATCCTGGCCTACCCCTGTCCCCAGTGCAGTAATCAGTACCCTGATCTCCTCGCTTGAGATCATCTTCTCAAACCTGGCCTTTTCTACGTTTAGGATCTTCCCCTTGAGCGGCAATATGGCCTGATTCCTCCTGTCCCTCCCCTGCTTTGCAGACCCGCCTGCCGAATCTCCTTCAACTATAAAGACTTCGCTGTAGGCAGGGTCCTTTTCGCTGCAATCGGCAAGCTTACCGGGGAGGGATGCACCGTCCATTGCATTTTTTCTCCTGATAAGTTCCTTTGCCTTCCTTGCTGCCTCCCTTGCCCTGGCGGCATTTAAAGACTTCTCTATAATCTTTTTGGGTACCTGAGGATTCTCCTCAAAGTAGACACTCAATGCCTCATTAACCAGGGCCTCAACCATACCCTTCACATCGCTGTTGCCGAGCTTTGCCTTGGTCTGTCCCTCAAACTGGGGGTTCGGCAGCTTAACGCTCAGCACTGCAGTAAGTCCTTCCCTCACATCCTCTCCGGAGAGCTGCTCGCTGGGGTTTTTTATCAGATTGTTCGATGTGGCATATTGATTTGCGGTCCTTGTCAGCGCAGCCTTAAACCCGATAAGGTGTGTCCCCCCCTCTCTGGTGTTAATATTATTCACAAAGGAGAGGATATTTTCGGAATAGCCTTCATTATGTTGAAGCGCTACCTCTACCATTATATCCTCACGCTTTCCCGATATATATATAGGGTTATAGAATGGGGATTTATTTTCATTTAAAAACTCGACAAAGGCAACTATCCCCCCTTTGTAACAGAATGTCTCGCTCCTCTCGCTCCTCTCATCTACAAGGGATATCTCAAGCCCCTTATTCAGAAAGGCCAGCTCCCTGAATCTATGAATAAGTATGTCAAGGCTGAACTCAAGCTCCTCAAAGGTCTCATTATCCGGCTTAAAGGTTATCTTGGTCCCGTGTTTGGATGTCTTACCGGTAACCACCAGCGGGGCCTCCGGTTTGCCCCTCCTGTATCTCTGCTGAAATACCGAGCCGTTCTGTTTTATCTCAAGCTCGAGCCATTCAGAGAGGGCATTTACAACGGAGATTCCGACCCCATGGAGTCCGCCGGATACCTTATATGCGTCCTTGTCAAACTTTCCTCCGGAGTGGAGGACGGTCATAACAACTTCTACGGCAGATCTCTTCTGTACAGGATGGATACCGGTAGGGATACCCCTGCCGTCATCAATGACCGTGACACTATTGTCTATGTGGATGATCACCTCGATCCTGTTGCAGTGTCCTGCCATATGCTCATCTACGCTGTTGTCCACAACCTCATAGACAAGGTGGTGGAGCCCGTCAATCCCGGTGCTCCCTATATACATGGCAGGCCTCTTCCTAACTGCATCAAGGCCTTCCAGGATCTTTATCTTGTCTGCATCATACTGTACATCTACCTTCTCATCCATCTGATCCATCAGCTATATCCTCATCGGCATAACCAGACAGAGACAATTATTTGATTCCTTCTCCCGGATCAGGCAGGGAGAGGCCTGGTCTTTGAATTCAAAGAGCACCTCATCGCCCTCGATTACAGATATGGCATCCAGAAGATATCTCGCATTAAAACCGACGGCTATTGTACCCCCTTTATACTTTGCGGGTATCGTATCCTGTGCCTCCCCTATCTCAGGACTGCTTGAGGCAAACTCTATTTTTCCTTCCTCTATTGAGAGGTGCACCAGCTTGGTCTTTTCCCCCGCAAGAATGGATGCCCTCTTCAATGCGCCTTCAACATCTTTCTTTGATACGATGACCTTTTTGTCGGTATCCTTCGGAATTACCTGCTGGTAGTTCGGATATGTTCCTTCCATGATGCGGGAGGTTAGACTACACGTGCCATTTTGAAAGACAACCTGTGTCTTTCCGATGCCTATTGAGGTAGGCTCTCCGCCATCATCCATGACCCTTCTCGCCTCTGCTATCGCCTTTTTGGGGACCACGGCGCTCCCCTCCCTCTCGACACTATTTTCAAGTCTGGTCTCTGCGATGGCCAGTCTGTGTCCATCTGTCCCTACAACCCTCAAGACAGACCCTTTGTCCTTATTTATCAGGTTAATTAATACACCGTTTAGTATGTATCTGACATCGTTTTCGCCTACTGCAAAGATGGTTTTTTGGATCAGGTAGCTGAGCACCTTGCCCTCTACAGAGAAGGTGATTGCTTCCTCGCATGCGGGAAGGGACGGAAACTCGTCGGGCGGTAATCCTGCCATCTTATACCTGCTCTGTCCCGACTCTAATGTAATCCAGTTATTTTCGAGCTTATTTATGGAGATCTCGTCATCTGTAAGCTCTTTTATTATCTCATAAAGTCTTCTTGCCGAGACACATATCCTCCCTTCCTCCAATATATCCGCCTTATATATCCCTGAAACGCCTATCTCGAGATCTGTGGCAAAGATCTTCAGGTTATTTTCCGTTGTCTCTATTAGAATGTTTGAAAGGATGGGCATGGTGTTCCTCTTCTCTGCAACACCCTGAACCCTTTGCAGGCCTCTTAGGATCTCTTCCCTCTTAATCTTAACCTTCATCCCGCTTCTCCTTTTATTGTTCCTTTATCTCTTTGATTAATGCCTCTATGGTTCTATGAAGATCCTTATCGATCTCCATCATCTTTTCTATCTGCTTGCACGCATGGATGACGGTTGAGTGATCCTTTCCGCCAAAATGTCTTCCTATCTCAGGAAAGGAGAGTCCTGTCAACTTCCTGCCGATATACATTGAAATCTGTCTGGGAAAGACAAGGTTTTTACTCCTCTTCTTTGATTTTATATCAGAGATCCTTATATGAAACCTGTTTGAAACGGTCTGTTGGATCTCTTCCATTGAGATAACCTTCTTCTTTTCGTCTATTGTATCCCTGAGCACCCTTCGTGCCATCTCTATGTTTATTGGCTCGTCTGTTAACGATGAAAAGGCGCCAAGACGTATAAGTGAACCTTCAAGCTCTCTAATATTTGTCTTAATGTTTGTAGCCAGGAACATTGAAACATCCGGAGGAAGCGCTATCCTGTCCACTTCTGCTTTTTTCTCAAGGATTGCGATCTTTGTCTCAAGATCAGCCGGTTGTATATCAGCTATCAGTCCGCACTCAAACCTGGATCTAAGCCTCTCTTCTATGCCGGGCATCTCCTTTGGAAATCTGTCGCTGGACACAACAATCTGTTTCTGTGCCTCATATAGCGTATTAAAGGTGTGGAAAAACTCCTCCTGTGTCCTCTCTTTTCCGGCAATAAACTGTATGTCGTCTATCAGGAGTATATCTGTACTTCTGTGCCTCTGCCGGAATTCTGACATCTTTTCATATCTAATGGAGCTTATCACCTCATTTGTAAACTGCTCTGCAGAGACATATGTTATCTTCACGCCGGCCTTTTTCTTTAATATGAAATTCCCGATTGCATTTAGAAGGTGTGTCTTACCGAGGCCGACGCCACCATAAAGAAAGAGTGGATTATACGATTTTCCCGGGGACTCTGCTACTGCAAGGCATGCGGCCTGGGCAAACTGGTTTGAGGATCCCACTACAAATGTTTCAAACGTATATTTTGGATTTAAGGTGCCCCTTTTCTTATCAACACCCTGATTTAGAGGAATAACAGGCTTTTCCGTTATCCCCTCAGACCGACTTGTATCCGGTATCTTCTTATTTTCTTCATTCTTAAATTCCAGGCTAATACCATCAATGCCTGTCACACTACTTAATACGTCACAAACAATCTTATAGTAGTGGTCATTTATCCAATCAGAAAGAAATTTATTTGGCGATGATATAACTACACCCTTTTCATTTATCTCCTTAATATTTAAAGGGTTAAACCATGTATCTACCACCTGATTATTAATCTTATCTCCTAATAGTCTCTTAGTTTCTATCCAGATTTTACTCTTATCCATCTTATATTTTAGGATTTATACACAGCTTTATCAACAGGTGTTAATAACTAAATATCTTTAATAAACTCAATAAGTTACCAAAACAAAATATTAATTTGAGGTGGACTAAATATATATATTATTGTATTACTATATCAAAAATATATTAGTCAATCAAGACCTTTATTAACAGGTTATAATTAAGAATTTATTAAATATAACCATATATTGTCCGCTTTTTCTTAAAAATCAACAGTCCTTACTATTACTACTACTATTTTTTATAATTAAAGATCTTTAATTATTAGCCATTACTAAAGTAAGGACGTATATACTATATGCGCCTGATTTCTTAAGTATTTTTGCACATTCATTGACTGTTGATCCTGTTGTGAATACATCATCAATAAGTAAGACCCTCTTCTTATTTACTAAATGACCCTCTGTTATAGAGAAGACATTTCTCATATTTATTCTTCTTTTGTCACCATCTAATCTGACTTGGGGCGGTGTATCCCTGTTTTTTACTATTACATCTTTTAAGACAGGCCTGTTAATGTGATTACTAATTAACCTGGATAGGAGTAATGACTGATTGAATTCCCGAAACCTTAATCTTCTTGGATGCAGAGGTACAGGTATGATAATATCAATTTCAGGGATATCCTTAATCTTTCTGCACAATAAATAAGATAGAGGATAGGCCAGGGCAGCCTTCTTTTTAAACTTAAACAACCTGATTACATCTGACAGGACTCCCTCGTAAGGGCCAAGGTAGATATGCCTGGTAAAATGAGGTCTTGATTTACGACAGATACCACACCTGTAATCCGGAGACTTTAATAGCGTTGAACCTGATAAGAATGGTTTGCCGCAGACAGGACATAAAGGACCATCCAAAAACCTAACCTTTTTCCAGCAATCAAGACAGACCCTGTCTCCTATATCCTTTTTTATGGTTGATCTGCATATAAGACATTTATTTAGGAAGATAGGGTTTAAAAGGGGAGAGATAATCTTCATTTGAATATAATACCGGGTAATATAAAGAAAAGAAAAAATAAAATCATTGCCACAATTAAGGTCTCTAAAAAACCCCTCATATCACCTTTTTATTAAAGAATTCCCGCTCATCTCCCCAGGTTTTTTAATCCCTATAATATCTATTATTGTAGGTGCAACGTCTGCCAGTATACCATCATCCCGTAGGCGAATATCAGTAGGGCCAATAATTATCAACGGCACCTTATTCAGTGTGTGCGCTGTATGCGGCTCATTCGTATTATAGTCGACCGTCTGTTCAATATTACCATGGTCGGCAGTAAGAAATATAATCCAATCTTTTTTTCTTGCAGCAGTAATTAAGGTGTTGAGGCATTCATCAATGACTTCAATAGCCCTTATCGCAGCAGGCATAACGCCTGTGTGACCTACCATATCGGGATTTGCATAATTAACCAATATAAATTTATAAAGATCGGTTGATAGTTCCTTCACCGTCCTATAGGTAACCTCGTGGGCACTCATTTCAGGCTTCAGGTCGTATGTAGGAATGTCCCTTGGTGATGGGATCAAGACCCTCTCCTCGCCCGGATAGACCCTCTCATTACCACCATTAAAAAAATAGGTCACATGGGCATATTTTTCAGTCTCCGCTATCCGCATCTGCCTTAAACCGAGATTACTTATGACTTCAGGGAATATATTATCAAGCCTTGTCTTTGCGAATGCAACAGGGAGATCAAATCCCTCATCATAAGTTGTCATACAAACAAAACTGGATAGATGCGGAAGCGCACCTCTGTTGAATTCATTAAATCCCTTTTCTGTTAGCGCCCTTGTTATCTCACGCGCCCTATCTGCTCTAAAATTAAAGAAAATCACAGAGTCGCCATCCCCAATCCTTCCTGCCGGCATCCCCTTCTCATCCAGGATCACAGATGGAACCATAAATTCATCACCAATACCCAGGGAATAACTACTACTGATTATCTCCTTTACAGACCGGCAGGCATCCCCCTTGCCCGACACCATCGCATCATATGCCTTCTCTATCCTATCCCACCTGTTATCCCTGTCCATTGCATAGTATCTACCCATAATGGTCGCGATCCTGCCTATACCATATCTGTCCAGCTCCTTCCCAAGTCTTTCTGTATATCCCAATCCAGAGAATGGAGGGGTATCACGCCCATCCAGAATAATATGGAAGAAGAGATCCCTTATGGGAAGGCCCTTCACCATCTTTATCAGGGAAAAAAGATGATCAATGGAGCTATGAACCCCTCCGTCAGACAGGAGCCCAAGCAGGTGTAGTCTGCCGCCGGCTGAGAGGGCAGCCTCTATCCCATCAATAAGGGTCTTATTATTATAGAAGGAGCCATCCCTGATCGATCTGTTAATCCTGGTAAAGTCCTGATATACCACCCTCCCTGCCCCCAGGTTTAAGTGCCCGACCTCTGAGTTGCCCATCTGTCCTTCAGGGAGTCCAACTGCCTCGCCGGAAGCCAGGAGACCCGTGTTAGGATAGCCTTCAATGAGCGAGTTGTAAAATGGTTTTCTTGCCAGGGCTATGGCATTCCCCTCATGATTCTCGTTAATCCCCCAACCATCAAGGACTATAAGAAGGAGAGGTCTTTCCCATGCCTGCATCTGCTGTATCCTACAATCCGTTCTTTTTTAACGGCATCGACTCACCAGTCAGGGTTTCCTGCATATCCAGGCCGGCCCGAAGTTTGTCCCAATGGCCGCACTTCGGGCACCGCCCCGACCATTTTGCAGTCTCAAGGCTGCAAGAGGCGCACTGGAAGCGGGCAACAACACCTTTATCATAATTTAACGCTTTTTTGAACTCCTCAACAGCAGAGATAAGGGTGTCCTTTCTCAGGTATATGCTCCCAAGGAGTTTGTGCAGGTCAGGAAACCTTACACCCTCAGTATCAAGACCCAATAGGAGATCAAATGCCTCGTCGATCATCTCAAGACGATAATAAAGTCTTCCCAGATAGAGCCTTAATGACTGATTATTCGGGTCTCTTTTTATGGCAGATTTATATATGTCTATAGCCCTGTCGGGCTGATCCATCTCCAGGTAGATGTCTTCCAGCCTGTGAAGAAGCATGATGTTCCCTGTGATCTTAAAGGCGCCCTCCCATAGGGTCTCTGCCCGATCTATATTGTTCTCGTGTATCAATATCTCTCCTAGCCCGATGTAGGAAGGGAGAAATTGCTTGTTCAACTTAAGGGCCTCTCTGAAATATTTCCTGGCCCTTTCAATATTCCCTTTATCAAAATATTGCCTGCCTGCCTCATACTTTAAACCCACAAGTAGCGCAGATTCTCCATCAAATTTTTCGTGCTGGGCCTTCCCATTCTCCTTTAAGATCCTCTCCTGAAGGTCATGCGCCTCCTCCCATTGCCCTGTCTTGATATATATATCACGAAGACGCCTGAGCATGGCGGGATTGGAATCATCCCTCTTTAGAGTACCATACAACAGATATATAGCCTCCTCATGCCTTTCCGCCTCATCCAGATCTGATACAAGGGAAAGGGTTGTCTCAAGCCCATGCTCATCTAATGTCCTTGCCCTTTTGTGCAGTCTTATGGCCTCATTGTAATCGCCTTCGATTCTATAAAGGTCTCCAAGTCTTAACAATGAATTGATGTGGTTGGGGTTCAGATCAATAAGACGGCGATAAAGGTCCGCCGCCTTTTTGGTCCTCCTTGACAGGAAGGCATTGGTAGCCTCAGCAAAGAGCTCCTGTATTTTTTCTTCTCTCTTCTTTATCTTGGATGAGCGCCAGTTTAGAAAGAGGTTTCTAAGCTGGCTTGTTCCAGATACGGCAAGGACCATAAGACCGCCTGACGCGATGGAAACAAGAAAGAGTGCACTGATAGGAAGCTCTATAGATCTGGTGGCGGATAGATGTATAGTTACATTTCCCCGGTTAAAAAATTCGACATAACCAAGACCAAGAATAATAATGAGGAGAAAAAAAACCCAGACGCGCATATACCTATCTCTTCTTTTTTAAGTTATTTCTCCCCCTTATCTGTCTTCTGATAGCAGGGGACGTTGATTCTGCCTTTATGTCAATCCTTGGAGCATCAGCCCATATCTTCTCCAGGGCATAAAATTCTCTCGCCTCTTTTTTGAAGGCATGCACTATAAGGTCTCGATAGTCTATCAGGACCCAGAGGAGGGCCTTGTCCCCCTCTATGCCTGCCGGTTTTACCCCTTTTTTTTGGAGAGACTCGGTTATCGCCTCTGCTATGGCCTTTACCTGTCTCTCTGATTCCCCGGAACAGATCAGGAAATAATCGGCAATGGTGGTGAGACCTGCTACGTCCAGCAAGACAATATCAATCCCCTTCTTCTCGCCTGCAGCGATTGCAGATATTACGGCCTTTTCTTCAGGATCTATCGTACTTATCTCCAGTATAACTTTTTTTCCATTATATATGATTCTACAGATCCAGGCAAGAGACCTGCGACGGATCTTCTTTTTCTGAGCCTCTCCCGGATCTCGGTTGAAGAGATCAAGCAAGGTGATACCTCCACAAAGGAGATAGAATAGTTGGGAACGATCGAGATCCTGATGCTGCCGGACACCTCTGCTCTCCGGCCGATTATCCTCTTGAGAAATGGGACCTTGTTGATATCTGAAAAGGAAAAACCGGGTCTTGAGATCACCAGAAAATTACAAAGGGAGAGGAGGAGCTCCGCGTCCTTCCATGTGGAGATCTCAAGAAAGGCATCGATCCCGACTATAAAAAAGAGTTCATTTTTCTCCTCATAGATAGATTTTACCTCTCTGATCGTCTCCACGGAATAGGACTTTCCCGGTCTAGATACCTCAAGATCAAGGACCTTAAATCTTGGATCTTTTTTTGTGGCAAGGAGGACCATCTCGTGCCTGTCCTCCGACCTTATTATATCCTTCTCCTCCTTGTGCGGGGGATTGCCTGATGGGATAAAGAGGATCAGATCTAAAGAGGCCTTTTTTAATATCTCCTCTGCAACAGCGAGGTGACAGTTATGAATAGGGTTGAATGTCCCCCCAAGGATACCGATCCGCATCCTTACTCCCTGATCTGCCCATCACCCATTATGATGAACTTGGCAGTGGTGAGCTCTTCAAGCCCCATCGGTCCCCTTGCATGGATCCTGGTTGTAGATATCCCTATCTCAGCACCAAGGCCGAACTGGTATCCGTCGTTTAATCTTGTTGATGCATTGACAAAGACGGCAGAAGAGTCCACCTCTCTTAAGAAGCGGTGCGCCTTTGTATAGCTCTCTGTTATTATTGAATCGGAATGCTCAGATCCGTATCCGGATATATGGGACATTGCATCATCCATATCTGATACCACCTTAATATTGAGTATAAGATCAAGGTACTCCCTGCCCCAGTCATCCTCGTGCGCCTCTTTGATATCAGGGATTAGAGAAATGGTCTTTTTGCATCCCCTTACCTCGCACCCTGCCTCCCTTAGCCTCTTTATCATCTTGGGGAGGAACCTCTTTGCAACCCCCTGATGAACCAACAGGGTCTCCATGGCGTTACATGTGGCCGGCCTTTGTGCCTTGGCGTTAAAGCAGATATTCTCTGCCTTATCAAGGTCTGCATCGATGTCCACATAGGTATGGCATACGCCCTTATAATGCTTGATCACCGGGACCTTCGCGTTCTCTACAACCATCCTTATAAGCCCCTCCCCGCCTCTTGGGATTACAAGGTCAACGTATTCTTCCTGTCTTAGAAGCTCTAATACTGCCTCCCGATCAGTTGTCTCTATAAGCGTTATTGCCCTGCCGGGAATACCCTCCTGTTCGCAAGCCCCGGAGAGGAGCCTTGCTATGATGATGTTGGAATTTATCGCCTCTGACCCGCCCCGCAGGATAACGCCATTACCGGATTTTATGCATAGGGCCGCAGCATCGGCTGTTACATTTGGTCTTGATTCATAGATGATACCGATCAGGCCTATCGGCGCCCTCATCTTGCTTACCACCATTCCGTTAGGTCTCCTCCATGTCTTTGTGATCTCTCCCACCGGGTCGGGAAGGGCTGCTACCTCCCTGAGCCCTTTAGCCATCTCACCTATCCTATTCCTGTCTAATCTGAGGCGGTCGAGCATGGCACTGCCAAGGCCGGACCCCTCTCCATGTTCAAGGTCCTTTCTGTTCTCTAAGATGATCTCATCAGCCCTCTTCTCAAGGGTCTCAGCCATCCGTACAAGGGCCCTGTCTTTTACAGCGGTCTTTGCCTTGGCAAGGGACCTTGATGCAGCCTTTGCCTCCCTTGCCGCATCTCTTATGTATCCTTTTATATCCTTCATCTTAAGTCCTTCTGTTCTGGATTAATTAAAACGAGATTATCCCTGTGGATCACCTCATCATAGTCCTTATACCCGAGGATCTTCTCAATCTCGCTTGTCCTCACACCCTTAATTCTTGATAGATCAGAGGAGGTAAAGTTCACGAGGCCCTTCGCAATCTCGGCCCCCTTACTATTATAGCAGCATACCGGATCGCCTACGGCAAAACTGCCGTTGATTGAGACTATACCGGAGGGGAGCAGGCTCTTCCCTTTGTCTCGTAAGGCCTGGACCGCGCCGTCATCAAGCACCAGTCTCCCCTTTGATCTTAACGTGTAGGTAATCCAGTGTTTCCTCCCCTTCAATGGCCTTTCTTCAGGGAGGAAGATGGTCCCGATCTCCTCTCCTTGAAATAGCCTTGACAGGTTTTTCGGGTCTAAGCCGCATATTATGATGGTATATGCACCGGATGCGGAGACCCTCTTTGCGGCCTGTACCTTTGTCCGCATCCCGCCTGTCCCCTCTTTAGAGGCAGCATCTCCCGCCATCCTCTCGATATCAGGGGTTACACGCGAAACGAGCGGTATCAGCCTGGCCTGATGATTGCTCCTGGGATCTTCTGTAAACAGACCGTCCACATCGGAGAGGATAATCAGGAGGTTTGCATCTGTAAGGTTTGCCACAAGCCCTGCGAGGTTGTCGTTATCACCCAGGCGAATCTCCTCTGTAGCAACTGTGTCATTCTCATTTATTACAGGTATGACATTATACTCAAGGAGGGTCGAGATGGTGTTCCTTGAATTTAACAGCCTTGTCCTGTTTGTCATATCATCGCCTGTTAGGAGGACCTGAGCGACCGTTTCATTAAATTGCTCAAAGGCCGACTCCCAGGCCCACATAAGCCTGCTCTGTCCCACAGCGGCAGCGGCCTGCTTTATCGGTATTGAAGCCGGCCTTGATTTTAATCCAAGCTTCTTTATCCCGGAGACAACAGCGCCGGATGATACTATGATCACCTCCCTGCCGGTTCCTTTTAGGTTCGAGATCTCCCGTGCAATCTCCTCTATCCGCAAATAGTCCAGCCCCTCCTCAACAGAGGAGATGATGTTAGACCCTATCTTCAGAACGACCTTCTTACATCCCTTTAGTATGTCCTTTCTGCTTGTCATTATCCGACACTTTGCCCCTTTAATTCCTCCACCTTTTTCCCAAGGTATAATATAAGGGAGTCAATCCCCTTGCCTGTTACAGCCGAGACGGAAATTATATCATATTTACATTTGTTACAGTACGATGTAAGCTTTTTTAGCCCCTTACCATCACCCTTTATGTCGATCTTTGAGGCGACCACCACGAATGGCCTCTCAAGGAGGGAACTATTAAATTGACCCAACTCCGAACGGAGCACCTCAAGACTGCCTGCCGGGTCCGGAGAGGATATGTCTATCAGGAAGACAAGGAATGCCGTCCTGTCTATGTGCCGGAGGAACTGAAAACCGAGCCCTTTTCCGGCATGGGCCCCCTCAATTAAACCGGGGATATCTGCGATCACAAAACCCTTTCCATCATCCCAGGAGACCATGCCCAGGTGGGGGGTAAGTGTGGTAAAGGGATAGTCGGCTATCTTTGGCCTTGCCTGGGAGATCCTGGAGATAAGTGTTGATTTGCCGGCATTCGGAAGCCCGACAATACCTACGTCGGCCATCAGTTTCAATTCAAGGAGGAGCCACATCTCCGTGCCTTTTTCCCCCTCCTCTGCATACATGGGGGTCCTGTTGGTAGAGGTTTTAAACCTTGCATTACCCTTTCCACCCCGGCCTCCCCGGGCACAGACAAATTCCTCTCCCTCTCTTGTGAGGTCTACAAGGAGCTCCCCTGATTCTAATGCTTTTACGAGGGTCCCTACCGGGACCAGGATATGGAGGTCATCCCCGTTTTTCCCGTGCTGGTCCTTTCCCTTGCCATGCCCGCCCCTCTTTGCCATATAATGCTGCTGGTATTTTAGATCAAGCAGGGTTGAGACAGAGGATGAGGTCCTGATGGTTATGTCCCCGCCATTTCCGCCGTCCCCGCCATTTGGCCCGCCCTTTGGGACATACTTTTCTCTCCTGAAGGAGACACAACCATTTCCGCCGTCCCCGGCCTTAACAAATATCTTTACCTCATCAATAAACAATTGTGCACCTTGACAGATATTAAAGGAATGAAGCAGGCTGGTATGCTAGGAAGGCAATTATTCAGCAGCTATTCAGAAGGCACAGGGGCAGGGTATACGCTTATCCTCTTTCTTCCTCCGGCCATCTCAAACTTCACAACCCCGCTTATCTTGGCGAAGAGGGTGTCATCGCTCCCCTGTCCGACATTAAATCCCGGAAAAAATTTTGTACCCCGCTGGCGTATAAGTATGCTCCCTCCTGATACAAGCTCTCCTCCGTACCTCTTTACACCGAGCCGCTGGGACTGACTGTCCCGTCCGTTTCTTGATGAACCGACACCTTTTTTATGAGCCATCTTAAAACCCCTCCTACGCCTTGATCTCTGTTATCTTGACACTCGTGAAATATTGCCTGTGCCCCTTTGTCCTCTGGTAACCCTTCCGCTTCTTTTTCTTGAAGATGAGCACCTTCCTCTCCCGGCCCTGGGCAGCAACCTCTCCGATCACCCTGGCATCCTTAAGCGCCTCCCCGACTGAGAGATTATCATCCCCGTCACCACGGACAAGGAGTACCTTGTCTAGTTCAATCTTTTCCCCTACCGGTTTGTCTATCTTCTCAAACCTGACTATATCGCCAGGAGATACCCGGTACTGTTTCCCCCCCGTTTCAACCACTGCATACATACCATGCTCCTTTCATATATTAAACGTTATTAAATACCATAAAAAATGGGAGGGTGTCAAGGTCAGGGATAGAAACAGTATGCTGCCCGTTTCCCAATCAATGCCTATAATTTGGCAAAAACGTAATACAAATTTGTCATAATATGCATTGTGGACAACTTAATAGTACATTTTCAAAACGGAAACTCAAACATTGGAATATTATCAAGAAATAGGATAAGCACAAAAAAAGGAATGTTATCAAGCCTGTTAATTATCGTGAAATTACATAGTTATGTAAATGCGATTTTATGATTTAATTGAAGTAGCAGAAAAATTCTGATAAAGTCGAGAAAAGTGTGTAAGCACTGGTTAGGCAGGGAAAGGTACCAGACGAGAAACTAGGCATAGAGATGACGCAAATTACAACAAAATCGGCGCATAGAATGAAAAGCCCGAACAATGAGGGTGTGTCATCCGTCGTATCTGGAGCAATAACCCGCGTTGAGAAGTTGAATAGTGAGGCCGAGGCACGATGGGCAGACAAACTGCGGGTTGACAACTCGCTCACTCGCGCAATGGTGAGCTTTCAAGCCAATAAGGGCAAGGCCGTCTATCGTTGGTTCAAGTATAAAGAGGCTTTTTCTGCCGGTCTCGTTGAGCACTTGTTGGGCAGATATCGCATTGATAATGGCACTGTGCTCGATCCATTTGCAGGAAGTGGGACGGCTTTGTTTGCGGCAGGCGGTTTAGGGATGAAGGCCGAGGGCATCGAACTGCTTCCGATAGGCAAAACCATTATTGCGACGAAGCAACTAATTGATTGGGAATTGAAGGATGCGGATGTGAAGCGGCTTGTATTTTGGAGAGACGAATGTCCTTGGGAAAAGAGCAAGACTGCTAAGCCCATAAATGAACTCAGAATTACACGCGGAGCGTATCC